>NZ_JBXAOE010000020.1:64357-172772 GCF_058802485.1 Cupriavidus sp. GW822-FHT02D05 | reverse complement strand
CTTAAGGCGATACTCAGACATGGGTCCCTCTTTTCCGCTCTTTTCGCCGAATCCCGAGGCGCCCCATACGGCCTTGGTGAACCTCCACGGCTCGCTTCGCATCGCCGTGGGTGTTTCCCGCCCCTTGGGGCGGGAAACACGGCCGAACCGAATCGTTTGTCTGACCGTGTCGTTTCTGGTCCCGCTGGTTGGCTCCCCTCTCCCACTTGTGGGAGAGGGGCCGGGGGAGAGGGCGGGCGCTCGCAAGAACTCGGCGGTTCACATACCTGCAGGTTGGGGCTGTCAGCTCAGCTTGATCTGCGTCTCGCGGATCAGCGCGCCCCATTTGGCGTGTTCGGCGCGGATGTGGGCGGCAAATTGCGGCGAGGTCTGGGGCGTGGGCACGCTGCCTTCCTGCGCCAGCTTTTGCTGCACGTCCGGGCGCGCCAGCACCTTGATGGTCGCCGCGCTGAGGCGTGCGGTGATGTCGGCCGGCAGGCCGGCGGGGCCGACCAGGCCCAGCCAGGTGGCGGCTTCGAAACCGGCGAATCCTTGCTCGGCCACCGTTGGCACGGATGGCAGCGAGGAAAGGCGCTTGGCCGAGGTCACCGCCAGCGCGCGGATCTTGCCGGCGGATAGCTGCGGCATGACGGAGACGGCGTTGCCAAAGTAGGCGTCCACCTGCCCGCCGAGCAGGTCGGTCATGGCCGGGCCGGCGCCCTTGTACGGCACCTGCAGCACCCGCACAAGCGCGCGCCGCGCCAGCATCTCGCCGGCCAGGTGGCCCACGGTGCCGTTGCCGGCCTGCGCGATGCCCATGTCGCCGTCGCGCGCCTTGGCTGCCTTGATGAAGTCGGCCAGCGTGCGCAGCGGGGAATCCTGGCGCACCACCAGCACCACGGGCTGCTCCGCCACGCCGGCAACGGGCGTGAAATCCTTCAACGGATCGAACGGCATCTTCGGGTACAGCGCGGGGTTGATCGCCAGGTTGGCGGCCTGGCCCATGCCGATGGTGTAGCCGTCCGGCGCGGACTTGGCTACCGCGTCCAGGCCGATGTTGCCGCCCGCGCCCGGCTTGTTGTCGATTACCAGCGTCCACTGGTCGCTCAGGGTCAGCTTCTCGGCGATCAGGCGCGAGGTGGTGTCGGTGCCTCCGCCCGGCGGGAAGGGCACGACGAGGCGGATCGGCTTTTGTGGCCACGGGCCTTGCGCTTGGGCAAGGCCCGTGGCGACTAGCGTCATGGCGGCGCTGGCCTGGAGGAAATGGCGTCGTTGCATGTCTTGTCTCCTGTTTTTCTAGGTATCCCTGCGGGCGTGCCCTGCCGGATTCAGACCGGCAGTCCCTTGGCACGCAGCGCGGCATCGAAGCGCTCGGGGTCCGAGGTGCCGGCGGCGTTGTCGGCGCGGATCTTTGCTTCCTTCAGCAGGTGGGCGCGGGTGCGCTGCAGGACGTCAGCGGCTTCGGCTGCCGGCACCGCGATCACGCCGTCCGCGTCGCCCACGATCAGGTCGCCTGGCATCACGGCCATGCTGGCGCATGACACCGGCACGTTGACCTCGCCGGGGCCGTCCTTGCTCGGGCCGCGGTGGGTGTGGCCGCGCGCGAAGATGGGCATGCCGTCGTCGGCCCACTCCAGCACGTCGCGCACGGCGCCATCGATCACCAGCCCGCCGAGCTGCTTGGCCACGCACGTGGTGCGCATCAGGCCGCCAACCAGTGCCTGCGTGATGTCGCCACCGCCGTCGATCACCAGCACATCGCCGGGGCGGACCATCATCAGCGCCTTGTGAATCATCAGGTTGTCGCCCGGGCGCACGCGCACGGTCACGGCCGGCCCGCACAGCACGGTGTCGGGGCGGCTGTGATACGGGCGCAGGCCGATGGTGCCGATGTTGCGGCTCATGGCATCGCCAATGGCGGCCACCGGCATCTCCCGGAAGGCCGCGACGATGTCTGGCGCGGGGCCGGCGGCGCAAGGGTTGATCCGGTAGCCCGCGGGCCATGCCTGGGTGGCTTCGTTGCTCATGTCAGCGTTCCTGGTGTCTTGCTGTTGTGTGGGGTGTGGTGTTACGCGCCGAGGACGGCCAGCACCTGCGGGTTGACGCAGGCGGTGGCGGCGGGCGGCTTGCCTTGCAGGAAGCCGAGCACATTGCGCGCGGCATCGCTTGCCATCGTGGCCAGCGCCGCAGGCGTGGAGCCACCCACATGGGGCGTGAGCACCACGTTGTCCAGCGCGGCCAGCGGGCTGTGCGCGGGCAGGGGCTCGATGGCCATGGTGTCCAACCCGGCCGCGTAGAGCTGCCCGCTTTGCAGCGCGGCTACCAGCGCGGCCTCGTCCACCACCTCGCCGCGCGCGGTGTTGATCAGGATGGCGCCGCGCCGCATCCGCGCGAACTGCGGCGCGGCCAGCATGTTGCGGGTGTGCTGGTTCAGGGGCACGTGCAGGCTCAGCACGTCGCTGGCGGCAAGCAGCGCGTCGAGGGAATCGGCGAGCGCCACGCCTGCAACAGGGCTGGCGCGCCCGGCCAGCGCCGGGTCGAACGCCACCACCGGCATGCCGAGCGCCAGGCAGACGGTGGCCACGCGCTGGGCGACCTGCCCGAAACCAACCAGCCCCAGCGTGCGGCCGTGCAGCTCGATGCCATCCTGCGCGCGCGACCACCGGCCGGCATGGAGCTCCCGGTCCATCCACGTCACGCGCCGCGCCGCCGCGAACATCAGGCCAAGCGTGAGCTCGGCGACCGACTGGGCGTTGGCGCCGGGCGTGACATAGACGGGAATGCCGCGCGCGGTGGCGGCTTGCACATCGATATTGCTGACGCCCACGCCGTGCTTGGAAATGACTTTCAGCGTGGGGCATGCCGCGATGGCGGCGCCGCTCAGTGCGACCGTGCGCGAGATGACGGCGTCCACGGGCTCGGCAGCGAGGGTGCGGGCCACCTCGCCAGCCTCGTTGGCGCCGTTCGCATCGGTAAGGTAGAGAATCCGCGCGCCCGCTGCTTCCAGCAGGCGGACGCCGGCCGGAGCCAGGCGGGGGGCGGTGACGAGTACGGTAGTTGGCATGGCGCTCAGGCTGATCAAGGCGTTGGGCAAAGGCCCAGTGCGATGCCGAATTCTTGCTCGCTCAATAGTTTCCGTCCAGCTTATAATTTTTGGCATCTGTTCAAAAAAAGTAATCAGTCAGGACTGCCCCGGCAGCACGCTCCCATGGACCTTCGCGATCTCAAGTACTTCCTTGCCGTGGCCAGCGCGGGCAACTTCCGCCGCGCGGCCGAGCTGGTGCACCGCAGCCAGCCCACGCTCACCAAGGCCATCGACAGGCTGGAGGCGTCGCTTGGCGCCGAGTTGTTCGAGCGCGAGGGCAGAGGGCAAAAGCTCAGCACGGCCGGCATCGCCCTGCGCGCGCGCGCCACGTCGCTGCTGCAGGAGGCCGACCTGCTGCGCGACGAGGTGGGCGCCATCGCGCGCGGCGTGGCCGGCACCGTGCGCCTTGGCAGCGGGCCGCTCGGTGCGGAATACCTGCTGCCGCGGATCTGCAGCATGCTGCTCGGGCAAGCCGCCAACGTGATGCTGCAGCTCACCATCCGCAACAACTACGAGCTGCGCGACGAGCTGCGGGAGGGGCGGCTGGACCTGGTGCTGGGCTTCGTGCCCGAGGAGGAAGAGGAGTTTCACTGCGAGACGCTGCTCAAGGACACCGTGGTGGTGGCCGCGGTGGCGGGCCATCCGATCCTCAAGACCCGGCGCGTCACGCTGGACAAGCTCGCCGGCTATCAGTGGGCGCTGCCCAACCGCGCAGTGGCCAGCCGGACCTGGCTGGACCATGCCTTCGAATCGCGCGACCTGCCCCGGCCCGTGGCGCAGATCGAGACCAACTCCATCCCGCTGATCCCGCGCGTGGTCGCCAACACCGAACTACTGACCTTTGTCTCGCGGCGCACCTTGCGCGCAAGCGGCGGGCAACTGGAGGAGGTGCCGCTGGCGGCGACCACGCTGGTGCGCAATTTTGGCGTGACCTATCGCAAGGATGTGGCGCTATCGCCGGCGGCCGGCCGGCTGATTGCCCTGCTGCACGACCATGGGAGCAGCTTGTTCAACAAGGTGGATTAAGGCGGCCACCCTCAGCGTGGCGGGGTAGACATCGTTTGTGCCCTGCCCCAGGTTGACATGCTCGTTGGGGTGGAGATGCCGGAAGGGGGGCACCGGCGTGCAATCTCACGGATTGGGCTTGGCGTCACCCATCGCGCAGGCGACGCAGTGTCTTGCCAGCACATCCGTCGGGTCGATCAGCGTGATGACGCGGCCGTTGGCACAGCGCATTTGCGCCTGCGGCAGGAGCAAGGGCAATTCGGTGCAGGCCAGGATGACGACTTCGACATCGCGGGCCGCCATTTCCTCGACCGCCGCGACAAGGTCGTCGACGCATTCGCCAGTCGTAAAGCCGGCCTTGACACCATGAGGACCGTAGATGGCATGCATCACGCGAGCCTGGAGGCCGGGGCCTGGCACGACCTGCTCGAAACCATGGGTTTCAAGGGCTTTCCTGTACACGCCGCTGGCCACCGTGCCGGACGTGGCCAGTACGCCGACCTTGTGCAGGCCTGGAAACGCCTTGCGCAAGGACTCCGCGGTGACCGTCAGCATATTGACGATCGGGATATTGAGATAGGGCTGCACGCGCTCGACAAAGGCATGCGCCGTGTTACACGGAATGGCAACGATGTCGGCATCTCCCGCCTCCAGCTTCTTGCACGTGGCATACAGGGAAATCGTCGGGTCGGGTCCCTCGCCGACGAGGTTCTCGGTGCGATCCGGAATTTGCGGATTCTGCTCGACCAGCAGCTTGATATGGTCCTGGTCGCGCGTCGCGGGCGTATGGCGTACGATCTTCTGGATGAAGTCAACGGTAGCAGCAGGACCGACGCCGCCCACCACGCCGACCTTGAACTGTTTCCCGGGCGCCGCATACCGACCTGAAACCACGTACTGCGCATAGGCGAGATTCGAGTCGACAACCGGCACCGGCAGGGGCCCGATTTCGTCGAGCACAAGGGATATCTCGGTCATGCCGGGCAGGATCAGTTGCGCGCCCTGGCCGATCAGGTCGCCACAGGCATCGCGCAACAGTTCGATAGGGCGGCCACGCAGGTTTCCGCTCTTGATGCCGTCGGCGTCATACACCGCGCGCGTCACGCGATCCACGCCGCCTTCAATCCGTGGGTGCAATACCTCGAACTCCGGACTGGCGAAGTAGCGCTCGAACAGATGCTTGCTGCGCGTGTAGTCCGAACCGAGCACCCCTATGCGCCGGAGCGTCGGGAACTTGCGCCGCACATGATTGTGCAGCGCCTCCATCATGTTGATGATGGGGAGCGGAGAGTTCGCCGCCAGCTCGTCGATGAAGGTGTGGCTGAGAAAGCAGGGCAGCACCACCGCATCGATGCCGCGCCGCTCGAAGGCGCGAATCATGTCGAAGATGTACAGTTTGCGCTCCGTGGTCGCGGCCGTGGTGAGGCTCGCGTTTCGAAACGGATGCTGCTCCAGGACGATGTCGAAGTGCTCCGAATCGTTGCGTGCAGGCGTCGACTTGATCAGCTTGAAGAACACGTCGGCGCTAGCCAGTGCGCCAAGACCACCGATCACGCCAAAGGAGCGGCGGCCTTGCGCATCAGGTGTCGTAGTCATTTCACTTCCCCCTGCAAGCTGTCGAAGCTTTGTTCCTCGTTGCGCGTGGCCCGGCGCGTTTCCCATTTCGCAATGGCCGCGGTGGCGATGCTGTTGCCGATGACGTTGGTTGCGGTACGCCCCATATCCAGCACCTGGTCGATCGCAAGGATCAGCACGACACCGGACGGCGGCAAGTGGAACATCGGCGCGACGGCGGCAACCACCACCACCGAACCCCGTGCAACGCCAGCCATGCCCTTGCTGCTCACCATCAGCACCAGCAGCATCAGGATCTGTTGCGACAGCGGCATGTCGATGCCGAACGCCTGCGCGATAAAGATCGCCGCGAACGCCTGGTACATCATCGAGCCGTCGAGATTGAATGCATAGCCCAGGGGCAGGGTGAAACCAACCACCTTCTTGTCGACGCCGAACGCCTCGAGCTTCTCGGTCAGCCGCGGATATGCCGCCTCGCTGCTGGCGGTGGAGAACGCGAGCATGGCCGGTTCGCGCACGGCCTTCAGGAGCGTCCAGATCGGGCGGCCCAGGAAGGCATAGCCGACGCCGATCAGCAGGGCCCAGAGCACGGCGAGTCCAATATAGAAGCTGCCGATGAGCTTACCGTAGGTCGTCAGCACATCGAGCCCGTGCAGGGTGATGGCCGATGCGATGGCGCCGAATACACCAATCGGCGCGAGCGCCATGACATAGTCGGTGAGCTTGAGCATCGCGGGCACCAGTGCATCGACGGTGCGCGCAAGCGGCGTCACTCGCGGGTCGTTCTTGAGCACGCCGAGCACAACACCGAAGAGCACCGAGAAGACCAGGATCTGCAGGATGTCGTTGCGCGCCATCGCGTCGAGAAGGCTGGTCGGGAAGGCGTGGGTTATAAAGTCCCTGAAGTTGAGGCCAGCCGTATTCAGGCCCGTGGCGACATCGGCACTGCTCGGCGTCAGGTTCAGCCCCGCGCCGGGTTGCAGCAGGTTGGCGAGCATCAGTCCCAGGGTGAGCGACATCAGGGATGCGCAGACAAACCAGCCCACCGAGCGCATGCCGATACGGCGCACATCGCTGGTCCCTTCCATGCCGGACAGGCCCGAGACCAGCGTCGCGAACACGAGCGGCGCGATGATCATCTTGATCAGGCGGAGAAAGATGTCGGTGATGATCGAGAAATAGCCGGCAATGGCTTTGGCCGAGTCGGCGTCCGGCGCCATGTTGTGGCACGCGTAGCCGACGGCGATGCCGAGCACCATGCCGGCGAGAATGGTTGCGGTGAGGCGATTTTTCATTTTGCTCCGTCCAGTGAGGTCTCATGCCGGAATCAGCCGGAGCTGAATCCGTGGCCTGTTGCACGGCGCCGGCCCCTCCGGTGAATCCGGGGCCTGGCTTGGAAGGCCGGTGCGGTCAGTGCATGGACGGATACTACGAAAGGGAGCGGGCCCCGTGATGCGAGTCCCGCAAGCCCTTATGCCTGCGGCGCATAGTTCGGGTAAACGAGCGTGCGCCCCTTGCCTGCGCGCTCAGAGCGTGCTGAGATAGCGCCAGAGCGTATCGAGGTGTTCGTTGCGGTTGTATTGGTTCCGGTACACGCGAAGATCCAGGTCGATGGACCAGGACGAGCCGCCGGCGGGGACCAGTGCCCCGGAGGCCAGCTCTGCCTCGATCGCGCTTTTCGGTAGCCAGGCAATGCCTTCTCCCGCCACCAGCATCTTCTTGAGCACCTCCGCCATATCCGACTCATAGTCGAGTCGGAGCATAGGCTGCGTGTCGGCACGGCTCAACAGCAGGGCGAGGCAACGGCCGAAATAGCTCGTGCTGGTGTAGGAGATCAATGGCAGGGGATGGCCGTGCGTGCCCGGCAGCCGATGCAAGGGCCCCAGTCGCTGGTTGGGCTTGCTCACGGGCATGAACGTATCCTGTCCCACGCTCAGATATGGGTACTTGACCGGGTCCAGGTGCAAGGGCAGGCCCGGGTGGTCGTAAGCGAACATCAGGTCGCAATTGCCATTGACCAGGGTGAGCACGGAGTCATGCACATTGGTGGGAATCACGCGCGCGCGCAGGTCGCCGACATGCCTGCGCACAGCGTTGAACCAGCCCGGCAGGAAGTTCAGGGATATCGTGTGTCCGGCCGCGATCTGAAGGCCGGGTCCTGGCATGCGATGTTCGGACCGGATAATGGCGCGCGTATCGACCAGTTTGCTCAGGACGTCGTCCGCCGCTTCCTCGAACAGACGCCCGGCGGGCGTGAGAGTGGGGGGGTAAGTGCTCCAGTCGACAAGGTCGGCGCCCACCCACTGCTCGAGCGCCTGGATGCGTCTGCTGAAGCCCGACTGGGTGACGTTGCGGATCTCCGCCGCGCGTGAAAAGCTCTGGTACTGCGTGAGGGCAATGAAGTCCTCGATCCATTTGACTTCCATGTCCATACCTCCGGCGGTGATGCGACTGCACGGAAGACTATCCGCTCCGATCCGGCGCGGTGGCTAGCGTTTACCCTATTTATGCCTCATCCGCATGACGGCATGCGGTACCAGCATCACGTCCTTTTTTGTGCCTCCTACTATCCGCTCAAGACTGCTGGCACCCGCTTGGCGCATTCCCCTGGCCCGGATCAGCGTGGCTGCTGTCAGTCGATCTTCACCGGTGTTCTGCGGGTGCCCCAAGGCATGGTGGCGGAGAACACCATGGCTGGCCGGCCTCGCATCGACTCGATGCGAGGCCGGCCAGCCGCTCAGACATTCACGTATTCAGGGAACAGAAATGAAAGCCGCTTTCTATATTCGGTCGCTTGTTGTCATTGCCGCGTTTTCGACAATGCACTGTGCTCAGGCGCAAGCCCAGGCCCAACCCATGCCCGCGGCAACGAAGTCGTTGCCGCACGTCGTGATCCTCGCAACAGGAGGCACCATCGCGGAAACAGGGGCGGAAAAAACCACGGTTGTCGGCTACTCGACCAACAAGGTGGCAATCGAGAGGCTGGTCGATGCGGTGCCGGAAATGCGGAAGGTGGCCAATATCAGCGGCGAGCAGGTCTACCAGATCGACAGCTCGGACATGGATGTCGATCACTGGCTCAACCTGGCCAAGAAAGTGAATGCGGCACTGGCGCAGCCCGATGTGGCCGGTGTGGTGGTCACGCACGGCACCGACACGATGGAGGAGACGGCGTACTTCCTCAACCTGACGGTAAAGAGCCGCAAGCCGGTTGTGCTGACCGGCTCGATGCGGCCTTCCACCGCCCATAGCGCGGACGGTCCCTTGAACCTCTACAACGCCGTCTCCGTGGCGGCGAGTCCGAACGCCGTCGGCAAGGGCGTGCTGGTCGTGATGAACGATCACATCCTCGGGGCGAGGGACGTCACCAAGACGAATACGTTCACGGTGGACACCTTCAAGGCGCCGGAACTGGGCTCGCTTGGCTATATTCAGGGGGGCAGGACGGAGTTCTATCATGTGTCCACCCGCAAGAACACGGCTGACACGGAGTTCGATGTGACGAACCTCACCGCTTTGCCGAGGGTCGATATTGCCTACAGCTACGCGGAGGTCACGCCTTCGGCGCTCAACGCATTCGTCGGGGCTGGCAGCAAGGGCGTGGTTTATGCCGGCGTCGGCGATGGCAGCGTGTCGACCAGGATGTTGCCGGCGCTGGTTGCCGCACACGGCAAGGGCGTCACCATCGTGCGCTCGTCCCGCGTGGGCCAGGGCATTGTGGCCCGCAACGGCGAGGTGGATGACGACAAGCAGGGCTTCGTCGTCTCGGACACGCTCAATCCGCAGAAGGCACGCATCCTCTTGATGCTGGGCCTGACGAAGACCACCGAATCGCGCGAGCTCCAGCGCATGTTCAATACGTATTGATCGACAGAGGTCAAAAGACCCGCTACTTGGAGCGGGCAGTGTAGTATCCCGCTGCCCGCTCGAACAGCGTGGCCAATTGCTGCGCAGCCGGCGTGAGCGGGACCCCGGCCCGCGAAATCTGGACGATATCAGGGCCGTCGATGCGTTCCCTGATGGGGATCGCCTCGATCACCTGGGATAGCAGCGGCGAGTTGACCCATTGCCTGGGCAGCACCGCCAGCGCGTCGGTCGAGCCGAGCAGCACTGCCACGCCGACCATGGATTCCGCCTGCGTCATGGCCACGGGTGTCCTCAGGCCATGGCTGCTGAACAGTTCCTCGAACTCGGCTTCGACGCGTTCGCGCACGCCGGTCAGGATCCACTCTTCGTCCACCAGTTCCTTGAGCCGCTTCGCTGCGCGCATGGGGTGGCCTTTGCGGCAAACCACGAGGCGCTCGTTCTGGAAGAGCAACTGGATCTGGTACGCATCGCCGATGGCACGCACCGGCCGCGGGCCGATACAGAAATCCAGCGTGCCATCCTGCAGCCTTGCTTCCAGCGTGGAGAAGAAGCCTTCGACCATGCGCAAGCGAATGCCAGGGTATTGCTTGCGGAAGGCCGTATGGACTTCGGCCGCCATGCCCAGCCACACCGCACTCGACAGGCCAACGCAGACCGCGCCCGTTTGCGTGCCGAGCATCTGCGCCACCTCATCCTGCGCCCGCCTGATGTCCTCCATCGCCGAGTGCGCGCGACTAAAAAACGCCTGCCCGATAGCGGTAAGGCTGACGCCCCGGGCGTGCCGCTCCAGCAGGGGTGTGCCGAGTTCGCCTTCCAGTTCTTGCAGGCTGCGTGTCAGCGCGGGCTGGGACAGGCCGAGCTTGCGGGCGGCGCCTCTGACGCTTCGCGTTTCGGCGATGGCGATGAAATCGCGCAGGTGATGCAGTTTCATAGTGATAACCGATAGGCATCGACGGAGCGATTTTGCCATCTTTCAGCATCTACATGGCGCGTCTAGTATCCGGTCAAGCAAGCATTGAAAAAACAAAAATCAAAACCAGATAAAACCGGACGGAGACACAGATGATTCGAGGCCCCCTCGCGGCGGCAGCCGCGGCCGCATGCCTATTCGGCGCGCTGCCTGCACACGCCGAGACATTCCCTGCCAAGCCAGTCCGCCTGCTTAGCCCGTTCCCGGCCGGCAGTGGCCCGGATGCCGTCTCCCGCATGATTGGCGACCGGCTTGGCCGGGACTGGAACCAGCCGGTGATTGTCGATGCCCGCCCGGGCGGCAACGGCTTCATCGCCATGGAGGCCACTCGCCGCTCGCCGGCCACCGGGTACGAGCTGGGCATCGCGGACGTTGGCCATCTGGCCATCAATCCCAGCTTGTTCAAGAAGCTGCCGTACGACCCCGTGAAGGACTACGTGCCGGTCACCGGGCTGTACCGGACCGCCTTTTTCCTCGTGGTCTCGTCACACAGCCCCATCAAGTCCATCTCCGCGCTCGTGACCGCCGCCAAGGCCGGCCCTAACGCGGTGTCGTATGGCTCGTGGGCGGTCGGCAGCCCCGGCCACCTGGGCGCCGCCCAGCTTGAGGCCGCCACCGGCACGCAGATGCTGCACGCGCCATTCAAGGACACCGCACAGCTCTACACCGCAGTAGCCAATGGCGAGGTCACCTGGGCGCTGGGCTCATACGCCACGGCTGGGCCGCTGATCCAGGCGGGCAAGCTGCGCGTGCTGGCGGTAGCGGATCACAAGCGCTCCGTCGCGTTGCCGGACGTCCCGACAATCGAGGAAGCCGGCGGCCCACGCGGCATCGAGGCCTCGACCTGGGTCGCGCTGCTGGCGCCCGCTGGCACGCCGCCGGAGCGCATCTCCGCCATCGGCAAGGCGGTGCGCGAGGCGCTGGATACGCCCGAGGTCAAGGCCAAGATGGCCACCTTCGGCTTTGTCCCGGCAGGCAGCACCAGCGAACAGGTTTCTGAATGGATGCGCAAGGACACGCCGCGCTACGCGGACATGGTCAAGCGCACTGGCGCCACCATCAACTGATTGGAAACACCATCGTGAAGACAGTGCAAACCGAGGTTGCCATCATCGGCGGTGGCCCGGCCGGGCTCATGCTGGCCATCGAACTAGGATGCCGCAATGTTAGCTGCGTCCTGCTGGAAGATGACCTGGATCCACCCGCCTTTCCCAAGGCCAATGCAACATCTTCGCGCACGATGGAGCACTACCGCCGTCGTGGCTTTGCCGATGCCATCCGGGCGCTGGGCTTGCCTCCCGGGCATCCGCAGGACGTGGTCTATTGCACGCAGATTGCCGGCGTCGAGCTGGCCCGGTTCAAGATCCCTTCACGCGAGCAGGCCAGCTCCCGTGCCTCGGTTGGCGACTATGGCGACGGCGCGTGGCCGACGCCCGAACTCCCGCACCGCGCGCAGCAGATGTATATCGAGCCGGTGCTGCGCCAGCAGGCGGCAAGCTACCAGAGCGTGCAGCTGCATCTCGGCCAGCAGGCCATGGCGGTTGCGCAAACGGACGATGGTGTCACCGTCGACGTGATGCCGGCCGACGGCGGCGCGCGCTGGCAGGTCAGGGCGCGCTACCTGGTGGGCTGCGACGGGCCGCGCAGCCTGGTGCGCAAGTCGCTGGGCATTGCGTACTCCGGGCAGGGCGGCGAGCAGCGCGACTTCTTTGGCGGGCAGATGCTGTCGATCTACTTGCGCGCCAAGGATCTCTATGCGGCGCTGGGCAAGGACCGCGCATGGCAATACTGGGCCGTGAACGCGCAGCAGCGCGGCCTGCTGATCGCGATCGATGGCGTCGAGACGTTCCTGCTGGCCATCCAGCTCGAAGCTGGCTGCGACGCACGGGACATCGACCCGGCGGCGGTAGCGCGCGCGGTGGTCGGCACCAGCTTTGACTTCAACCTGATTGCGATGATGCCCTGGGTGGCCGGCTACACGCTGGTGGCGGACCGCATGTCGTCCGGCCGGATGTTCCTGGCCGGCGACGCCGCGCACCTGTTCACGCCAACCGGCGGCATGGGCTACAACACGTCCATCGATGACGCCGTCAACCTTGGCTGGAAGCTCGCCGCGGTGACGCAAGGGGCAGCGCCCGCCGCGTTGCTCGACACCTATGACACTGAGCGGCGGCCCATCGCGCTGCGCAACACCGCGTTCGCACGGCGCATGGCGGACAGCATCGGCAACATCCGCGTTGGCACGGACGTCGGCGAGGCAGGCTCTGCGGGCGAGCGCGCCCGCGCCGCGCTGGGCCAGGCGCTGGCCAGCCATGCGCGCAAGGAATTCAATATCCCGGGTTTGCAACTCGGCGTGCGCTACGCTGGCAGCCCAATTGTGGCGAGCGAATCCACCGCCCCGCCGCCCGACGATCCCAACCGCTACGTGCCCAGTGCTTACCCAGGCGCTCGCGCGCCGCACGCGGTGGTCGGCGCCAAGGTGCTGTTCGATCTGTTCGGCCGGGACTTCACGCTTCTGGCATTCACGGATGTCGATCCCCACGCGTGGACCCAGGCCGCGCGTCGCAACGGCATGCAACTCGATGTCGTCCGCGTGGATGACGACGCGGTGCGCGCGCTCTATGGCGCGGAACTTGTGCTGATCCGCCCGGATCACCACGTGGCATGGCGCGGTGCGGCCTCGGCGGGTGCCGGGCCCGTGCTCGCGCTGGCTACCGGCCGTAGCGAGGCGGCGGCGACGGTAGTCGCTGCGCATAGCGCCGAAGTCTAGCCAGCATCGCCGCAGCATCAACAAATAAAAGGTGCTTCAGACTTTCATGTGGGTCGATTCATCGCTGGGCTAAATCCAGCGCTGCCGTAGCTCCCCTCTCCCATTTCATGGGAGAGGGGAGCAAACCAGCGTTTTGCTTCCGGCAACTCGCACCCGCATGCGGTACCCACACGAAAGTCCGAAGCACCAAATAAAAAATCAACCACAGGAGGAGACTGATGAAAACCAGATGGCTAGCGGCCGCGTGCATTGCCGCGGTTCCTGCGCTCGCGCAGGCGCAGTCGGTGACGCTCTATGGCGTTATCGATACCGGCGTCGAGTACGTCAACAATATCGGCGCCAGCAAGGACAGCGTGACCCGCATGAACAGCCTGGCGGGCACGGTGCCGTCGCGCTGGGGCCTGCGCGGCACCGAGGACCTTGGCAACGGGCTCAAGGCGCAGTTCGCGCTGGAGTCCGGCTTTGCTCCGGACTCGGGTACATCGAACCAGGGCAACCGGCTGTTTGGCAGGCAGGCATGGGTCGGCCTCTCGGGCAACTGGGGCCAGGTCGCGTTCGGGAGGCAGTACACGATGCTGTTCTGGTCCACGCTGGAAGCTGACATGCTAGGCCCGAACACCTTTGGCACGTCGTCGCTCGACAGCTACCTGCCGAATGCGCGGGCCGACAATGCCGTGTCGTACAAAGGCACCTTCGGCGGTGTGACCATCGGCGGCACCTACAGCTTCGGGCGCGATGCAGTCAATGCCGGCCCCAGCCCGTCGGGCACCAACTGCGGCGGCGAGAATCCCGCTGACCAGCGCGCCTGCCGCGAATGGTCCGCGCTGCTGAAGTACGACACCGGCACCTGGGGCGTGGGCGCGGCCTACGATTCCATCCGTGGCGGCCCGGGCGCGTTCGGCGGCCTGGCCAGCAGCGGCCTGAAGGACGACCGCTTGTCCGTCAACGGCTACGCCAACGTGGGCCAGGGCAAGATCGGCGCCGGCCTGATCCGGCGCGACAACAATGGCAGCCCGACGCCGCGCAGCGACCTGTGGTACGCCGGTGCGTCATACGCGATCACGTCCGCGTTCAGCGTGGACGGCGAAGTTTTCTACCTGCGCTATCACAACAGCGCCAACAAGGCCTGGCTGTACGCCGCACGCGCCACCTACGCCTTCTCCAGGCGGACCTCCGTCTACGGCACCGCCGGCTTTATCGACAACCGGGGCAACCTCGGCCTGTCCGTCAGTTCCGGCTCGCCAGGCAGCAATGTCGCACCGGGCGGCAACCAGCTCGGCGCCATGCTGGGGATAAAGCACATCTTCTGACTGAAGCCGCCATTCCCGTGCATCATCGGGGCCCCGCTGGTACGGGTGGCCCTTAAAAATAGATAAAATGCAGAATATCTATGAAACGGGGATGACTTGGCTACCTCAACCAAAGGGCACACCACCGCAACGCCGGACGTCGCCGAACCCGGCGCCACGGACATGGGCGGACGCACTTGGGCGTCCATTCTCGAGCTCACGGTCCGGGAAGAGATCATCCAGGGCAAGCTGCCCGCCGGCAGCAAGCTGCGGCTCAAGGAACTCTCCGAGCGTTACCAGGCGGGCGTGATCCCCCTGCGCGAGGCGCTGTCGCGCCTGTGCGCCACGGGCTTCGTCGTTGCCATCGACCAGAAGGGCTTTCGCGTTGCCGAGTTGTCCGAGAGCGAACTGCTCGACATCACCCGCGTGCGCCAGCAGATCGAGACGCAAGCGCTGCGCGACGCCATCGCCTGCGCCAACGTGGAGTGGGAGGGGCAGCTCATCGCCGCGCATCACCGCCTCAAACGGATTCCGATGCACATGCCCGGCGAAGGCCGCCAGATGAACCCGGACTGGGAAGACGCCCATTCGGACTTTCATGCGGCGCTGGTTGCGGGATGCGAGTCGCCTTGGCTGCGCCGTTTCTCCGCCTTGCTCCGCGACCAGACCGCGAGGTACCGGCTGCTGTCGATGAACATCCCGCAGTCAGGCCGCAAGCGCGATGTCATGGCAGAGCACGAAGCCATTGTGGACGCGGCGGTGCAGGGTGATGCCGACAGGGCATGCCGGCTGCTCCATGAACACTTCCAGGTGACGACGGATCTCGTCATGGCGCATCTGGCCGCGCAGAAGGCGGCGGGGGCGGGGAAGGCGAGGGTGAAGAAGGCGGCTGCGGTGTAGCGGAGGCGGTGGCCGACAAGAGGACGATCAGACGAACGGACGAACACCATCACGGGCGGGCCTATCCGCCCGTGATGGTGTTCGCGGTATGGCTAGCGCGGCTTCTACTCCGCCTCGGTGTTATGAATGAAATACGGCGGCACATCCGGCCCCCACTGGTACAGCGAGTCTTCCGGCGCGTAATCGCCGGCCGGCCACGCATGGCCGGCGGAGATGTAGTCGATGTCCGCCGAGTACTCGCAGAACGAGCCCCAGGGATCGCGCACGTAGTGGAAGAAGTTCGAGCCCAGCACATGGCGCCCGGTGCCCCAGCCTTCCTTGTAGCCGGCGACCGCCATCTGCCCCGCACCCTGGCCGACTTCGTCCACGCTGGCGACATCCCATGCGGCATGGTGCCAGCCGCGCGCCGAGCTCTTGGCGAAGGCCAGCAGGTGATGGTCGCAGCCGTGCGGCGCGTGGGTGAAGGCAATGCCGTCGCCCGAGCGGTCGGACAGGCGCAGGCCTAGCGTGTCGTGGTAGAACGCGACGGCGCGGGATACGTCCGGCGTGAACAGCAGCACGTGCGACAGGCGCCGCGGGCGGATCTTGCCGACCCGGTTGCGGAAGGTCGCGCCGCGCATGTCCGCTGGGCCGTGGATGTTCTTCAGCGGGCTTTTTGCGCTGGGCGAGGTCTTGGGCCCGGCCTTGACCTGGATCAGGTTGCCGTCGGCATCAAGGAACCACAGTCCTTCGGCCGTGGCATGGGCGGCGTCGCTGGCAAACGTAACGTTGGCGGCGAGCAGCTTCCGGCAGATGCCTTCGAAATCCCCCGCGAAACAGTTGAAGCTCAGGTAGGCCAGGGCCTTGCGCTCGCCGGGGAAGAACCGGGCCCAGACGCGTTCGTCCTGAGCGAGCACTTCCAGCGTGTCGTCTTGCCTGACGACTGTCAGCCCGAATGCGCCGAGGAAGTGCTCCGCGACGCTCAGGTCCGGCACCGTCAGTGCGTAGTGGTCGAGCGAATGCACGGCGGGCTCGCGCTCGCGGGCCTCATTGTTTTCTTCCATTTGTCTCCTCCGCTGGTCGCGTGGCGTCAGGCGGCCCGGGCTGCCTTGACGGTACCGCCGGCTTCGGCTTCATCGGCAATGGTATTGCGCAGCGGCGCGAAACCGGTCACCGACACTTCGCACACGTCGCCCGGGCGCATCAGCAGCTTGGGCTCGCGCGCCCAGCCGATGCCGCTGGGCGTGCCGGTCACGATCACGTCGCTCGCCTCCAGCGTGATGGCTTGGCTGATCACCGAGATCAGCGTGGCGATGTCGAAGACCATGGTATCCGTGCTGGCGGATTGCACCACCTTGCCGTTCAGGCGCGTTTCCAGCAGCAGGCCCCTGGCGCCGGCCGGCACTTCGCTGGCGGTTACCAGTTCGGGGCCGAAGGCGCCGGTGGCGTCGAAGTTCTTGCCCACCGTCCATTGCGGCGAGAGGAACTGGTACTCGCGCACCGAGCCGTCGTTGAACAGCGCATAGCCGGCGATGCAGTCGAGCGCGTCTTCCTTGGCGATGTGGCGGCCGCCCTTCTTCAGCACCACGGCCAGTTCGCCTTCATAGTCCAGCGTGTCGGACACGCGCGGGCGGATGATGGGCTGGCCGTGACCCACCAGGCTGGTGTCGTAGCGCGGGAAGATGGTCGGGTAGGTCGGCTGCTCGTACTTGCTTTCCTTGGTGTGGTCGGCGTAGTTCAGGCCAATGCAGAAGATCTTGGCGGGATGCTCGAGCACCGGCAGGAAGGTGATGTCGGCCTCCGACACCAGGCGGCCACCCGTCTGCAGCGACGCGTACGTCTCAAGGTCCACGCCGGCGGCCAGCAGCGATTCGAGCGATGCCTCGCCCAGGATACGGATCTTGTCACCTTCGCGGGCGCCCAGGTGTTTCTTGCCATCGAGGATAAAGCGGACGTAACGCATCGGATTTCCTGTCTCTCTAGGGTTGGAATGGGCAATCGCTGTCGCGCGATCGTTGGTCTATGCTAAGCTAAAATATATACAAAAACAACTTTTGTAGATTGTTTTGGTGGAGGCGCCCCACTTTGTGGGCTCTTTGTTGGCTGTTGCGCACATGGCCCGTTGTCGGTGCTGGCAAGGGTTGCGGGAAGGTTCTAGCGCCGGCGTTCGCGTTCTTCTGGCAAACCGGCTCAAAGATCCAGCTGCAGCGGCACGACGGCTTGGTTCCCGTCGGCATCCACCGCCGCTGGCACCGCGCAGCAGATCAGCGCCTCGCCTTGCGCCACGTCGAACTCCGGCGCTGTGGCGTAGGCCACCGCGCCCTGCAGCACACGCGTGCTGCACGAGCCGCAGCTGCCGCCGCGGCAACCGAAGGCCGGCGCCAGGCCGCGCTGCTCGGCCAGCTCCAGCAGCGAGCCGCCGGCGGGCGTCCAGCGGGCTTCCTTGGCCGATTGCACGAAGGTGACTGGCACGGGCTGCAGCGCGGGCCTGGCCGTGGGCGCGGCCGGGCGGCCGGCGTCGCGGTTGCGTACCAGCGACGATGCGCCAAAGGCTTCCGCATGGATGCGTGAATCGGCGATGCTGAGCGCGCGCAGGCCATCGTAGAGCGATTGCATGAACGCGGTTGGCCCGCACAGGTAGAAGTCGTAGTCGTCGAGGGGCAGGCGCGCGCGCAGCAGGTCGATGTCGATGCGCCCGGACACGTCGTAGTCCTTGACCCGCGTGGCGTCCTTCGGGTCGCTCAGCAGGCGCACCAGTTCCACCGCGCCGCCGGCGCTCTCGGCGAGCGTCGCAAGCTCCTTGCTGAATGCGCGCTCAGCCACCGTGCGCGCCGAGTGGAAGAACCACGTCGGGCGGACCCGGCGCTTGCGCAGGCCTTCATAGACGATCTGGCGGAGCATGGCCAGCATCGGCGTGACGCCGATGCCTGCGGCCAGCAGCACGGCCGGCCTGCGCTCGGCGGTGTCGATGGTGAAGTGGCCGGACGGTGCGCGGGCGTCGATCAGGTCGCCGACCTTGACGTTGTCGTGCAGGTGGCGCGACACACTGCCTTCGCGCTTCACGCTGATGCGGTACACATCGTCCGCCGGCGACACCGACAGCGTGTAGGTGCGCATCACCGGCTGCGCATGGCCCGCCAGCGTGACGCGAATCGGCAGGAACTGGCCTGCCAGATGCGCCACGCGGCCGGCGCCGTCAGTGGGTTCCAGGTGGAAGGACCGGATCACGCTGCTTTCGTCGACGATGCGCGCGACGCGCAAGGGCCGCCACGCGTTGGCCAGTGCCGCGGCGCGCTGGCGGCTGGCCGCTTCGTCCCAGCTGCCGGTCATCAGCGAGTTCGGCGATGCGCCATCGGCTTGCGGCTGCCAGCGCAGCGGCAGTGCTTCGTCGCGTCGCACGATCTGTTCGGGCAGGAAGCGCCACAGGCGTTCCGCGCCCTGGAAGGCGGCGATCTCGGGCGAGTCCAGGATGACCTCGGCCTTGCCGGAGAGCTGGAGCAGCTCGCCGGTGCTGAAGTCGGCGAAGACGAGGCCGGCGATGGGGTTGACCACGAAGTTGCCAAGCGTGTTGAAAAACAGGTTGCCGGCAAAGTCGGGAATGGTCAGGCCGCCGTCCGCATCGATCCGGACAAAGCCGGGCTTGCCGCCGCGATGCGACACATCCACCTGGCGCTCCCCCTTTTCGAGGTCCACGTAGGACGCGACAAAGAACGTGTCAGCGGAGCCAATCAGCGCGCGCGCGCGCGCATCCAGCGCGCTGAAGTGCTGCGCCGCCGCCGGGGCGGGCGTGCCTGGCGCGCGCGTGAATTCGAACACACGCTTCTGGATGTACTGCGGGCAGTTGCCGAAGCTCTGCCCCACGTCGATCCGCAGCCCGCCGTCGCTGCCACTGGCGGCACCAGTGGCGGCACCAGTGGCACGTCGGGCCGTGCCGTTCATGCGGTTGCGCCGGCGGCTCAGCAGGTCGATGCCCAGCAGGCCGATGGCGCTGCCGTCTTCCATGCCGGCGTCCGCCGGGTCGGCGGGCTCGCGGGCCATGGCGATGTTTAGCGTGGTGGCGTCCGGCGAGTGCAGGAAGCCCGGCTTCCCAGCACGCAGCGTTGCCCACACCCGGCCATCCGGCGCGACCGCGCCCAGCACCACCATTGGCAGTTGCGCGAAGAACTCGCGGTGCTGGTCGGGCATGTAGTCGCGCACCACGCGCAGCCCGATGTCCTCCATGCGCCCGGCAACGCCTGCGCGAGCCTGCAGGCTACGCTCGCCGGCGTGCCAGGGTTGCGCGGATGGATGGGCTTGGCTGGACATGGCGGATGCTCCTTGCTGTGCGGCGATCGATGGCCAGGCTAACGGACCGGCGTGCCGATCAGGCGGCGGCGAGGCCGGCCGGCGTCTGCTTGAACGCCACAAAGCCCGGCAGGGCTTCGATGCGCTGCAGCCAGGCCTTGACGTTGGCGTAGTCCGACAGATCGACAAAGCCCTCGGGCGCCCGGGCGATGTAGCTGTACAGCGCCACATCGGCCAGCGTGGGGTGGCCCGCGGCCAGCCACTTGCCCTTGGCCAGCGCGTCGTCAACACGCTTGAGGATGACGTGCGCGCGGGCAATCACTTCCTTGGCGTTGTAGGGGGCGCCGAACACGGTGACGAGGCGCGCGGCGGCCGGGCCGTAGGCGATCTCGCCGGCGGCGACCGACAGCCATTTCTGTACCGCGGCGGCACCGGCGGGCGATTCGGGTAGCCAGTCCGTCTTGCCGAACCTCTTGGCCAGGTACACCAGGATGGCGTTGGAGTCGGTGATCACGGTGTCGTTGTCCACCAGCACGGGCACCTGGCCGAACGGGTTGAGCTTGAGGAATTCGGGGGCCTTGTGCGCGCCGTTGGCCAGATCGACCTCGATTGCTTCGGCATGGGCGCCGATCAGCGACAGGAACAGGCGGACGCGGTGCGAGTGTCCGGAGAGGGGGTGGCAGTAGACTTGCATGGCGGTGGTCCTCGGCGTGTTGGGTGAATGGCGCCGCCCGGTGGCAGCTGGCACAGGGACCGAAGGGTTCTTGAAGGGGTCTTGGGAGAAGGCCTGCCTGCGCCGTGTCCGGTCCGTGTGCGTGGATGGATCATAGGTGCGTCCCGAAGCACGAAAAACGGCCCCGGCGAGAAGGCACTATTCTCGTTGCGAGAAGAATCCGGGCGCCTGGCGCCCCCGTCAGCTTGCCGGTGCGTTCAGCGTACTGTCCGCGCGCAGCGTTTCGATGGCGAGGTCCAGGAAGGCGCGGACCTTGCGCGTGGCATGGCGGCCTTCCCGGTGGATCACGTTGATGGGCAGGGGCGGCGGCTCCAAGTCGGCCAGCACGATGCGCAGCGAGCCGTCGCGCAGCTGCCTGGCCACCTGGTACGACAGCAACCGCACGACGCCAAAGCCGGACACGGCGGCGGCAATTGCGGAGTCACTGGTGGTGGTGGTCAGGCGCGGCTGCAGCCGGGTGACCACGGGCGTGCCGTCGCGGTTGAAGCGCCACTCCGCCGTGTTGCTGGCGCCATTGGGCAGGATGGTCGCATGGCCGGCGAGGTCGCCCGGGGTTTGCGGCTCGCCGTGCCTGGCCAGGTAAGACGGCGCCGCGCACACCACGCGCCGCACCTGGCCCACGCGCACGGCTTGCAGCGACGAATCCGGCAGCGACCCGATGCGGATGCCCACGTCGATGCCTTCGTCGACCAGGTTCACGATCCGGTCCAGGAACAGGCAGGTCGCGTCGACTTCCGGGTAGCGGTTCAGGTATTCGGTGACGATCGGCATCACGTAGGCGGCGCCAAACAGCACCGAAGCCGTGATGGCAAGCTGGCCGCGCGGCGCCGCGTGCGCGCCCGTCGCCGCCAGTTCGGCTTCGTCGATCTCGCTCAGCAGGCGGCGGCAGTTCTCGAAGTAAGCCGCGCCGGTGTCGGTCATGCGGACCAGCCGCGTGGTACGGGTCAGCAGGCGCACGCCCAGGTGCGTTTCCAGCTCGTTGACGATGCGGCTGACCACCGATAGCGAGATATCCAGCTTGCGCGCGGCGGCGGTGAAGCCGCCTGCCTCCACCACGGTGACGAAGGTCTTCATGGCCTGCAGTCGATCCACGCCCGCTCTCCCGGCCCGTGCGGGCACTTGATGATGTGGCCGAGTATATAAGGACCGGTACGACGCCGTGCGGGGGGGCGGCACATCGACGCGCCGGCCCATAAAAAAAGCCATTCCGAAGAATGGCCTTTTACACCCCGCGACATCCACACCACGTTGCTCCTGCCCCATTGGCTCTATGGCCTGTGTGGGCAATGCTGGAGTCACGCTGCGAAGACCGGCAAGCAAGTCGTTCCAGGCGGCAAAGCCGCTTGTGGCCCAGCTTTCGGATTTAATAACTTATGCGCTGCAACTTGTCACGCGACGGATGATACGTACTAGCGTTGGGGCATCGTATGGGGAAAAGCCCCTATTTTCCCTCGCTGTTCTCGCGCTCATTTGCGCCGCGGTGTGCTTCGTGGGGCATGTATCACGCCGGGCGCGCGCCCAGCCCATGGCTTTACCCGAAGATGCGCGCTTCGCCCGCCGTGTCGTGGCGCGTTGGCGCGCGTTCGCGGAGCTGGCGCTCCAGTTCGGAGATGCGATGGTCGACACGGGTCCGCTTGCGGTTGCGCCGGATGGCAAGTGCCGTGCACAGCACTGCCATAAGGATGCAGCCGAGCTGGGCGAGCTGTATCGGGTCGTATTGCATAGGAATTCCTGGGCATCGTCGCGCGCGGTGGCGCAATCTGGCGCGCGGCCAGTGACAGTCGGCCGCCAGTGAAATAACGGCAGCGGCGGGAGAATTTTAAGGCATAGCCTGCACTGGGTGCGCCAGGCAGTCGCCATCCGCCATTCGTTCGCCGGGCGCAACGCCTGGTGCGCTAGCCCACCTTCGAATCACCTCGCCGCGGGTAGGCTCCATACGTCGCGGACAGGTCTGACCCACTTGCCCGTGCTTTGCGCCTCGCCTATCCCCCGGTGGGCGAGGCGTCTTTCTGCGCCGGCAGGGTCGTGTCGACGGGTTTCGGTCCAGCCCCAAGGCGGAACGATGTGTTCCCGGGCCCCCCTGCGCGGCATGCATGCCGGCGCTGTTCTTTTTTCGGGGCAGCACGCTTGCTGCGGAATGAAGCGGACCGTAGCTAGCTCAAGCAGGCTCAGGCAGGTTCAAGCAGATGGTAGTCTTTCGATTTTGGAGTCGCGCGCGCAATGCTTGCCAGATCGGATTTTCTCTCCGTGGTTGCCAACACCCCGCTGGTCTCGATCGACCTGCTTGTCACCGATGTGCAAGGCCGGGTGTTGCTTGGCCGGCGCCGTAACCGGCCGGCCCAAGGGTCGTGGTTCGTGCCGGGCGGGCGCATCCGCAAGGACGAGAGCCTGGATGCCGCGTTCCGGCGCATCGTGGCGGACGAACTTGGCCTCACCGGGGTCGAGCGCGGCGATGCCGCGCCGCGCGGTGTGTTCGAACATCACTATCCGGACAACTTCGCCGCAGAGCCCGGCATCTCCACGCACTACGTGGTGCTTGCCTATGCGTGGACCATGCCCGGCGCCGCGCCGCTCGGGCAACCTGACCAGCACAGCGAGTATTGCTGGATGACGCCGGCAGAGCTGCTGGCGCATGGCGAGGTGCACGAGAACACAAGGGCATATTTCCGCTGACCGGGGCCGGCTGCAAGACGGCCCCGGTGCTTCGCGCCGGGATGGCGTCGGCCAGGGTCAGGCGGCCAGCGGAATCAAGCGCGCATCGCTCTCGGTTTCCGCTTCGTGCTGTGCTTCGGTTTGCACATCGGTTTGCACATCGGTTTGGAGCCCGGGCGTCGAGATTGCCGCTTGCGCCAGCCGGTCGTTGCCCTGGGCCAGGGCTTGCGCGACGATGGCGCATTCGGTGCGCAGGTACTCCGCGAACGGTGCGCTGACTTCAGCATGGCGCAGCGCGAACTCCACGGTGGCCTTCAGGTAGCCCAGCTTGCTGCCGCAATCGAAGCGGCGTCCCTCATAGCGGTAGGCAAGCGCCTGTTCGCGCGCCAGCAGCGCCTGGATGGCGTCCGTGAGCTGCAACTCGCCGCCGGCGCCCGGCTTGAGCGCGTTGAGGAATTCAAAGATGCTGGGCATCAGCACGTAACGCCCCACCACCCCAAGATTGGACGGTGCCACTTCCGGCGCGGGCTTCTCCACGATGCCGGACATCTTGAAGAGGCGGTCGTCCCAAGGCTTGCCGTCGATCACGCCATAGGAGCGTGAATCCTGCGGCTGGATCTTCTCCACGCCGATGACGGAGCTGTGATAGTGGTCGAACACCTCGATCATCTGCTTGAGCACAGGCGTGCGCGCGTCGAGCAGGTCGTCGGCCAGTATCACGGCGAAGGGCTCGTCCCCGATCAGCTTGCTGGCGCAGCGCACCGCGTGGCCCAGTCCCAGGGGCTCTGCCTGCCGCACATAGAAGCAATCGACGTGGGCCGGCTTGATGCTGCGCACCAGGTCCAGCAATTGCTGCTTGCCGCGCGCCATCAGTTCGGCCTCGACCTCGTAGGACTTGTCGAAGTGATCCTCGATGGCGCGCTTGCTGCGCCCCGTCACAAAGATCAGCTCGGTAATGCCCGCGGCCATCGCTTCTTCCACGGCGTACTGGATCAGTGGCTTGTCGACCACCGGCAACATCTCTTTCGGGCTGGCCTTGGTGGCCGGCAGAAATCGCGTGCCGAGGCCGGCCACCGGGAATACGGCTTTCCTGATCTTGAGCATGAAACTACCCCCGTCGTCTGGTTTGAAAGGCTTGGCGTCTTGCCGGTCGGTTGCCTTGGCGCGCGCGGCTCCTGCCGCATGGCATGGTCCCGGAGCCAGCCGTGGCGAAGCCAGCGTATCGCTGCGCAGCGCGCGCTATCTGCCAACAGTTCGCTGTATTCCGACAGCGCATGCATCGCGCCGCCCTGGCCTCGCGCGAGGGGCATACATTGTGGCCAATGGGAGGCGCCAACAGGAAGGCGCCAACAGGGAAGCCGGCAGCGCCATAGAAGGTGATCGATGAGGGTGATCGATGAAGGTGATCGAAGGCGAGCTCAGCGGCGCGCTCGCCCGCACGCCAACGCAAGCAGATGGAAACACGATGAACTGGTACCGGATCACAGACCTCGGCGATGCCGCGGTGACGCTGCCGCTGGCGCTGACCACCGGCCTGTGGCTGCTGCAAAGCACCGGGTGGCGGGTGGCGCTGCGCTGGGCCCTGTGCCTGGCAGCGGCCGCGGCGCTGGTGCTGGCCAGCAAGCTGCTGCACACCGGCTGCGGCACGGTGCTGGAGCGCTTCGACATGCGCGTGATCAGCGGCCACGCGATGCTCTCGTCGGCGGTGTGGTCCGTGTTCCTTGGCTCGCTGTTGCGCAGCTTCCGGGCCTCGTGGCGCCAGGCCGGCTTCGTGCTCGGCCTGATGCTGGCGGCCTTGATCTGCTTTAGCCGCGTGCGCCTGGGCGCCCATACACCGGCCGAGGTCATCGCCGGGTGGCTTCTGGGCGGCGCCGTCGCGTTCTGGGTGCTGCGCGCCTGCCAGGGCGCGCCGAAGCGGCTGGGCAAATGCCTGATCGCTGGCGTTGCCCTGCTCGGGCTCTGTACGGTGGCTTACGGACGCCATGCGCCATTCCAGCAGATCATCTGGCACTACTCGCCGTATTACGCCCCGGTGATTTGCTACTAGTGCCGCCGGTGCGCCGCCTGTTCCCGGCGCGCACTGGCCACGGGCTTCGTCCGATAAACACTAAATCCTGGCGGCCAGAGCCAGGGGCGTGTGGGTAAACTTCTATCCGGCGTGCTCACCACCGTGGTGCGCCAGGCTTCGTTCGGCCCGGACCCTGCCAGCTACGCCGGAGGGCTCACTCAACCCCGCCGCGGCAGGTCTTGCAGGCCGCGCGTCTCACATGCCTTGCGTTGCGGCCTTGCTCTGGCTGGCCGCGCCAGGGGCATCGCGAAGAAAACGCCTCGGCCAGAGGCTGCACGAGCAAGGCGCGTCCAGCGCCCGCCAGTTTTCCATTCATTCGGGGGCCTACGGGGTCCCTGCGTTACTGCGTTACTGCGTTACTGTTGCGCCCGCGTTGACCCGACGCAGGCCAAACGATGGGGAAGCCATGTCGACGCTTACCAGCCCGAACCCGGCCCCGGCTGCGGGGAGCCCTTGGATACGTGTTGCCTTGCAGCGCGCCGGCATCCTGTTGCTGCTGTTGTTTGCCATCGCGGGTTGCGGCGGCGACCGCAGCGGCGACGCTACCAGCGCAACCCCCGCGGCAACCCTGCAGCCAGCGGACGTCACCTGGACGCTGTGCGCCTCGGAATACCAGACCTGCGCCTTCACCGGCACCCACCAGGTCAAGTACGGCACCGATACGCAGTACGTCATCAAGACCTTCACCGGCGGCACCAGTTGCGACAACGGCGTGTTCGGCGACCCCGCATCCGGGTTTGCCAAGAGTTGCTGGTACGACTCCGGCACGAGCGGCTCGACGACGCCCCCCGCCACCAGCACCTGGGTTGCCTGCAGCTCGGAAAACGGCTTCTGCAGCTTTACCGGCACACGCCAGGTCCGCTACGGGACCGCTACGCAATACGTCACCCTGACCTTCACCAATGGCGTGGCCTGCAACAACGGCGTGTTCGGCGATCCCGCACCCGGCTTCGGCAAGACGTGTTCGTACGAGGACACCGGTACCACCACGCCCACCACGCCCACCACGCCCACGACACCCACCACCCCGACCACGCCAGTGACGCCGACGGGCAGCGGCACGCTCAGTTGCACCGCGCCTGCCGGCAGCGTCGCCGCGGCGGGCGGCGGCGATGCTATCGAGATGGATACCCCGGGCGGCGACGGCACGCGGATGTTCGCCTCGGGCAGTACCTTCCAGGTGAGCGTGACCACCCGCGCCGGCAGCGCGGATACGGTGAACTGGCAGATCTCCGACACCTGGAACAAGGTGCGCGCCAGCGGCCAGTTTCCGGTCGCCGCCGGTGCGATCGTGTCGACGCTGAACTGCACGTCCACGCTGTCAGGCTACTTCGCCGGGTCGGCAAGCCTGGCCTCCGGCGCAGGCTCGCTGCTCGCACGCGGCACCCGGCCCAGCGGTATTGCGACCTTCGGTGTACTCCCCGACGTTTCTTCGGTGCTCCCAGCGGTCAGCTACGCCAGCCAGGACCTGCACCGCTTCGGCGGGCAAGGCGCGGCCTACCTGCTGCCCGGGCAAGGCTGCTGCGATGGCGACGGCTATCGTCCGCTCTATCCCGCGCTGGGCCTGTCGTGGGCCAATGACAACCGCAACTGGTACGTGGAAGAACCCAACGGCCCCAATACGTTCAATCCCGCGGTGGACCACCTCGCCTCGTACTTCAAGCCCGGCGACCTGATGCGGCTGATCCAGCTCGACGGCATTCCCGCCTGGGCGAGTCCCACCGGCGTGGCCACCCACAGCTACGCGCCGCAATCCTTGCCCGCTTACCAGGACTACATGACCCGGGTGGGGCAAGAGTCGAACACGGTGCGGACCCGGTATTTCCCCGCGCAATCGGCCAACTACTATCAGGTCACCTGGGAACCCGACTATAACGGCGGCCTGCCGTGGCTGGATACCGATGCCAACTTCACCGCGATGTACAAGGCCACCTTCCAGGGCGTCCACAGCACCGACCCGAGCGCGGTGATCATGGGCACCACCAACGCCATGGTGCGCGAGAACACCGTCTGGCTGAACCGGCTGGCGCCGCTGGGTTTTGCCCAGTATCTCGACGGCGTGACGGCGCACGGCTACTACGACGTAGGCACTTCGCCCTCGCATCCGCCAGAGCGCCTGGTCGGCAACAGCGATCCCTCCAACGCCGCCAACGCGCTGCCGGCCGCCATGCGCGAATTGCGCCATGCCGTCGCGACCCTGCTCAAGCGCGGCGCGCGGCTGTTCGTCACCGAGACTGGCATCAGCTACGACCTTGGCACCGCTTATGGCCCGAACTACCCGACGCAGAACGTCCTGTACGCACATGGCGCAGTGGTCGCCCGCACGCACCTGATCCTGCTAGGAGAGGGCGCGGACGTGACTTATATGTTCTACGCCACGGACATCCCCACCGACGCTGCCGGCTACGGCTTGTTCTTCGACCTGGTCAATCCGCAAGGCACCTACGGCCCCGCCAAGATCAGCCCGAAGCCCGCCGCGCTGGCAGTCGCGGCGATGACCCGGCTCATCGACGGCACCAATACGCTGGGGCCGCTCAATGGGCTGCCGTTCGGCGTCTATGGCTATGCATTCCAGCGGCTCAACAATGGCAGCGTGGTGACGGCATTGTGGGCGCACAACAATGCCAACTGGAGCGCGGCTACGGGGTTCAGCGCGACGTATAACGTTGCCTATAGCCTGCAGGTGGATGCGCCCGGGTCCAGCGGGCAGGTGACGGTGGTCGACATGATGGGGAATGCGGCGTCCGTGGCCTACGCGAATGGACAGGTTGCACTGGCTCTGACGGAGACGCCGGTTTATGTGATATCCACCAATGCTTCCGTGGCGCAGGGGAATGTGACGGCGCCGGAGGGGTATGTGGGGAGGTAGGAGGCATGGGAGGCCGCTCTTGCCAGGGCATCCGGCCGTCGGCGCAGGTGATCGTGGCTGGGGGGCTTGGGGGAGCTAGCTGCTGTCGCGGACCCGCGCCAGCGGCCCGCATTCACCGCAATCACTTATCCTCAGGCGCGGCAAACAGCGAAGTCACATTCTTGGTCAGCACCAGCAACGTCGCGGTTTCGGCCAACGCCTGCTCCTTGCGCCTCAACTCCCTCTCCAACTCCCGAATCCGCTTCTGATCCTGCTCATGCCGCCTGCGCACCGCGCCAATCCCGCGGTTGTCCGCCAGCGCCGCCGCGGCGCTTTGCCGCCAGCATTCCAGCTCGGTCGGGTCGATCGCATTCTCGCGGCACCAGGCGGTCTTCTGCAACTCGCCCATGGCGCCGGTGGCAAGCACGGCATCCAGGCGCGCTTCGCCGGCGCCGGGCGGGTTAGCCAGGGGTGGGGCGAGGGCCACCGCGCGCCAGCGCTCCAGCGCCGCCGGCGATATCCCCATCTCGGCGGACACCTGCGCAACACTGGCGTTCTCGGGAGGCAGCATCCGCGCAACGGCGCGTTCCTTGAAGGACTGTGTATATCTAGCCACTGTGATTCACCTTGATTCCTCAGTTGCCGCTCGGTTGCTGTCCTTCCTCCCCCGGGGCAAGGCCATGGCCTGGGGTGTTGGCAGTCGGTAACTCGAGTCCCGCGCGGCACGTGGCTTACGCCCGCGGGGACGGCGTCGGGTCAGCTCACGCGGCGTGCTGCTCGGCCGGCTGTGCGGCAGGCGTGCCGCGGCGGCGCGCCGGGAACAGCGCATCGCGAATGCGCAGGAAGGGGAACTCGATCGCGCGCGTGGCGGCATAGCCGGCGATGATCGCAACGGCAAACTGCAGCGCAAGGGCGAGTCCCCAGGCCACCATGACGGGGATGCCGAACGTGCTTGCCTTGCGAATAAACACGTCGCCCGGGGCCAGCGCCACGGAGTGCCACAGATAGATGCCGTAGGAATACACGCCGATCCACGCCACCGCGCGGTATAGCCTGGCGCCGCGTATCGCCCCGGAGTATTCGAGCACCAGCACGATCAGCGCGGCAAAGCCGATGGCCTGGATGGTGTAGCCGATGCTCTCCTCGAGCACCAGGTTGCGCTGCAGGAATACCAGCCAGACGACCGTGCCTGCCACCACGGCCAGCAGCAGCAGCTTTTGCCCGGCGATGCGGCGGTACAGTTCCGGTTTCATCCAATAGACCGTGGCCAGCATGACGCCGACGAGCAGGCTGTCGATGCGATATTGCGTGTAGGCGGAGGCTGCTTCCAGCTCGCCACTGGCGAGCGCGGCGCAGCGCGCGGCCAGCACCACCACGCACAAGGTGCCCAGGGTCCACAGGATGGTGTTGGCGCGCACGCGCAGGCGGGCGAACAGCAGCACCAGCGCCGGCAGGAACAGGTAAAAGTGTTCTTCCACGGCAAGGCTCCAGGTCTGCGCAATGGAGGAGCCGAGGTAGTTCTGCATGTGCGTGAGATTCTGGTACAGGAAGGTGCTGGTCGGGTGGCGGCCGGCCAGCACATGGAACAGGATCAGGGCGTAGTAGGCGGGCCAGATCTTGAAGATGCGGCGGATGATAAAGCGCCGCGCATCCACGCTGCCGCTCTGCGCGTACTGGCGCAGCAACAGCCCCCCGACCAGGAAGCCACTCAGGGTAAAGAACAGGTTGACCCCTTCGCGTCCAAAGTTCTTGAGCGGATACTCGATCAGGGCGACCCACTGGCTGCCGGTGCTGACCGTGTGGAAGTGCATTCCCATCACGGCAATGATCGCCAGCCCGCGAACGAAATCGAGTTCGATGGACCGGCTGGTCGGATTGACGTCGCGGCTTGCCTGGTAGTCCATGCTGTTCTCCTTATAGGGTGCCGGACGGGGTTGTGATGGCGGCGTGGCCAGCCGGGTCGAATCGCTTGCGGATGAACCGGCACGGATTGCCGCCGTAGATGCCTTCGGCCTCGAGCGAGTGATGCACCACCGAGAGCGGCGTGACCACCGCCGAGCGGCCGATGGTGATGCCTTTCTGGATGACGCACTTGGACGTGATCCACACACCGTCCTCGATCACGATCGGCGCGACATGCAAGTCCATGTTGCTGTCCAGGTCGTGCGAGCCCGCCGTCAGGAAGCTGCCTTGCGAGATGCAGACGTTGGAGCCGATGCGGACGCTGGCCTGGTTGTAGATCCATACATCCACGCCGAACCAGCAGCCATCGCCCACTTCCAGGTTCCAGGGCGACTTGACGCGCAGCGGGTGAACCAGCCGGCAGTGCTGGCCGATACGCGCACCGAACAGGCGCAGCAGGGCGACGCGCAGCCCGGAGAACGGATTCAGCTTATTGTTGATGATGCCGGCTTCGACCAGGAACCACGCCGCCTCGACCAGCAGGCTGCGCCGGCGCACGTAGTTGCCCTTGCCGGCGCGGGTGAGGTCGATGACGCGATGTCCCGGTGTGCTGGCGAGGCTTGCATCGCGGTTGCCTTCGCGGCTGCTTTCACGATTGGCCTCGCGGCTACTGTCACGGCCAGCCCCGCGTGGATCGCCGACCACATCGAGACAATCGGCATAAGCTTCGGTATCCATGTTCCGCCTCTCACTGGGTGGCCCCGCGGCGCTCTCGGCAATGCTGGGCATCGCCGCGCGGAAGAATCCATCGTATTGCGCGCTGCATCCTGCATCCTGCATTCGCAGGAACGCGAATTCATTCATTACGTTCCTGTCGGGAAAATTATCGAACGTGAAAACGCGGCTGGCCGGCAATTTGGCGCGATTGGCCTTTCGCAAGGGGCGTTTTGGCGGCTCCGCACTACGCTGGGCGCGCAACGCGGCATGGCCGCGAGGTCAGGCGCCGATCTTGCCCTTGCCAAGCATGTCGGCGTTGCCGCGCGTGCCCGCCGGAAAGAGCGCGTCGCGCAACCGCAGGAAAGGCAGTTCAACGGCACGGGTGGTCAGGTAGCCCACCGCGATCGCAATGGCGAACTGCATGACGAGCGCCAGCACCCAGACCATCGCCGGGGGCAGCCCGTGTGCCAAAGCCTCATGAATGATCAGGGCGCCGGGCGTGCGCGCCACCGTATGCCACAGATAGATGCCATAGGAATACACGCCTATCCAGGCGATGGCCCGGTACGCGACGCTGTCGCGCAGGCGGCCTGAATGCTCCAGCACCAGCACGATCAGGGCGATGAAGCCGATGGACTGGATGGTGAAGCCGATGCTCTCCTCGACCACGATATCGGCCTGGCAGAACAACAGCCATACCAGCAGTCCCGCCACGGCGGCGGCCAGCCAGCCGCGCCGTGCCGCCAGCTTGTGGTAGAGGCCGGGCTTCAGCCAGTACAGGACTGCCAGCATCACGCCAAACAGCATGCTGTCGACGCGATACTGCGTGTACACATAGGCGCCCCGGAGGTCGCCGCCGGCGACGGCCGCGCTGCGGGCCAGCAAGACCAGCACGCACGCCGTCGCCAGCAGCCATAGCAACCGTCCCGGCGTCAGCCGCCAGCGCGCGCACAGCAGCAGTGCAATCGGCAGCAGCAGGTAGAAGTGTTCTTCCACCGCCAGGCTCCAGGTCTGCGCGATGGAGCTGCCGAGATAGTTTTGCAGATGCGTCGCGTTCTGCAGCAAGAAGGTGCCGCGCGCATGATGGCCGGCCAGGGCGTGGACCAGGATCAGCAGGTAGTAGGCCGGCCAGATCTTGAAGATCCTGCGAATGAAGAAGCGCCACGTGTCCACGGTGCCGGTCTGCGCGTACTGCCGCAGCAGCAACCCGCCTACCAGGAATCCGCTGAGCGTGAAGAACAGCGTGACGGCTTCCCGCCCAAAATTCTTCAGGGGATATTCAAGCAGCCAGATCAGGCGGCTGCCGGTGTCGACGGTATGGAAGTGAATGCCCATGACGGCGATGATGGCAAGGCCCCTGACGAAATCCAGTTCGACGAAGCGGCTGTGGGAACGCGCGTCTGCGGTGCGATGCATGCAAAGGGCCTCCTGCCGGTGCGTTTGCGCACGGCGTGCTGTCGACCCTGGGTGATATGGATTCGTGGCCATGGCGTTGCCATGGCTGCGCGGGCAGCGGCACCCCGTACGGGTGCGGCTTGTATCGGAAGCGAGCGTCAGGCAGCCGCGCGGCGCAGGGTCTGCTTGAATTCGCTCAAGGTATGCCGGGCCAGCAGGTGGGCCCTGGCGGCTGCGGCCGGCGGCGCGGCTGCCGCCACGGGCCAGGAGAGCTGGTCCAGCGCGCGCTGGATGGCGGGGCCGGACAGGTCTTCCAGCACCGGCCCGAGTTCCTGCCCCTGGCAGAACCAGCCGATCAGGCCGTCGGTGGTGGCGATCACGGGCTTGCCAAAGCGGTAGGCCTGCACCAGTACGCCGCTCATGCCGTAGTGGCCCTTGTAGCCGAGCCAGACGGCGTCGCAGGCGGAGAACAGGTCGGCCTCTTCCTCGTTGGTGATGAAGCGGTCGAAGATCACGGGCGGCGGCGACAGCGTGGGCGCGGCCGCCTGCAGGAACGCGCGCGTCTGCGGGTCTTGCTGGCCGGCCACCACCAGTGTGGGCGCGCGTGGGTGGCCGGCCAGCGCCGTGACCAGCTCGCAAATGCCCTTGCGTTCCGTGACCGCGCCGTACACCAGCAGGCAGGTGCCGGCGCCGCGTCCCAGGCTTTCCGGGCCTTGGCCCAGCCCCAGCCGCAGCCTGGCGGCAGCGGGATCGGCCGGGAGCGCGTCGGGGCAGGGATCGGCCAGGTAGGCGAGGGCGGTGCGGCCGTTGCCGCGTGGGTACCACTGCGGCAACGTCGGGTCGATCGACAGCAGCGTCTTCATGCCGCCGGACTCGACGGCGCGCCGGAACAACCACGTCTTGATCGCGTTCACCAGCGGCTGGTGCGGGGACTTCACGCCCACCTTGCTGTGATGGAAGTTTGCGCGCATCGTAATGCCGACCCATGGCACCTTGGCGAATGGCGAGCCAAGCAGCGGGAGCACGTAGAGGAAGTAGTCGGCATAGGGCACCAGCACCAGCGAGATGTCGCGCAGGCCGGCGGCGACCTGGAAGGCATGGCGGAAAGTGCGCCAGAAACGCACATAGCTGAGCTTGCCGAGGCCGCTGCCTACCGCGGGCGGTGGCTGCGTAAAGACGATACTGGCGACGATGCCGGCGGCGGGATCCTGCGCGGCCAGCATGCGCTGGGCGAGCGGATGCGCCTGGTTGCCGGGGTCGGTGACCACCAGGCAGTGGTAGCCGGCTTCCGTGTAGGCCTGCACCGCCCATTCGACGTAGCGCCACCGGTGGCCGGTGAAATCGTGCTCGATGATCAGTGCGGTCGGCTCGGACATCGCGTCTCCAGGCACGGTGGGGCGAGCCCGGTGTGCGGCGGGTTGCGGATGTTGCCACACTAACACCGCCGTCTTTGCGCCGGCCGCCAATTTGCGGGCCGGCTTGGCGGATAAAGGCGGGGCCCGATTGCGCAAGCCCACCCGGGCGTCGCGCGCATGTGACGGATTAACGCTAGGCGATGGCGATTCCTGTTGCCGCGCCTACGGTAAGTTGTGCTTCATGGCTGGCGCGCGGCGCCGGCCGGGCCGGCACGGATGCCCGTGCTGGCCGCGCCGGTGCCTGGCTTCGGCGCTCAACCCATGGTGAGGCAATATGGCCAGGTCCCTGAGGAATGCCTTCTTCCTGCCGTTGACGGGCCTGCATGCCAGTTCGGCCGCGTGGGTGCTGGGGCAGCAGGTGCTGGTGCGGGGGCTGGTGGCCATCAAGTTCCTCATGGTCGGGCGCATCCTCGGCCCGTCTGCGGTCGGGATTGCCGCCGTGGCGCTGCTGGCCGTGGCGATTGCCGAGGCGCTCAGCGATACCGGCTTGCCCCAGGCGGTGGTGCAGGACAAGCAAACGCCCACCCCCGACCAGCTCAGTGCGCTCTGGACCGCGCTGACGTGCCGGGGCGCGGGGGTGGCACTGCTGCTGGTCGCGCTGGCGCCGCTGCTGGAGGCGCAGTTCCACCTCGCGGGCTCCTTGCTGCTGCTGCAGCTGGCCGCCGCCCTGCCGCTGATCCGCGGCCTGGCCTCGCCGGCCTATTTTGTGGTGACGCGCGACCGGGGCTTCCAGCACATTGCCGGGATCGAGGTGGCGGCCGCCGGCACTGACTGCGGCGTCAGCCTGGCGTGCGCCGTCGCGGGCGCGGGCGCCATGTCCATCCTGATCGGGTTGCTCGCTGGCGAATCCGTCAAGACCGCGCTCACCTGGCTGAGCATGCGCCCGCGGCCGCCTCTGCGCCTCAAGTGGGCCGGCATCGGCCATTACGTGGGTTTCAGCCGCTGGATCTGGGCGGGCAGCGTGGTCAACCTGCTGCTCAACCAGTTCGACAAGGTCATCGTTGGCAAGCTGCTCGGCCCGGCCCAGCTGGGCGCCTACCAGATGTCGTCCAAGTTCGCGCAGATGCTGCTCGCCGATGCGGGCATCGCGATCTCGCAGTACCTGTTTCCCACCTTTGCCGCTCGTTTCCGCAAGCAGGATGGCTCCGATGCGGTGCTGCTGCGCCGCTTCGTGGTGGTCGGCGGCCTGGGGCTGGCGATCGTGGTGGTGGTGCTGCGGCTGGTGGCGCAGCCGCTGTTCCTGCTGGTGCTGGGGCCGGCCTGGCTCGGCGCGGTGCCGTTGTTCCGCATCTTCACCATCAACATGGCAATTGGCGGGCTGATTGCCGTGCTGGTCGCCTACCTGCGCGCCGTGGGCATTCCCAAGGCTGCCACGCATGCCTCGGTGCTCCAGGTCTGCGTATTGCTGGCCACGGTGCCGCCTGCCACCCGTTACTGGGGTGCGCAGGGCATTGCCTGGTCGATGACGGCGGGCCTGGCGGTCGCGGCGGCATGGATGCTCTACCAGATCCTGAAAATGAGGAGGGTGTGATGCGGATTCTCCATCTTGTGCTGGCACCGCGCCTTTCAGGCGCGGAGATGCTGGCGAAAGACCTGGCCATCTACCAGCAGGCCCACGGCGACACGGTCTGCGTGTCGGCCCTGATGCCGCAGCAGGATGACTTCGCGGCGCTGCGCGCGCAGCTCGATGCGGCTGGCGTGCTGTGCCTGTTTCCGGACCAGCCCCAGCGCCTGCCGGGCCGGCTCTGGCACCTGCGCGGCGTGCTGCGCGACTACCAGCCGGACATCATCTTCGCGCATGCCACCATCCCGGCCTTCTACGCGCGGGCCTTGCCGTCGCGGGTGCCGGTGGTCTACGTGATGCACTCCGCCGCCAACGATTTCGAGAGCACCATGTTCCGCTACGTCGAGCGGATGCTGTCCGCGCGCGCCCGCGCGGTGATCGGGGTGTCGCAGGGGAATCTGCGCGATTACATCAACTCGGTGGGCACGCACCCGTTGATGGCGGTGATTCCCAATGGCGTGGACACCCGGCGCTTCTTTGTGCGGCCCGCGGGCCAGCGCGAGGCGGCGTCGCGGCTCGTCATCCAGGTGGGCCGCTATGCGGCGATCAAGAACCAGCTGCATACCGTGCTGGCGTTTCGCGAGGCGCTCAAGAGCGTGCCGAACGCGCGGCTGGAGATGTATGGCGTGATCGAGGATCCCGATTACTACGTCAAGGTCTGCGCCCTGGTGGAAGAACTGGGCCTGGCCGGCAAGGTGCGGGTCAACGGGCCGCAGACCAATATCCCGGAGCTGCTGGCGGGCGCAGCCGTGTTTGCCATGCCGTCCGCGTCGGAGGCGCACAGCATTGCCTTTCTCGAAGCATTGGCCACGGGCATGCCGGTCGTGGCGAGCGGCATCCCCGCTTTTGCATTCGCACGCGACTTCGCCGGCGTGCAACTGCTGGACACCGGCGACGCCGCCGCCTATGGCGCGGCGCTGACCGTGGCGCTGGCGCAGCCACGGGTTGCGCGCTCGCTCGATGGCTTGACGCTCAAGGACACGGCCGACCAGTACCGCGCGCTGGCGCGCAGGCTGATCAGCATGGCGTGACGGCTGCCCTCGGGCGCCTGGCATCACGGGATAAGAGCAGGAGGAGATATGGAACGCAAACGTGTACTGGTGCTGAGCCCGCACGCGGACGACGCGGAACTGGGCGTGGGCGCCTACCTGGCCCGGGTCATCGATGCCGGCGGCGAAGTGATGGTGGCCCTGGCAACGGTAGGAAGGAGCCGGTCGCTCTGCCTTGGCCGCGAGGTGACCGAACAAGAACGAATGGACGAATTCTCCGAATCGATGGCCGTGCTTGGTGTACAGACAACCGAGGTCCTCACCAGGGGACTCGACGGCGTGCTCGACAGCTTCCCGCGCGCGCAGATGGTCGGCATGCTGGACGCGCTGCAGAACCGCTTCGAGCCGGACGAGGTGCTGATTCCGCTGTCGTCTTCGCACCAGGATCACCGCTATTGCTGGGAAGCCGGCGTTGCCGCCACGCGCCTGAACCCCGCCAAGCATGCCTCCCGCCTGGTGGCGGCCTACGAATATCCGGCCACGTGCTGGGGCGGTGGCGGCATCGTCAATCCCTTGGGTGGCTCGCTCTATATCGATGTGAGCGCCACGTGGTCGCGCAAGGTGGAGGCGTTGCGCAGGCACCGCTCGCAAATGCATGAGGGTGCCGGGCACCTGGTCAGCATCGAAGGCGTCACGGCGCTGGCGCAGTGGCGAGGTGCGGAAGCCGGCTTCGCGCTGGCGGAGGTGCTGCACATCATGCGCGCGCGCTGGCCGGGATGACGTTGGCCTGCTGCCCCATATCTGCGCATGCACGGGGCCGGGCGCTACGTGCGGTGTTGCGCACCGCGGCGCCAACAGACTAGTCCGGCACGCTTGCTTCAACGGTGTAAGTCACCGGCTGTGCCGGGCCAGGTACCCGGCGCGCCGGCGCTCGCGCGCTCCATCTTTCAGTCCCCCAGGTCAAGCAAGCCGTCTGTGTTGTGACGGCGAAGCCATGTTGCGCCCCGGGCAGATGCAATTATTTCATTAATCTAAGTCGCGACAGAGAAAATCCGGGATGGCCATCGTGCGATATATCCTCGTTGCTGATCCGATGCATTAATTAATTTGTCATAATTTTTAATGTTTAGAAATGATTTTTATGTTATCTGGTGTGGATGCGGATCCGCCAGAAATCGTGGAATTAATGTCGGATTCCCGCTCTCATGCACCTTTTGCGACCCTTGTGTTCGGTAGGCAACGCACGGATCGGTGCAGGATTTGCTGCGATGCATCATTCTGCTTAAAGTAGGAACTAGTTGCAGAACAGCGCGCTGGGACAAGCGATTTGAGGCGAGGTCGCAACCCGAAAAGGCTGTATTTACAACGTCTTGCACGAAATTTTGGAGCGGGCGGACGCATTCCGCCAACATCTCGCTACTTTCCGACACGGACACATTTCTCGGATTCGGGATCGCTACGATGCATTGCAGCACCAATAAATTCGCGCAAGAACGGATCAACAATTCTTTGGGGGAAAATCATGCCGTACGCCCAACTTGAGCCCGCAACGGTTAGTTGGCTTCATACCTCAACTAACCGTTCAAAGTGCGCCGTGCGGCGCGTCGGAATTCTGCTGTTCGATGGTTTTTCATTATTGGGTGCGGGTTTGGTGGCTGAACTATTCCAGACCGCCAATGAATGCTCGGCGTCCGATCCTGCCAAAGAATCCGCTTATGACGTGCGCCTGCTTTCCGTCGACGGAGGCAGCGTCGCCTGCTCCGCGTCCGTACGGGTCTGGACCGACGGACTCGATCCACGCCAGTTCATCGGTTTCGATGTGCTCTTCATCGCCGGTGGCGCGGGCGCTCATGCCGCCGCGGCGGACGAGCGGCTGCTGCGCTGGCTGCGCGTTGTCTCCCCCCGCACGCCCACGGTGCGGCCCATCGCCGAAGGCCGTGCCGTGCTGGCGGCGGCCGGCGTGCTCAAGCCGCACGAGGACGAGCATCGCCATCCCGTGTTCGGGCTGCACGCCTCGGACGAGTCCGGCGAGCAGTACGAACTTGTCAGGGGTGCGCTGACGCTGATCAAGCGCGATCTTGGCCTGGACGTGGCGCGCGCGGTCGGTACCCGGGTGATGCCCGCCTGGACCGCCCGCCTGATGCCCAGGCTCGCGGATACCGGCGCGACCAGCGCGGGCGACAAGATCCGCGCGGCCGCGCGCTGGCTGCATGAGCACTGCGAGCAATCCATCTCGGTATCCGATGCCGCGCAGGTGGCGGCCATGAGCGAGCGCAACTTCCTGCGCCGCTTCAAGCTGGAAATGGGCGTGACACCGTCCGACTACCTGCTGCACGCCCGCCTGGATACCGCGTGCAGTTTCCTGGCCGAGACGGAGCTGCCTGTCGACAAGGTGGCGCGGCGCTGCGGCATGGGCAATGGCGACCGGCTAGCCAAGATTTTCCGCAAGCGCATGTCGATTTCCCCAACGGAATACCGTCAGCGCAGCAAGGTCAGCGCAGTGGGTTAGCAGGCAGACCGGCGGTGTATCCGCGGGCCAGCAGGTCCGCGCATTGCCCCGCGTAGACGATTGGCGCCACGGGCCGCTTGCGCAAGAGCGCGGCGCCCGACCAGGGAGGGCTGGATCATGTCGAATAAAGTGCTGGAGCCTGTTGCCGTGCAACCCGGGGACACCGCCGCGGCGGCGCCGGGCGCGCCCGTGCGCTTGCGCATTGCGCCCGTGGTGCTGGCCGGCGGTGCGGGCACGCGGCTGTGGCCGCTGTCGCGAGAACATTTCCCCAAGCAGCTGATCGACCTGGTGGGCAAGGACTCGCTGCTGCAGTCCACGCTGCTGCGCATGCAGGGCTTCTCCGCCGGCCACGAGATCGAGCCCAGCGCCATCATCGTCTGCGGCGACGAGCATCGCTTTATCACCAGCGAACAATTGCAGGCCAGCGGCATGCAAGGCCGGCTGGTGGTGGAGCCGGTCCGGCGCAATACGGCGCCCGCGCTCACGCTGGCCGCATCGCTGGCGCTGGCCGACGGCCAGGACGCAATCCTGGTGGTCATGCCGGCCGACCACGCGATTGCCGATGCCGGCGCCTTTCACCGGGCGCTGTCGATCGCGGCCGCCCATGCCAGCGAGGGGGCCATCGTCACCCTTGGCGTGCCGCCCACGCGGCCCGACACGGGCTATGGCTACATCAAGCTTGGCGAGATGCTGCCCGACGGCGTGCGCCACATGGAGCGCTTTGTCGAGAAGCCTGCCATCGAGCTTGCCGCGCAGTACGTGGCCAGTGGCAACTACTGGTGGAACAGCGGCATCTTTGTCGTGCGCGCCACGGTCTGGATGAGGGCGATCGAGGCATTGCATCCCGCGATCCACGAGATGTGCGTCGCGTCGGTGGCCGAAGGCAAGCAAGAGGGCCTGTTCTTCCGGCCCGCGTCGCGGCAGTTCTTCCTGAGCCCGTCGGACTCGATCGACTACGCCGTGATGGAGCGCCTGGACAACCCGGCCTCGCCGTGCCGGGGCGTGGTGGTGCCACTGGAGGCGGGCTGGTCGGACCTGGGCTCGTGGGACGCCGTGTGGGATGCCATGGACAAGGACGCCGAAGGCAACGCCGGGCGCGGCCGTGTGGTGTTCGAAGGCGCGCACTCCAGCTATGTCCATTCCGACGGGCGCCTGGTGGCATGCGTCGGGACCAGCAACATCGTGGTGGTGGAGACAGCCGACGCGGTGCTGGTCGTGGATCGTTCGCATGTGCAGGACGTCAAGGATGTGGTCGCGCGCATGAAGATCCTGCACGCGCCGGAGGCCGACACGCACCGCAAGGTACGCAGGCCCTGGGGCTTCTATGACTCCATCGAGCATGGCGATCGCTTTCAGGTCAAGCGCATCGTGGTCCAGCCGGGCGCGCGCCTGTCGCTGCAGCTGCATCACCATCGCGCCGAGCATTGGGTGGTGGTCAGCGGCACCGCGATGGTCACGCGTGGCGAGGAGCAATTCCTGCTCAGCGAGAACCAGTCCACCTTTATTCCGCTCGGCGTGCTGCATCGCCTGGAGAACCCGGGAAAGCTCCCGCTGGAGATCATCGAGATCCAGTCCGGCGGCTACCTGGGTGAAGACGACATCGTGCGCGTCGACGATACCTACGGCCGTTGCCCGGGACCACAAGCGTAAGGACCAAGGGACGAGGAACGAAGGACCGCCGGGCCACGCGGGCGCCGCCGGACGCGACCATGGGGAGCTCGCGTGCGGCGCGCCAGGAATACGTGGCGTGGCGCGCTGGAAAGCGACATGAGGGAAGTCAAGAAGGAAGTCAGGCAACGAGTGGTGAAGAAACGTGAAGGGCTGGGAAGAACGGGGAGAGGAACATGCTCAAGATTGAAGGGTTGCTGGCGCGCCTTCTGGATGTCGCGCTGGTGTTTGCCGGTGCCGCGATTGCCTCGCACATGCGCTTCAACGACATGTCGCAGCGCACGTTCTACGACGTGTTCATCGCGCTCTGCGTCGCGTTCACGCTGGCGTTGTTTCCTGCCTTCGGCATCTACGAGTCCTGGCGCGGACGCTCCAAGATCGGGCTGGCCGGACATATCGCGCTGGCCTGGCTGCTGGTGCAGTTCAGCGGCGTCATGGTGTTGTTCTCGTTGCACCATATCGACATCGTCTCGCGCCTGTGGTTCGTCTACTGGACGGGCTCCACCGGCGCCATGCTGATCGTGTCGCGCCTGATGACCCATGCGGTGCTGGGCCAGGTACGCAGCGCAGGCATGAACCTGCACAAGGTCGCCGTGGTTGGCTGCGGTGCGCACTGCAGCGCGGTCATCCGGCGCGGCGTGGCCGCGCCTGCCTCCGGCTTTCGCGTGGTGGCGGCGTTCAACGTGGCGCCGCAGGGTGGCAGCCTCAATGCGAAGGTGCCGACGTTCGACGATCGCGCCGCCTTCCATCGCTATATCCGCTCGCAGGATATCCATGAACTGTGGCTGGCGCTGCCGCTGTCCGAGGAGCGCGTCATCCTGGAGTTCGTGGAGGAGTTCCGCGACGAACTGGTCAACGTCCGCTTCATGCCGGACCTGCACAGCCTGGCGTTGTTCGACAGCGGCACCATCGAGCTGATCGGCATGCCCGCGATCAACCTGGTGGCGTCGCCGCTATCGGCCTCCGCGCTGCGCCAGAAGGACGTGTTCGACCGCCTTTTCGCCGCAGCCGCGCTGATCGGCCTGTCGCCGCTGCTGATCGCGATCGCCATTGCCGTCAAGCTGTCGTCGCGCGGGCCGGTGCTGTTCAAGCAAAAGCGCAAGAGCACCGACGGGCGCATCTTCACCATCTACAAGTTCCGCTCCATGCGCACGCATGCCGAGGCGGCCGGCGTGGTGACCCAGGCCAAGCGCAACGATCCGCGCATCACGCGCGTGGGCGCGTTCCTGCGGCGTACCAGCCTGGATGAGTTGCCGCAGTTCTTCAACGTGCTGCGCGGCGACATGTCGGTGGTGGGGCCGCGCCCGCATGCCATCGAGCATGACGACCAGTACCAGAAGCTGGTCAGCGGCTACATCCACCGCTACCGCGTCAAGCCCGGCATTACCGGCTGGGCCCAGGTAAATGGCTACCGCGGCGAGACGGATCGCATCGAGAAGATGGAGGGCCGCATCGCCTGCGACCTGTACTACCTGGGCAACTGGTCGTTCGCGCTCGATATGCGGATCATCGCCGCCACGGTGGTCAAGGGCCTGGTGCATCGCAACGCGTACTGAGCCGTACTGAGCCGTACGGAGCGCAAGGACAGGGCCGCGGCAGGCGCTAGCGCGTTGCCGGCGGGAAGCGATCGTTAGATGGAAGTCAACAAGACATGGCTACCTCATTCGAAACCCAATACACCGATGTCTCCGGCCCGGCCGAGCTTCGGCTGTCCGACTACCTGGTGACGCTGGTCGACCACTGGCGCATGATTGCTGCCATCACCCTGCTGGCGCTGGTGCTGGGCACCGTCTATGCCTTGCTGCAGAAACCGGTCTACCGCGCCGACGCCATGATCCAGGTGGAGGAGAGCAAGGGCGGCAACGCCGCCAATGCCAACCAGGGCTCGTCGCTGCAGACGCTGTCGTCGATCTTCGATCCCAACTCCTCCACGGCGGCCGAGATCGAGCTGATCCGGTCCCGGCTGGTGGTGGAGGAGGCGGTGCGCAAGCTGCATCTGGATATCGCGGCCAGGCCGCGCTACTTCCCGGTGATCGGCGCGTGGCTGGCCGCGTACAACAGCGGGCTGGCACCGCCCACGGAACTGCTCGGCCTGTCGCAGTACGCATGGGGCGCGGAATCCATCACGATCTCGCGGCTCGACACGCCGCAGAAGTACTACGGCAAGGTGTTCAAGCTGATCGCCGACAGCGCGCACACCTATACCCTGCGGGATCCCGAAGGCAATACGGTGCTGCAGGGCCGGGTGGGCGAGGAGGCCGAAGGCACCACCGCGCTTGGCCCCGTGCGCATCCGCGTGGATGCGCTGGTCGGGCGCAGCGGGTCGCAGTTCGAACTGGTGCGCGCATCCACCATCGGCACGGTGGAGCGTATCCAGCGCGCGCTCGCGGTGGCCGAGTCCGCCCTGCAGTCCGGCATCATCCGCGCCAGCCTGGAAGGGCCGGACCCCAAGCTCACCGCGGACATCGTCAACACCGTCGCGCGCCAGTTCGTGCAGCAGGACATTGGGCGGCGCTCCGCCGAAGCCGAGCACACGCTGGCGTTCCTGGACCAGCAACTGCCGGCGCTGCGCAAGGAGCTAGACCTGGCGGAGGAGCGCTACAACTCCTTTCGCAATCGGCAGGGCACCGTCAACCTCGGCGAGGAAAGCCGGCTGCTGCTGCAGCAGATCGTGGAGAACAAGACCAGCCTGGCCCGCTTGCAGACGCGGCTGGCCGAGATCCGCACGCACTACACCGACGCCAACCCGGCGGTGGTGGCGCTGATGGCACAGATCGAAACGCTGAGCGCGCAGCAAAGCACGCTGCGCCGCAGTGTCTCCGTGCTGCCGGATACCGAGCAGACCGCACTGCGGCTGGAGCGGGACGTGCGCGTGGATACCGAGCTCTATACCAACCTGCTCAACAACGCGCAGCAACTGCGCATCGTCAAGGCGGGCCAGGTCGGCAACGTGCGCGTGGTGGACTTCGCCGAACCCGCGGACGACCCGATCCGCCCGCAACGCGCCATGCTGGTGCTGATCAGCGGCGGCATCGGCCTGGTGCTGGGGGCCTTGCTGGCGTTCCTGCGCAAGGCCCTGTATGGCGGCGTGGAGCATCCGGAAGAGATCGAGCGGATGCTGGGCGTGCCGGTCTGCGCGGTGGTGCCGCGCAGCCAGACGCAGCTGCGCCTGCAGCGCGAGCTGCGCGCCTCCGGCAGCAGCGGGCTGGGCGTGCTGGCGGCACGCGCGCCGGACGATATCGCCGTGGAAGGCGTGCGCGCCTTGCGCACCACGCTGCAGTACGCGCTGCACACCGCCCGCAACAACGTCGTGATGCTGACCGGCTCGCGCCAGGATGCCGGCAAGTCGTTCCTGTCCGTGAACCTGGCCGCGCTGGTCGCGTCCGGGCGCAAGCGCGTGCTGCTGATCGACGGCGACATGCGGCGCGGCGAGGTTCATGTGCACTTCGGGCTGTCGCAGGTGCCGGGACTGTCGGACACGCTGATGGGCACGGACATCGACTCCGTGGTGATCCGCGAGGTGCTGCCGGGCCTGGATGTGCTGACCCGCGGCAGCTTGCCGCCCGATCCGGCGGAGCTGCTGATGAGCGATCGCTTTCACGCCATGCTGGACCTGTTCAAGCAACGCTACGACATGGTCATCATCGACACGCCGCCTGTGCTCGCGGTCACGGATGCCACGCTGCTCGGGCGGCACGCGGGCACCACCTTGCTGGTGGTACGCCACGGCCGGCATTCCGCGGCCGAGGTCACCGAGACCGCGCGGCGCCTGGCCAACGGCGGCGTGACGCTGCATGGCGTGCTGCTGACCGATGTCCCCAAGCCGCCACTGCTGCTGCGCACGGGCTACACCGAGTACTACGGCTACGAAGGACGGGTGAAGTAGGGCCGAGGGGGGCCGCTGACTCGACATCCATACCAAGCATTACCAACGCAAGGCGGGAGAACGACAATGACGCGCAAGGTTGCTCTGATCACTGGTGTTACCGGGCAGGACGGTTCCTATCTGGCTGAGTTGCTGCTCGAAAAGGGATACGACGTGCACGGCATCAAGCGCCGCACCTCCCTGTTCAATACAGACCGCATCGATCACCTTTACCGCGAGCGGCACGATCCCGACCGGCACTTCTTCCTGCACCACGGTGACCTGACGGATGCCACCAGCATGCTGCGCGTCATCCAGCAGGTGATGCCCGACGAGATCTACAACCTGGCGGCCCAGAGCCATGTGGCCGTCTCGTTCGAGGAACCCGAGTACACGGCCAATGCCGACGGCCTTGGCACGCTGCGCATCCTGGAGGCCATCCGCATCCTCGGGCTGCAGAAAAAAACACGCTTCTACCAGGCTTCCACCTCCGAGCTGTACGGGCTGGTGCAGGAGATCCCGCAGAAGGAGTCCACGCCGTTCTATCCGCGCAGCCCCTACGCGGTGGCCAAGCTCTATGCCTACTGGATCACGGTCAACTATCGCGAGGCCTACGGCATGTACGCCTGCAACGGCATCCTCTTCAATCATGAGTCTCCGGTGCGCGGCGAGACCTTCGTCACCCGCAAGATCACGCGGGCGATCTCGCGCATCGCGGTCGGGCTGCAGGACGAGTTCTACCTGGGCAACCTGTCCGCGCTGCGTGACTGGGGCCATGCGCGCGACTATGTGGAGATGCAATGGCTGATGCTGCAGCAGGACCAGCCGGAGGACTTCGTGATCGCCAGCGGCGAGCAGTACAGCGTGCGCGAGTTCGTCCAGTGCGCCGCCGCCGAGCTAGGCGTCACCGTGCGATTCGAGGGCAGCGGCGTGGATGAGGTCGGGATCGTGGAGTCTGTCAGGGGCAAGGAAACCAAGCTCACCCCGGGCAAGGTGATCGTGCGTGTGGATCCGGCGTATTTCCGGCCCACCGAGGTGGAGACCTTGCTGGGCGACCCGTCCAAGGCCCATGCCAAGCTGGGCTGGGCGCCGCGTACGCCGTTCTCCAAGCTGGTCAAGGAGATGGTCCGCTCCGACTTCCAGATTGCCCGGCGCGATGCGCTGGTGACGCTGGCCGGCTTCCAGGCGCTGGAACACCACGAGTAAGCGCCATGGACAAGAACACCGTCTTCTTTATCGCAGGCCACAACGGCATGGTGGGCTCCGCGCTGGTGCGGCGCCTGCGGGCCGATGGCTACCGCAACCTGGTGACGCGGGACCGCGCCGAGCTGGACCTGACGGACCAGGGCGCGGTGCACCGCTTCTTTGCCGACGAGGGCATCGAGGTGGTGCTGCTTGCCGCTGCGCGCGTCGGCGGCATCCTTGCCAATGCCACGCGGCCGGCCAGCTTCCTATACGAGAACCTGGTCATCGAGACCAACGTGATCCACGCCGCGTACCAGGCAGGTGTGGGGCGGCTGGTGTTCTTTGGCTCTTCCTGCATCTATCCACGCGACTGCGCGCAGCCGATCCGCGAGGAGTACCTGCTGACGGGCGCGCTGGAGCCCACCAACGAGGCCTACGCCATCGCCAAGATCGCCGGGCTGAAACTCTGCGAGGCCTACAACCGGCAGTTCGGCACCCGCTATCTCTCGGTCATGCCGACCAACCTGTACGGCCCCAACGACAACTACGACCTCGCCACCAGCCACGTGCTGCCGGCGCTGATCAGCAAGGCCTGCACGGCAACCCGGCAAGGCGCCCCAAGCATGACCATCTGGGGCACCGGCAAGCCGCGCCGCGAGTTCCTGCATGTGGATGACCTCGCGTCGGCCACGCTGTTCCTGCTGGAGCGCGAGGTGCCGCAAGGCGTATTCAACGTAGGCACGGGCCGGGACTTGCCGATCCGCGAGCTGGCGGAGCGGATCTGCCGCATTGCCGGCTTCGAGGGCGAACTTGTGTTCGATACCTCCAAGCCGGACGGCACGCCTTGCAAGCTGCTTGATGTTTCGAAACTGGGGCAGATCGGCTGGCGGCCCGCGATCGGCCTTGATGAAGGGATTTCCGCCATCTACCAGGAGTATTCGCGGCGCATGGAAGAGGGGTTGCCCAGGGTCGAGCAGGCAGGGGCAACAGCGCTCTCCGGTGCCGTTATCGAGTGACCGCAAACAGGAGATAACAATGTCAGGCTCAGTCACGATATTCCACAACGTAGTCTGGTCGCGCCACAAGGGCGCGGTGTTCTCGGCGTTGCACAGCCAGTCTGCGGCAAGCTCGATCCATTACGACATGGTGCAGATCGCGGAGACGGAGCACTTCCGGCTCGGCTTCTCGGACGTCGACTACTCGTTTCACAACTATCCCATGCACCAGCTGTACGCCGGCTGCTATGAGGATGTGCCGCGCTGGAAGATGACTGCGCGCCTGACCTGGGAAGTGCTCAAGGCCAAGGGTGAGCTGGTGGTGCTGCCGGGCTACCACCGCCCGGAATACTGGGCGATGCTGCTGGCCTGCATCGTCACCGGCAAGCGGCGCGCGGTGTTTTGCGACTCCACCGGGCGGGACCGGCCGCGGCGCATGCTGACCTCCATTCCCAAGCGCGTGTTCTTCTCGCTGTGCCACGGCTACTTTGGTTTTGGCGAGCGCAGCCGCGAATACCTGATGTCGCTCGGCGCCAAGCCGGAGCGGATCTTCACGCCCTGCCAGGCGGCCGCCATGCCGGCCACCTACAAGCCGGAGCAAGCCCTGCAGCAGCGCCTGAAGCACCGCGCCGACGGTGCGCCTGTGTTCCTGTATGTGGGCCGCCTGTCGGAAGAAAAGGGGCTGGACACCCTGCTGGAAGCCTTCGCCGGCGTGCACAAGACGATGCCGTCGGCAACGCTGCGGCTGGTCGGCACCGGGCCGATGTCAGGCACCCTGCGCCAGATGGCGGCGGAGCTCGGCCTTGAGGCCGCGGTATGCCAGGTCGGCAGCCTGCAGGACGAAGGCTTGTCCAAGGAGTACTACCGGGCGGCCTGCATGGTCTTGCCCAGCCATAGCGAGCCGTGGGGCCTGGTGGTCAACGAGGCGCTCGCCCATGGCTGCCCGGCGGTGGTCAGCGAGAACTGCGGCTGCGTGCCGGAACTGGTGCTCGAAGGCGAGACCGGGTTTGCGGTGCCGGCGCGCAGCGCCGCCGCGCTGCAGGCCGGCATGACCCGCGCGGTGGCGGCGTTCGCGGATACCCAGGCCACCGCGGAGCGGTGCCTGTCCGTGATCCGGCGCTTCGATCCGGCGAACGCCGCGTCGAATATCGCGCGCGGCTGCGCCGCGATGCTGAGCGAGCCGGAAGTGCATCAGCGAACGGGCGTGCAGACCTAAGCCAGGACCCAGCCAGGACCAGCCCGCTTTTCTTCCTGCCGCGTGTCTTGACCTTGCGATGGCCTTTGCGGCCATTGCAGGGAGGGTTGCGCGTGTTCGCTGCATGCGCAGCGCTCCCTGGTCGGCCGGCTGGCCGGGAGGAAGGCGTCACGTTGCCGGAGTGACACACGCAGAACCGAATGGAGAGTCCCGTGAGAATCCTGATCTGCGGACAGAACTATGCGCCGGAGCTGACCGGAATCGGCAAATACACCGCCGAGATGGCCGAAGCGCTGGCCGCCAGCGGGCATGAGGTCCGCGTGGTCTGCGCGCCCCCTTACTACCCCGGCTGGCGCGTGGGCGAGGGATATTCCGCCTGGCGCTACACCCGCGAGCTGCGCGGCGGCGTGCAGGTGCATCGCGCGCCGTTGTGGGTGCCCGCGCGCCCGACCGGCGCTACGCGCCTGCTGCATCTCGCCAGCTTCGCGCTTGGCGCGCTGCCGTCCTTGCTCAGGCAGGTGCTATGGCGCCCGGACGCCGTGATGGCGATTGCCCCCAACTTGATGAGCGTGCCCGCCACATGGATGGTGGCGCGCCTGGCCGGCGCCAGGACCTGGCTCCACGTGCAGGACTATGAAGTCGATGCTGCCTTCGAGCTGGGCATGCTTAAAGGCGCAAGGCTGCGGCGCGCGGCGCTTGCCACGGAGCGTCTCCTGATGCGCCGCTTCGACGTGGTGTCCACCATCTCGGAGAAGATGGCCGAGCATGCGGTGCGCAAGGGCGTGGCCAGCACGCGCGTGTTCCGCCTGCCCAACTGGGTGGACACCACCGCCATCTACCCGCTGGAGCGGCCCAGCACCTATCGCGAGGAGCTCGGCATTGCGCCGGACCAGAAGGTGGTGCTCTATGCGGGCAACATGGGCGAGAAGCAAGGCCTGGAAATCCTGGTGTGCGCGGTTGCCGCACTGGCCGGCAATGCCGGCATCACCTTTGTCTTCTGCGGCAACGGCCCGGCCCGGGCCATGCTGGAAACCCACTGCGCCGGGCTGGACAACTGCCGCTTCCTGCCGCTGCAGCCCGTCGACCGGCTAAACGAACTGTTGAACCTGGCGGACATCCACGTGCTGCCCCAGCGCGGCGATGCGGCCGACCTGGTCATGCCCTCCAAGCTGACCGGCATGTTTGCCAGCGGGCGCGCCATCGTCGCCATGGCGCTGCCGGGGACCGAGCTGTTCGCGGCAGTATCGCCGCGCGGGGTTGCGGTGCCCCCGGACGACGTCGAGGCCCTGGCGGGCGCCATCAAGCGGCTCGCGGCATCGCCCGCGCTGCGTGCGGAGCTAGGGGCCGCGGCGCGCGGCTACGCCGAGGCCACGCTGTCCGCCGCCGCCGTGCTGTCCCGCTTCGACGCCAGGCTGCGCGCGTTGTGTGGAGAAGGCTCGGCCCGGCCCGCGGCGGGGGAGCCCCGCGTCGGGGACGAACTCCCGGCCAACGTATTGCAGCCGGAGAAGGTGGAGTAGGTGCTGTAGGTGCGGTAGGTGCGGTAGGTGCGGTAGGCGGCGTAGGCCGGGTGTCGCGCACGCAACAACAAGAAAGCAGGCGCAGAACCAAGTGCAAAAAAAAGACAGGGGAGGTGAAGCATGTCAGCGACACAACCAGGCGCGGCGCCAGCACAAGGCCGAGCGGCAGCGCGGCCTTACGGCACGGCGACGGCAAGCCACGCCGTGGGGACTTTGCCCGCGCTCACCAGCATCCGCTTCCTGGCGGCGCTGACCGTCGTGCTCTGCCACTTCACCGAGATCGGCGTGCTCAACGGCCCGGTGTGGTTCCTGCAACTGGCCGACGGCGGCCGGCCGGCTGTCTCGCTGTTCTTCGTGCTGTCCGGCTTTGTGCTGACCTTCACCTACCGGGACAAGATCGGCCTGCCAGGCGGCGCTGCCGCGTTCTACGCCGCGCGCTTCGCCAGGATCTACCCGGTGCTGGTGCTGTCGCTGCTGTTGTCGCTGCCGGTGACGGTGTGGCTCTTGCATACGGGCGACAGCGAGCTGTTGCGCGAGTGGTATGGGCTCAAGGGGTCGTACGTCGCGATGCTGGCGGTGAGCCTCGTGGCCCAGTTGCTGGCGCTGACCGCGTGGCTGCCGTTCTCGGCGCTCAACCAGCCATGGAACGGACCGGCCTGGAGCATCTCCTGCGAGGCCTTCTTCTACGCCTTGTTTCCGTTGCTGCTACGCCGGCTGGAAAAGCGTGGCAGCGGCGCGCTGGCGCTGCTGTGCCTGGCGCTGTGGCTGTTGCAAGGTGCCTGGATCGCGCTGCTGCTGGCGGTGCTGCCGCCGTCGCGGCATGGCTTTCTGGTGGCGCAGTTTCCGCTGACCCACCTTTTCGAGTTCGTGCTCGGTGTCTGCGCGGGCATTGCCTACGCGCGGCTGCGTGGCGCCGGCGGCAGCCGGCACGCGCTCGGCATGGCCCTGGTGGCGGTGGCGGTTTGCGCGATCGGCGCGCTGGCGGTGCTGCGCCCGCTCAGTCCCGCCTTCTACCTGCAGGCGCCGTTCTTTGGCGCGCTGATCCTTGGCCTTGCCTTGCTGGAGCGGCCGGTGGCAGGCGTGCTGCACCGGCGCTGGCTGGTGTCGCTTGGTGAAGCCAGCTTCGCGCTCTACCTGATTCACGTACCGCTGGCGCGCATGGCTTACCTGGCCGGCTGGCGCCAGCAGGCCGGCTGGCTGGCGATGGCCCTGGCCATCTTGCTGAGCGTGGCCATCTACCGCTATGTCGAGGAACCGATGCGCCGGCAGTTGCGGCGCCGGCTGGCGCGCCCGCGCATAGTGCTGCCCGCAGTGCTGTCCGTGGTGCCGCCTGTGCCGCCGCCCGCATCGGCGGCCCAGGCACCGGCCGTGCCGGTGCAAGCCTCCAACGGATGAAGGAGGGCCCGCCATGCGCAACCGCTTCGCGACCATCTGGATATGGCTGATGCTATGCCCGCTGGCAGTGGATTTCAAAAGCGTCGATGAAAACGGCAGCCGCCTGACGCAGATCCTGCTGACCTTGCCGGTGATCGCGGCGGGCATTGCCCTGGCCTTGATCGCGCCGCGCTTTGTCACGCGCACCCGGTTGAGCTCGGCGGTCATGGCCGCGTTGCTGCTGACCGTGCCGGGCAGCATCGTCCCGCAGTGGATCCAGGGCAACGATGTTGGCAATTACCTGCGCGTGCTGTTGCCGTTCATGCTGTTCCTGATCGGCTACCTGGCCGCGCGCCATCCGTGGCCGCAAGAGCGCCTGACGCAGATCGAGTCGGCGATGTTCGCCGCCATGGTGACGTCGCTGCTGTTCAGCTTTGCCTATGGCATGGCGGTGGGGGGCGGGCTGGAGACGGTGCGCTTTCGCATTGTCTCGGTGGTCTTTCTGGCGACGCAGGGCGTGCTGCTGCACGAGTTCGTCATTGCCAGGCGCGTGACCAGGTTCACCGTGCTGCTGTTCATCGGCACCGTGACCATCGAGATGCTCAGCGTCACGCGCAGCTTGCTGGTCGGCACGGCGTTGCTGTTCTGCTTTGCCACGTGGCTGAGCGCGGCGTCGCTGCGCCATCTGCTCAAGGCGGTGCTGCGCGCGGTCGTCATCACGACGGTGCTGGTAGGCGGCACCGCGTTGATTGGCTCGGCGCTGTTTCCGAGCGTCGCCGCGCACTGGACCCAGCGGATTGCGGCGGGCAAGGCAACCGCTTCCGGCATCGACCCGACGACCGCCACCCGGCTCGCCGAGCTCAAGGACCAGTATGACCAGGTCATCTCGAACACGACGTCGCTCGTGGTCGGCAAAGGCTACGGGCATTTCTATCGTTATTCGCCCGCTTACCTGAAGGCGCTCTCCGGGCAGATGAGCGAGAAAGAGTTCTATGCCATCAACGAGTGGACGGCGGGGCATAACTTCTGGGTCTACCAGTTGTTCGCTGGCGGCTTGCTGTTTGGCATCGCGTTTCCCGCCATCGTGCTGTTCTCGCTCTATCGCGGCAGCATGGCCTATCGCCACTGGCGGCGCGTGGCGCCGAACGCGCCCAACCTGGCCGTGATGGGCCGCGCCTTGCTGGTGCTGGCGGCGCTGCCGGCCACGTCGATCGGCGGCAATCCGCTGGGCCCGCGCTTTTCCGGCGTGGTGTACGGCGTGGCGCTGGGCCTGCTGGTGGCCACGCATGCGCAGCTGGCCCGCTCGACGGCCGCGAAGCTCGCCGCGCAGGGCGCGGCGGCCGAACGCGCGCGGCAGGCACGACAGGCAAAACAGGGAAGGCCCAGGCGAGCCCCGCTGGCGGGGGCGCCCGCGCTCAGGCCCGGGACCTATCCACCGATGCTGACAACGATAGCCCACGCGCCGGCTGCCAACGCGGCCGGCGACGACCAGCCCGAGCGTGCGCCCAAGCGTCTGCGATTTGCCCCGCAAGGAGTCGACCGATGAACATCCTTCACCTGCTTTCATCGATCGATCCCAGGCTGGGCGGACCTGTGGAATGCGTGCGCCAGGGCAGCGCCCAGCTTGTCGCGCAGGGCCATCGCGTGGAGGTGCTGTCGCTCGATCCGCCGGATGCGCCCTACCTGGCCGACTTCCCCTTGCCTTTGCACGTGCTGGGGCCCGCGCGCGGCTACTACCACTACTCGCCGCGGCTGGTGCCCTGGCTGCGCGAGCATGCGCAGGAGTTCGACGCGGTCATCATCAACGGCCTGTGGCAATACCATGGCTTTGGCGCATGGCGCGCGTTGCGCAAGCTGCAGGTGCCGTACTACGTCTACCCGCACGGCATGCTCGATCCCTGGTTCAAGCGCGCCTACCCGCGCAAGCACCTGAAGAAGTGGCTCTACTGGCCGTGGGCCGAGTACCGCGTATTGCGCGATGCGCGAGCCGTGTTGTTTACCGCCGAGGAAGAGCGGCGCCTGGCCAGCCAGTCCTTCTGGCTGTACCGCGCCAGGGAATCGGTCGTGAGCCTTGGCACGCAGTCGCCGCCCCCGGAGCACGACGCCGACGGCGTGGCGTTGCGCGAGCGCTTCCTGGCGGCATACCCCGAGCTGCGCGGCAAGCGCATCGTCTTGTTTCTTGGCCGCGTGCACGAGAAGAAAGGCTGCGACCTGCTGATCGATGCCTTTGCCCGCGTGGCGGCGCTGGACCCGCAGGCGCACCTCGTGATCGCGGGCCCCGATAGCGCGGGATGGGTGCCGCGGCTGCAGTCGCAGGCCGCAGCGCGTGGCATCGGCGCACGCGTGAGCTGGCCCGGCATGCTGCGCGCAGAGATGAAGTGGGGCGCGTTCTACGCCAGCGATGTGTTCGCACTGCCCTCGCACCAGGAGAATTTCGGCATCGCGGTGGCCGAGGCGCTGGGTTGCGCCGTGCCCGCGCTGATCTCCGACAAGGTCAACATCTGGCGCGAGATCGAGCGCGACGGCGCGGGCCTTGCCGCGCCCGACACCGTCGAGGGATGCGAGGCGCTGCTGCGGCGCTGGCTCTCCATGGACGACGCCCAGCGCGTGCAGATGCGCGCCTGCGCCAAGGCAACGTTCAACCGGCGCTTCACCGTGGAAAGCATGGCTCGCGACCTGCTGCGCGTGCTGCAGTCCGGCGAGCCGGCGCAGGCCGTGATGGAACCCGAGTGGCTGGGCCGCGATGCCTGATGCGGGATGCGGGATGCGTCCGGCAACGCACGCGCTTGGCCGCGGTTAGCGCAATGTTGGCGCACGCGAGCGAGGGCGTCGTACGAAGATGGAAGCGGGAAGGGTAGCGGCAATCCGTCTTGAAACCGGCCAACAGGGGGAGCAGTAGATGTTTATCGACACCAGAAAGCTCGAAGAGGACGCCGTGGTGCACACTACCGTCTGCATCATCGGCGCCGGGGTGGCCGGCATCACGCTGGCGCTGGAGATGCAGCGGCTTGGCATCGATGCCTGCTTGCTGGAGAGTGGCGGCTACAAGGCCGACGACGACACGCGCGACCTCTATCGCGGCGAGAACATCGGGCTGCCCTATACCTTCGCCGATGGCAGCCGTAGCCGCTTTCTCGGCGGCAGCAGCAATTGCTGGGGCGGCTGGTGCCGCCCGCTGGACCCGTGGGACCTGGAAAAGCGCAGCTGGGTGGCGCACAGCGGCTGGCCGTTCGGGCTCGATGAGCTCACCCCATATTACGAGCGCACCCATGCGCTGCTCAAGCTCGGGCCCAACAACTTCGATCCCGCTTACTGGGAGGCAGCCATCCGCCGTCCCGACGTGCGGCGCCTGCCGCTGATCGGCGAGCATATCCGCGACACGATCTCGCAGTTCAGCCCGCCGGCCCGCTTTGGCAAGCTGTACCGCGAGCCGCTGGAACAGTCGCATCGCGTCAAGGTGTATCTCTACGCCAACGTGGTCGACATCGGCACCAATGCCGATGCCACGTCGGTGACGCAGGTCTCGGTCGCCACGCTCAGCGGGCGGCGCATCAAGGTGGCGGCGCGCTTGTTCGTGCTGGCCACGGGCGGCATCGAAAACGCGCGCCTGCTGCTGGCATCGAACAAGGTGCAGCCTGCCGGCCTGGGCAATGGCGCGGACCTGGTGGGCCGCTATTTCATGGACCATCCGCGGCTGATGTCCGGCAGTGTCCGCTTCAACAAGGGATGGGCGCGCAACAAGCTCTACGACATCAAGTACCACTACCAGAACGCGGCGGTGAGTGCCAACGGCACCTATGTCTCCTCGCAATTCGCGCTCAAGCCCGCCGTGCTGGAGCGCGAAGGCCTGCTCAATGCGCGGGTGTGGTTCTTCTCGATGTTCTATGGCGAAGGCAGCAAAGGCGCGGAGGCGCTGTTCCGCACCAAGCAGGCACTGCTGAAGAAGGACCAGCCAGGCCACAGCCTCACCCGGGACCTGCTGACCATGGCCGCGCATCCGGTCGACACCGTGGGCTTCGGGCTGACCCGGCTGATGCAGCCGCGCTCGCTGATCACCGACGTCAAGATGCAGGCTATCGTGGAGGCCGATCCCGATCCGGACAGCCGGGTGACGCTGTCCGAACACCGCGACCGGCTCGGCGTGCCGCGAGTGCGGGTGCACTGGCGCGTGGGCAGCCTGGTGCAGCGTACCTTTGACCGCACCTTTGCGCTGCTGGCGCAGGAGCTGCAAAGCAGCGGCGTGGCGCAAGTCACGCTGGATCCACCCGTGGAGGGCCAGCCCTGGCCGGCCGCGCTCGAAGGTACCTGGCACCACATGGGCACCACACGCATGCATGATTCGCCAGCAATGGGAGTAGTGGACCGTAATAGCCGCGTCCACGGCATCTCGAATCTCTACGTGGCCGGCAGTTCGGTGTTCCCGACCGTCGGCGCGAATTTTCCCACCATCACCATTGCTGCGCTGGCATTGCGCCTGGGCGGGCACATCGCACGGGAGCTTGGCATGCCGTGCGCGACCTACACGAGCGACGGCATGCCGCAGCGCAGGGCGCCTGCACGCGAGCCTGAGCAAGCGATGACGCTGGCGGGCGCGGGCATGGCGGCTGCGGCGCAGGGCCTGGAGCCCTTGCGGGAGGAGTGACTTCGGGGGCCAGGCTTGGGCGCGGGCGTGCCTGCGCGACTGTGGCCTAACGTACATAGAGACCAGGTATTGGCGCGAATCTTGCGGCTATCCGGGGGGGCGGAATCCCAGATGGATCGTTGCAGGCGCAGCGCCCTCGAACGACTTGAATGCGGTTCACGACAAGGAGACGCTGCCATGGCAACCAGGATCTTTCCCGCTCTTGCATTCGTTGCCGTTCTTGGTGGATGCGCTTGGGCGCCGGGCCCGGCACTGGACTCGAGTCGCCTGCATGACGACATCGGCGCCAAGACTGGTACGGAAGCTTACCCGGTGCAACTGATCAACTCGGCGGTGATCTCCCGCCAGATTGACGCGGTTGCTGCGACCAACAGCCAGGTGACACCCGCCACGGGCGCGAACCTTGCCCAGAGCATCGCGAAGTATGAATACCGCATCGGCCCGCAGGACCTGCTGGGCGTCACGGTGCTGTACAACCCGCAACTGAGCTCCAGCGCGGCGAACATGCAACCTATTCCGATCGCGCCCGGCGCCGACGGCGCGCAACAGCAGGCGCCGCTGGAGCAGAACGGGTTTCGCGTCGGCGCCAATGGCGAGGCCTACTATCCGCCCGTGGGCATGCTGCGGGTTGGTGGAAAGACCGTGGAGCAGGTGCGCAGCATGATCTCCACGGCGTTGTCCAAGGAGATCCGGGACCCGCGGGTCGACGTGCGCGTGGTGTCGTACCGCAACAGCCGGATCGACGTCACGGGGCTGGTGAAGAACCCGGGATCGTTGCAGGTCACCGATGTGCCGCTCTCGATGATCAACGCCATTGCGCGCACGGGCGGCACGTTGCCCGATGCCGACGTGCAGAAGGTCAGGCTGACGCGCGGCGACAAGGTCTACGAGCTGGACCTCGATACGCTGACCGAGCGGCGCAATGGTGTGGGTGATTTCCTCTTGCAGGGCGGCGACATCATCAACGTACCCGACCGGCTCTCCAGCCGGATCTTCGTGATGGGCGAAGTGGTCAAGCCGACCTCGCTGCTGATGAACAAGGGCCGGCTCACGCTGGCCGACGCGCTCGCCGGCGTCAACAGCATCGACATCCGCGCTGCCGACCCGCGCCAGGTCTTCGTGATCCGCGGCGCGCGCGAGAACCCGACCCAGCCAGCCGTGTACCGGCTTGACATGACACAGGTGGATGCTTTGCTGCTGTCGACGCAGTTCCGCATGGAGCCGCTCGACGTGGTGTATGTGGGCACGTCGGATGCCGTGCGCTTTAACCGGGTGCTCGAGCAGATTACGCCGACCATCCAGACCCTGTTCTTCACCAAGCAACTGGGCAAATAAACCAGGGCTGGGGGGCAGGCAGTTGGGTAGTTGGGGTCTTGCAGGGGGAACACATGATGCACAGCCAGCGATTCGCTCCGGACGTCAATCACCTCCTGCGCGGCTTGCCGCGCGACGACTGGGAGGCCATCTCCAACCACCTCGAACTGGTGCGCCTGCGCCCCGGGCAACTGTTGACCGATTGCGGGCAGCATACCAACCATGTGTATTTCCCGACCACGGCGGTCGTCTCCATGCTGTCCTTCCTGGAGGACGCCACTACCGTCGAGATCGCCACGGTCGGCAACGAGGGCATGGTCGGCATCCCGGTGGTGACGGGGGGCAATGCCATGCCCTACCGGCTGGAGGTGCACACGCCCGGGTTCGGCTACCGGCTGGCGGCGAACAAGCTGCGGCAAGAACTGCTGCGCTCGCCGGCAATCCTGCGGCTGACCCTGCTGTACGTGCAGGCATTGCTCACGCAGATCGCGCAGACCGCGGTGTGCAACCGCTATCACTCGCTTAACCAGCAGGTTTGCCGCTGGCTGCTGCTCGCCGTCGACCGCCTTTGCTCGAACGAGATCGCCATCACCCAGCAGGTCATTGCCACCAAGCTGGGCGTGCGCCGGGAGGGCGTGACCGAGGCCGCCAGGAAACTGGCGGATCTCGGGCTGATCCACTACAGCCGCGGCCACATCACGGTGATCGACCGGGTCCGGCTGGAGCTGCACGTCTGCGAGTGCTACGGCCTCGTCAGGCGCGAATACGGGCGCTTGCTGTCCACCGGGGATGACGGGCCGGCCTTGACGGAACGGGTGGGACACGCCCGCGCGCTGGCTGTCTGTGCGCATCACGCGCACTGAGCGCAGCAAGGGCTGCGCGGCATGTAGGGCATGTAGGGCATGGAGTGCAAGCGGGGGAGCCGAGCGTGATTACCTTTACCGAAGTGGGCTTGTCGCCGGCATCGCGGCAGCCGGGTTCCCGCGCGCGCTGGGGCGCGGCCCGGGCACTGCTTGACCATGCCGGCTGGATCCTTGCCGCCATGCTGCTTGGCGCGCTGTGCGGCGCGCTGTATGCGTGGTCGCTGCCTGCCATGTACGAGGCGGACGTACTGGTGCGCCCGGAGTCTGCCAGGCGCCTTGCGCTGAATGCGCAGGGCACGGCCAGCGCGGGGCAGCCCGCCGACGAACTGCGGCCGGATGCGATGACCAGCCGCGCGGTGCTGACGCCGGTGGTGCGGGAAACCCGGCTCGATATCACCGCGGCTGCGCGTACTGTGCCCGTGGCCGGCGCGCTATGGGCGCGGTTTGCCGGTGGCGCGCAGTTCGGGCAGCCTTCCAGGCCGCTGTCGACGCCGCTAGCCGCGCCGCTGGAGAGCCTGTCCGCCTACGCCTGGGGGGGTGAGCGGATCGACCTGATCGCCCTCAACGTGCCCGACGCGCTGCTCAACCAGCCATTGACGCTGGTGGCGCTGGGCGACCAGCGCTTTCGCCTGCTGAGCGAGGACGGCGCGTTGCTGCTGACGGGCAAGGTCGGCGACATCGCGCGGGGCAATGGTGTTTCGCTCAAGCTGGCGCAGCTCACCGCGCGCGCGGGAACCGAGTTCGTGGTGATGCGCCGCGACGCCATCACGGCTGTCGAGCTGCTGGCGCGCGGACTCAAGCTGGAGCCGCAGCGCGGCACGGCCACGGCAACCGGGCCGAATGGTGGAGCGGCGGGCGGCGCGGCTGGCGCGGCCGCTGGTGCAGCCGCCGACGCGGTGCGCATCGTCTGGCGCGACGCCGACCCGGAGCATGCCGCGGCCGTGGTCAATGCCGTGGCCCGCTCGATTGTCGATACGCAGGTTGGCCATCGGCGCGAGCAGGACAACCAGCAGCTGGATTTCGTCTCCAGCGAGCTGCCGCGCGTGAAGGCCGAGCTGGAGGCGGCCGAAGCGGCCTTGGCCCGGTACCGCGCGCGCGCCGGGTCATTGCAGCCTTCCCAGGAGTCGCAGTCCTACCTCAGCGGCAGCATCGAGTACCAGCGGCAGATCTCCGGGCTGCGGCTCGAGCGCGCGCGCCTGCTGCGCAATTACATGCCGCAGAGCCAGGAAGTGCGGGCGATCGACGAGCAGATCGAGCAGCTGCGCGGCGACAGGCGCAGCATGGATAGCCGGCGCCAAGGGCTGTCCGAGGCGGAGCGGGAGTCGGGGGCGCTCAGCCGCGACGTGAAGGTGGCCGAGGACATGTACATGTCCTTGCGCCGGCAGGCACAGTTGCTGTCTCTGGCGCAGTCCGACCAGAGCAGCGACGTGCGGCTCGTGGATCTTGCGGTGGCACCTGCGTTGCCGGCCGGCCCGAATCGGGCGCTGGTGACGGGCCTGGCGGCGCTGCTGGGCCTGTTGGCCGGCTCCGGGCTGGCGGCGCGCAAGAGCCGCGCGTTCCGGGGCATGGAGAGCGCTGCCGCGATCGAGGGGAGCCTGGCGTTGCCGATGGTGGGCGAGGTCGTGTTCAGCCCCGAGCAGCTCGAGCTGGAGCGCAAGAGCCTGGCGCAGCCGCGCCCCTTGCGCGCACCGGTCTTGTCCGCGTGCGAGCCGGGCCAGACGGTGCGGCTCGCACGCGGCACGGACGACGCGGCGCGGGCGAGCCTGCGGCACTGCGTGTCCACCGCTTCGGTGCACCCCGGCGCGGCGCATGAAGACACGGTGCTGCACGACCGGTACCTGCTCGCGCGGCAGTATCCGCATGCCCCGGCCGTTGAGGGGCTGCGCACCTTGCGCGCGTCGCTGCACTTCGCCATGGACGGCGCTGCCAACCACATCGTGGCCATCACCAGTGCCTCCGTGGGCGCGGGCAAGACCTTTGGCGCGGTCAACCTGGCCGTGCTGGCGGCGGAGGCCGGCATGCGCGTGCTGGTGGTCGACGCCGACCTGCGCCGTGCCCGCGTGGCCGGGCAGTTCGGCCTGGAGGGCACGCTGGGGCTGGCCGACCTGCTGGGCGGGGCCCTCACGCTGCATGATGCGATCCAGCCCACCGCTGTCGGCGGGCTGTGGCTGCTCTCGGCCGGCACGCGGCCGGCGAATCCATCCGAGCTGCTGATGCTGCCCGCCCTGCGGGAGGTGCTGCTCACCTGCGCCGCGGGCTTTGACCTGGTCCTCGTGGATACGCCCCCCATCCTCGCGGTGGCCGACGCCGCGCTGGTCAGCCGCGTTGCCGGCGCCACGCTGCTGTTCGTGCGCGCCGACATCACGCCGCAGGAGAAGGTGGCAGAGGCGCTCAGGTACCTGGACCGGGCCCACGCCAACGTGATCGGCGGCGTGCTCAATGGCTTGCAGGTGCGCCGTAGCAACCGGGAGCGCTGCGCCGAGACCAGCGACTACCTGCGCGCGAGCGCGCCGGAGGATGGCACGGTGCCGGCCTGGCGCATCGGCTGACCCGCCGTCTTCGACGTTTGCCTGCGTAGCGGCCATGGGCGCCGCCGCGTGCCCGCGTGTTCGTGCGGGCACGCGGCATGCCCGCCATCTTCTCCACCCTTTATCGACCAGAACGGCCTCATGAGAAGCACGAACGGCAGGCACCTGCCCGCGCTGTCCCACCTGGTGGCGCTAGAAGCTACCGTCAGGCTAGCCAGCGTGACCGGCGCGGCCGACGAGCTATGCCTGACGCAGAGCGCGGTCAGCAAGCAGTTGACCGAGCTCGAAGAATACCTCGGCGTGCCCATGCTGACCCGCCGCAAGGGCGCGGTCTCGCCCACCCAGGCAGGCGAGCAATATCTGCGCGCGGTCCGCAAGGTGATTGCCGAACTGGAGGAAGCCACGCTGGAGGTGCTGACAAGCAGGGGCAGCGGTGGCCGGCTCGATCTGCGCGTGCCGGTTTCGCTAGGCAATATCTGGTTGCTGCCGAGGCTGGCGGGGTTTGCCAAGGCCCATCCGCAGATCCAGGTCAACGTCACCGCCAAGGCAGGCACGGTGGATCTGCGTGCGTCCGGTCTGGACGGCGCGATCCAGGTTTGCACGGGCCTGCCCGAAGGGCATGTCGGCGTCAAGGTGATGCCACTGGCCTTGTTTCCGGTGTGCGTGCCCGAACTGCTGGCGCAGGCGGAGTCCGCCCAGGCTGCGCTGGAGCACCTGCCGCTGCTGCACCAGGCGGAGGCGCTGGAGGCGTGGGCGGGCTACTTCGACGTGATCGGCATGGCGGAGCGCAGGGCCCTGCGCGGGCCGCGCTATGCTTCACTGGCCATGGGGCTGCAAGCGGCGCTCAGCGGCATGGGGATCGCCCTGCTGCCCGATTACGTGGTGAGGGAGGACCTGAAGGCGGGGCGGTTGGTGCGGTTGCTGGACGCCACTTATGTCTCTCCCAAATCCTATTACTTTGTTTGCCTTGAGGACAAGTGGCATAGCCCGTTGGTCGGGGTCTTCGTGTCCTGGCTGCTGGCGGAGGTGGCGGCGGATACGCCACCCCGGATGCCCCCGCAGGTGCCAGCCGGGAATGAATAGGCCGGCCGCCACGCCTTACCAGGTGCAGATGCCCCAGTCGGTGTACAGCGGCATTTCCAGGCCGAGCGCCGTATCTGTCACCGCATGGATCTGCACGAAGGGCCGCTCGGACTCCACTTTGCCGAAGATCGCCGCGAACGGGATCTCACCCGCGTCCCGTCCCGTGCCGATGCGCAGCAGGCCCGTGGGAATGGAGGTGCCGGAGGGGTCGACGAGATACCACCTGCCCGACAGGAAGACTTCCACGAAGGCATGGAAATCCGGCGGCCCGAGCGCGGGATCCGCGCCGTAGTCCAGGCTGCTGGAGATGCGTGCGGGAATGCTCAGCGCCCGGCAGATGGCAATCATCAGGTGCGCGAAATCCCGGCACACGCCGATGCGCTCGACGATCGTATCCACGGCCGACGTGCGCTCATTGGTGGACGTCGAGAGGAAACGCACATGGTTGCGCGCCCATTCCCGGATTGCCACGATGCGCGAGTAGCCCCATGGCACCTTGCCGAACTCCCGCAGGGCAAACTCCATCAGGCGGTCGGATTCGCAGTAGCGGCTAGGCGCCAGGTAGGGCAGCACCTCGAAGGGCAGTTGCGCGATCGGCACTTCGTGCAAGGTCGAAGGATCGTCGAGGCGATGGTCGATATCGACCACGGCTTCATAGTGGATCGCCAGATGCCCCTTGGGGGCGCGCAGCCGGATCAGCCGGTTGCATAGCATGGCATCGGTGTACTGGTCCATGCGCAGCACGGGCGGCACCGTCAGACGCTCGGAAACAATGCTCTGGCGGGCGGTACGGGCGGCTTCGATGTTGAACAGGAAGTCAGCCTCGGCATCCAGGACTTCATACGACAGGTCCACCGAGTATCGAAGACGGTTCATTTGATGCCCCCTTGCCCGCGCGGCATGACAGGCGCTTGCTGATGAATAGTTCGTGACAGGGCTCGACGGATCGCCACGGCAGCCGTCAAGCGGGGATACGTGCCCGTCCATGGTCGCCGCCCCCCATGGGAAAGTCCAGTGAATCCGTTGAAAGCGCTTTGCAGGTGTCCCTTGTTCCCCCCAGCGCCTGGGCGCCCGCGCTCCTCTATCCTCTATCGCGGGCCGCTGTTCTTTGGCTGTGGCACCAGCTTGCCTGCGGCCCGCTTGCGGGGCCGGCCGAGCAGGCCGACGGAGATGGCGTAGCTGAAGAGATCCAGGTCGCCGCGCAGCCCGAGCTTGCGCATGGCGGACACCTTCTGGGTGCTGATGGTCTTGACGCTGCGCCCGAGACTCACGCCGATCTCGCTGACGGACATGCCCGACAGGTAGAGCCGGATCACATCGGTCTCGCGCGGGCTGAGGGCGCTGAACCGGGAGCGCACGTCCACGTCCGGCCCGGTGCTGTCCAGCAGTTGCCGGATCGTCGGCGACAGGTAGCGCACGCCGTCGAGCACCTGCGACAGGCCAACCGCGATATGCGAGGCATCGTCGAGCTTGCTGACCACCGACAAGCGCTCGAACCGGACCAGCCTGCCGATCTGCACGGGGTTGTCCAGCATGGTGACCACCAGAATCGACAGGGCGGGATAGCGCCGCCGCACGAACTCGATCATGTGCAGGCCGTCGCCATGGGCGCCGCCTGGCATCGCGTAGTCCGTCAGCAGGATGTCACACGGTTTCCGGCTGAGCGCCGCGAGGATTTCGGTGGAGTTCCTCGCGATGCCGGCGATCTCTATGCCATCGAACCGCGCCAGCAAGCCTCTCAAGCCCAGCAGGATGGTCGTCGGCGATGACGATGTGGGATTTGGCGTACGAGCGGTTAGCCGGCATGGGCACGGATCCACGACGACAATCGGCGGCAGCGCACGCATCGCGGGGACCGCTCCGTTGGCCCCGGCAACTGGCGTGGGCAAAGAGGGGTGACGTCGCTCATGGCAGAGTTCCTTGCGCTCCTGATTTGTGACTGCTGACTGTATCGCTGGGAACGCGATGCCGGTTTGAGAAATTTCCTCATTTCGCCGCAAGCGCGAGGGCGAGCCGGGAACTGCGCGGAAATGGTGTCCAAAGCAGAAAATTCTGGGGTTTGATTCAGCGCTGTCGTTGCCTGGGGAGACATTTCCTGCGGCACCGCTGCGCCGAGGCCCCGTGCTGGCGGAGTTGCCAGGCAGTCTGCGGGGCTTCATTAGCGCCTTTCTCCCCAGGTTTTTCCCCCGATTGCCTAGGAAACTTCCCAACGGAAAGCGCAGGGACGTCGCCATCCCTTGTATGGTCTCTCGTAAAAAGTGACCTTTTAGCACTTTTCCTGGTATTCCCAAGTGCCGAAACGACGTGCCCGCGCACGATGCAGGGGTGAGTTTCCTCTGCTTTGCGAAATTTCCGACGGCTCATTCGGAAGTTTCACGCCAGTTTTGGGGCAACTTCACCACATAATCCGCGCTTCACCTTTTAGTTGCCGGCTGTCGCCCGACGCAGGTGAGTTCGTTTTTTTGGCAGTCTTGGGGAGAGCGCGAGTGGCAATTATCCTGATCGTCGACGATCATCCCGCACTGCGCCTGGTGATCAAGACCCAGTTGTCGCAAGTGCTCGGGGTCAGCCATATTCTGGAAGCCGACAACGGCCAGACTGCCATTGAAGTCGCACGGCAGTTCGAGCCCGATCTTGCCGTGCTGGACCTGGATATTCCCCGTATCAGCGGGCTGGACGTGATCCCGCGCCTGAAGCGGATTTATCCGCCGATCCGGATCCTGGTGATTTCGGGTCAGGACCAGGCCGTCTTCGCGCCGCGGGTGCGGCGGGCGGGCGCCCAGGGCTTTGTCAGCAAGATGCAGGACATGAAGGAAATCGTGCGCTGCTTCGAATGGGTGATGGCCGGCTACACGGTGTTTCCCGAAATGCGTTATGAGCGCGAGCTGCCGCAGCTCAACCAGCGGCCGGATGAAGAGCGGCTCGCCTTGCTCTCGGACAAAGAGATTGTCATCCTGCAGATGCTGGTCAGGGGCTTGTCCAACAAGGCGATCGGAGACCTCTTATTTATCAGCAACAAAACGGTGAGCAGCCATAAGACCCGCATCATGGGCAAGCTGCGGGCTACCTCGCTGGTGGACTTGGTCGACTTAGCACGGCGCTGCCGCCTGACGCCTTCGCAATGACGCCAGCCAGTTGCCGCTCATTGGCAGCGGGGTAACAATATGCAGTTGTTCACAGAGGCAAATACATGATCCGTGCGCTATTACTCAGTACTACCGAGAGTGGCGTGCAAGCGTTGCAAATCAGCGGGCTGGCGGCCGTGCTTGCGGGCCTGGGCTTTTCCGTCGAGCACGTGGGCCTGGCCAGCCCGGATCCGGGGCGCGTCCAACGCGAGCCGCCCAGGCTGGCACTGGTCTGGCTGGCCGATGACCATGCCGGCGAGCTCGCCCGCAGCGACTTCGGCCTGTCCTCGGACAGTCTGTTGTTTTCGGTGGTTCAGGCCGGCGCGGACGCGAGCGTGGTTGATGCGGCCCGTGGCGCCGCCTTCGATGCCACGCTCAGCGCGCCGGTCAACGTCAGCTCGCTGGCGCACGCGCTGGCCGAGCACGGGTTTGTCGCGGTGTCGCCCGGCGAATGCGCGGCCGTCGGCACGCTGCTCGATACGCTCGCGGGTGGTGATGCGGATATCGTCAGGGACCTGGTGGACAGCCTGGTCGAGACCAATCGCATTGACCTCGAGATGATGCGCACGGCGCTGGCGGACGGCGCCTGGCAGCGGTTTGGCAGCGGGGCTCACCGCATCAAGGGCTCGGCCAGGATCCTGGAGTGCGGGGCCCTGGTCACGCTTTGCGGCCGGCTCGAATCCGCCGCCCAGTTCGGCGACCTCGCCACCGCGCAAGCCTTGCTGCCGATTCTTGCCCCAACGCTGGCGCACCTTGACGCGTCGCTGGCAGCGCTGCGCCCGCCCCCCCGGGCGGCCTGAGCGCTATCTCTGCTCTAAGCGCGATCACAACCGCTGCCCCGGCAGCTAGCCCGGTTGAGCGTTGCCCTTGGCTGTGCGCGCGCCGCTGCGCAGATGCCCGCGCAACGCGCGTTCCAGCGTGGCCAGTCCCACCGGCTTGACGATCACTTCGCTCATTCCCGAAGCCAGCGCAAGCTGGTGATCCTCGCTCTGCGCGCTCGCGGTGCAGCCGATGATGGGGATGCGGCCCAGCGCATCCCTGCGCGCGCGTATCGCCCGGGCCAGGTTGAAGCCATCCATCACCGGCATCATGCAGTCGCAGATGATCAGGTCCGCAGGGCACCGCTGCAGGTCCTGCAAGGCAATGGCGCCGTTCTCCGACGTCGCCACGCTAAGGCCAAGCCGCTCCAGCTGGCGCGCCATCAACAACCGGTTGGGCGCGTGGTCGTCCACGATGAGCACACGAGTGCCTGGTGCAAACAGCGCGATGCCCGCGTTGCCGGCAGGCGGTGCGTCTGCCGGGGGCGGCGAAGCCGAAACCTCCAGGTTGAGGTGCACCAGCACCTGCGTGCCGCGTCCCGGCTCGCTCTCCAGGGTAATCTCGCCCCCCATCTTGCGTACCAGGTTTTGTGCGATGGACAGGCCGAGGCCGGTGCCGCCGGTGTTCGCGCGCTCGGTTGACTCCACCTGGGAAAAGGGCCGGAACAGCTTGCCGATCGCCTGCGCGGGAATGCCGATGCCAGTGTCCGTGATGCTGAGGCACAGCGCTTGCGAGGCTCCCGGCGCGCCAGAGCCGTCGAGCCGGATATCCACGCTGCCGCGCTCGGTGAAGCGGATGGCATTGGAGAGAAAGTTGCTGATGACCTGCTTCATGCGAAGGATATCCACGCGATGCGCCGGCGCCACGGCATCGCTCACGCAGACGTTCAAGGCCACGCCCTTCTGGGCGGCGACGGGACCGAACATCTGCGTGACTTCATGCAGGCCCTGGCGCAGGCTGGCGGCACGGAGTTGCAGCGTGAATTGGCCGGCCTCCATCTTGGAGAGGTCCAGGATATCGTCCAGCAGCGACAGCAGCGATGTGGCCGCGCCATGCGCCGTGCCGAGTTGCTCGCGATCCTCGTGCTGGGCGTGCGGGCGCGTCAGCACCAGTTCCAGCATGCCGAGGATGGCGTTCATCGGCGTGCGTATCTCATGGCTGATCGATGCCAGGAATGTCGACTTGGCGCGGTTGGCCGCCTCGGCGCGGTTCTTGGCGGCAGCCAGTTCGGCCAGCATCTGCTGGCGTTCCGTCACATCGATCCAGCCGCCGACGATGCCGGCCGTGCTGCCATTGGCGCGGCGCAGCGGCACCACCCAGCTGATCACGCTGCGCGGCGTGTTGCCGATGGTCAGTTGGCGATCGGCGCTGGACGGCAGGCCGGTGCGCAGCACGCGTTGATATACGGCCATCAGTTCTTCGTGGCTGATATCGAGGTTGACGACGGAGCTCACGAAGGCCGGCCCGGTCCCGGCCAGCGCCCGCCGCGTCGTGCCCAGCGCCGTTTCGTAGGCGGTGTTGCAGGTGATCATGCGGAGCTGGTTGTCGCGAAGGTAGAGAGGCTGGGGAATGCCGTCGAGCACCGCCGTCTGGAACGCGACCTGGTCCTGCAAGGCACGCTCGGCCGCGGTGCGCTGGGTCACCTGCCGGCGCAGCGAGGTCACCCACGCCAGAAACAGCAGGCTGACCAGCAGCAGTGCGGTCGCGCCAGCCATCAGCCATGGCAAGAACTGGCGCCAGGCGAAGCCCGGCGCCCTGGGTTCTGTCCAGTGCGCGCGCATGGCGCCAAGCTCGTCGCGCGAGATGCTGAGGATGGCCTTGTTGATGATGCCCAGCAATTCCGGGTGCTGGCTGCTGACACCCACGCCGACTTCCAGCGGCACGCCGCCCGCGGCCGCGGCGATCTTGAGCCGGCCGGCATAGGTTTGCTTGATCATGTGGTCGGCCATGAAGGCGCTGGAGATGGTGGCATCCGCGCGTCCCGTGGCGACCATGCGGAACGCCTCATCGTATGAGTTGGTCTCGCGCTGGCTCACCGCGTAGCAGGCCCGCACGAGATCGTTGATCCCGTTGAGCGGCGGCCCCGCGATGACTTTGTTGGCAAGGTCGGACAGGCTCTTGATGCTGTCGTTGCCGGCGCGCGTGACAACGACCCAGTTGCCGGAAAAATAGGGCGCGCTGACCGAGAGCGGGGCGTTGCCGGTGGCGGCATGGTTTAGCGGCAGGACGGGCACCACGTCCAGCGTGCCGTTCTTGAGCGCGGCGGTCACGTCTGCGGCGCGGGCCGGCCAGTAAGGGACGAAACGCAGCCCGGTGCGCTGCGCGATCACTCGCAGCACTTGCTCGGTGAGCCCGTCCAGGCGTTGCCCGGCGTCGACGAACAGGAAGGGCACCTGGTCACGCGCCGCCAGGTAGCGCACCTCCGGATGCAGGGCTGTCCAGGCGCGCTCTGCCGTGGAGAGATTGAGCTTGTCGGTGATATCGAATTCGAGCGAGCTGGGCGTCCAGAAGGCGTCGATCTCGCGCTTGCGCGCCGCGGGCATCTGCGCCAGCGCCTGGTCGATGATCCGGCCCAGCGCGGGGTCGCTCACGGCGAACGTGATGCCCTCGTGCGCCAGCGGCGCGAAGTTGCGCGCCGTTAGTTCGTCGTAGCGGTATTGCTCGACGAGGTAGCCGGCCGCGGTGGCGTTGGTGACCATGACGAAGTCCGCATCCCGGGAGAGCTGGTCGAGCGCGCCGAGCAGGTTCTCGAACGGCAGCAGCCGCGCGCCAGGGTAGGCTCGCTGCAGCGAGGCCGGCGAGACTTCGCCCGCCAGGTAGCCGATGGCCCGGTTGGTCTGGCTGCGCGCACCGTCTCGCCGCGACACGACCTCGATCAGGCGCTGGTCGTGGTACGGCGCGGTTCGCGCGCCGGTGCCCGGGTTGTCCAGCGAGGTGGTGATCAGGTCGATGGCGCCGCTGGCCAGATGGCTGCGTGCCAGTTCGTGCGAGGGGTAGCGCTGGATCTGCGCCGGCACGCCAAGCCTGGCCACTACCACGGCAAGGTAGTCGGCGGAAATCCCGCGGTAGTCCCCACTCAGGTCGACCAGGTCGAACGGCGGCAGGTAGTTGCCAACCACGCCCACCCGCAAGGCCTTGTGCGCGCGGCGCCATGCATGCAACGCCGTATCGTCGCCCTGGGGCGCCGCGGCATGGTCGATGGCATCGCTTGGGCCGCCGGGGTCCAAGCGCACCTGTGCGTTCAGGCGCAACGTGCGCAGGGGCTCGGCAGGCAAGGTAGCCAGCGCTGGCGCGCCCTGGCAAAGCGCCAGCAGCAGCACAAACAGTTGTCGGCGCCACCAGTTGGCCGGCACGCACCGGCTCGCGGTGGGCGAGCCGTCCGCCGGATGCGGGGAACTGCAGATGCACATAAGGGATTCTCGAGGAGGGAGGCGTGCCGGATCTGCGCACGCATGGGGTTGCAGCCTCCAGGCGACGCCGAGCGCCAGCTAGGAAGTGCATGCCTTGGCCCAAATGTACGGGCCGCGCTTGCGCGCAGATTTGAGAAATGTCTGAAAAGACCTGCAGAACTTTCCGAGGCTGGCGCGCTGAAAATCCGATGCGGGCAGGTCACATCCCGTGACACTGTCACATGAAAGTGATGTTTAAGGCGTGACAAGCCAGCTTAGGAGGCTTCTTATATCGAGATAGGGCCCGGCTATGCACCATCCATAGTGAAAAGCAATCGTTGTCTTTGTAGCGATGAATTGTACAAATCACATGGGCGCGGACAAAATCGGGTCTTCGCTGCAACACGCGGCCATCCACCCCCAAGTCACCCAGGAGCTAACCCATGCTGCAATCCCGTGAAGGTCAACGCGTTCCCAATGTCACGTTCCGTGTTCGCGAGAACAACGAATGGAAGACCGTGACCACGGCTGACTTGTTCGAAGGCAAGACCATCGCGCTGTTCTCGCTGCCGGGCGCATTCACCCCGACCTGTTCGTCCACCCACCTGCCGCGCTACAACGAGCTGGCGCCGGTGTTCGCCAAGCACGGCGTGGACGCGATCCTGTGCGTCTCGGTCAACGACACGTTCGTGATGAACGAGTGGGCGAAAGACCAGGAGTCGGAAAACATCGTGATGATTCCCGATGGCAACGGCGAATTCACCGAAGGCATGGGCATGCTGGTCGACAAGGCTGACCTGGGCTTTGGCAAGCGCAGCTGGCGCTATTCGATGCTGGTCAAGGACGGCGTGGTCGACAAGATGTTCATCGAGCCGGAAGAGCCGGGCGACCCGTTCAAGGTGTCGGACGCTGACACCATGCTCAACTACATCGCCCCCAACGCCAAGAGGCCCGACCAGGTCGTGGTGTTCTCCAAGGTGGGTTGCTCGTTCTGCGCCAAGGCCAAGCAGATGCTGTCGGACCACGGCTTCGAGTACATCGACGTGCCGCTGGAACACAAGATCCGCGGCAAGGTGCTGGGCGCCTTGTCGGGCGACATGACCGCGCCGCAGATCTTCATCAACGGCAAGCTGATCGGCGGCGCCGACGCGCTTGAGACCTACCTGGTTCGCTAAGCCTTAGCCAGCCACGCAACACGCAACACGCAACACGCAAAACACTTGAACGCCGCAGGGCACGGCCGCCGGCAAGGCCGGCAGCCGTGCCCCAGTCGGCGGACCCGATGGCAACGCCACCCGGTGCCATCCGGTCCGTTGATTGACACAGCCTTTACCAGGAACGCCGACATGACCACCCCGCAGAACGTGCAAAACGCGCAGAACTTGCAGAACGTGAAGACCGTGCAAACCATCCAGACCGATGTCGCCGTGATCGGCGCCGGCACGGCGGGCCTGGCCGCATACCGCGCGGCCCGCGCCGCCGGCAAGCGCGCCGTCATCATCGAAGGCGGCCCCTATGGCACCACCTGCGCCCGGGTGGGCTGCATGCCCTCCAAGCTGCTGATCGCCGCGGCTGAGGCGGCGCATGAGCTGCGCCACACGGCCCCCTTCGGCGTGCATGTGGATGGCGAGATCCGCATCGACGGGCGCGAAGTCATGGCGCGCGTCAAGCGCGAGCGCGACCGCTTTGTCGGCTTCGTGGTGCGCGGCGTGGACGGCATTCCCGCCGAGGACAAGGTGAGCGGCTATGCCCGCTTCATCGACAACACCGTGCTGCAGGTTGGCGAGCACACCACCGTGCGTGCCAGCCGTGTGGTGATCGCCACCGGCTCCAGCCCGGTGATCCCGCCGCCGTTCAAGGTGTTCGGCGATCGCCTGGTGGTCAACGACGACGTCTTCGCCTGGGACGACCTGCCGCGCCGCGTCGCCGTGTTCGGCCCTGGCGTGATCGGGCTGGAACTTGGCCAGGCGCTGTCCCGCCTGGGCGTGCAGGTGCGCGTGTTCGGCTTGCGCGGCGGCGTGGGCCCGCTGACCGATCCGGCCATCAAGGCCAATGCGGTGGCTAGCTACCGCGAGGAGTTCTACCTCGACCCGGACGCCAGGCTGGGCGAGATGCACCGCGATGGCGACGAGGCGGTGATCAGCTTTACCGATCTCTCGGGCAACACCGTGACGGAGCGCTTTGACTACGTGCTCGCCGCCACCGGCCGCCAGCCCAATGTGCACGGCCTCGGGCTTGAGCACACCGGCCTGGCACTGGATTGGCGCGGCGTGCCGGTATTCGACCCGGCCACCCTGCAATGCGGCACGGCGCCGATTTTCATCGCCGGCGACGCCAACGATGTCCTGCCGCTGCTGCACGAAGCTGCCGACGAAGGCAAGGCAGCCGGCGAGAACGCCGCGGCCTATCCCGAGGTGCGCCCGTTGTCGCGCCGCGCCCCGATCGGCGTGGTCTTCACCGACCCGCAGATCGCCATGGTGGGCCAGCGCCATGCCGACCTCGAGCCGGACAGTTTTGTCACCGGCGAGGTGAGTTTCGAGGACCAGGGCCGCAGCCGCGTCATGCTCAAGAACCGTGGACTGATGCACGTCTATGCCGACAAGGATAGCGGGCGCTTTCTCGGTGCGGAATGGACCGGCCCGCGCGCCGAGAATATCGCGCACTTGCTGGCCTGGGCTTACCAGCAAGCACTCACCATCGAGCAGATGCTGGCCATGCCGTACTACCACCCGGTGGTGGAAGAGGGCCTGCGCACCGCGCTGCGCGATGCGGCCGCGAAGCTGGCCGGCTGAGCCCGGTCATCACGATCATCACGGTCACGCTGAACGTGGCGCTGGTGATCGGCATCCTTGACTACTTTGGCATCCAGACCACCGGCTTCGTTGCGCCGGCGCCCCATTGACGACGCTGTGATTCCGTTGTAGGCAGCGCGGATGACGGACTTGCCTGCCTGGCCGGCTTGCAGTTGCCCGTTTTGTGGGCAGTCCGATGGGGTCCGCGTGCTAGAGCCATTTGCGGAGCTTGTTGACAGTGTTATCCACATAAAGTGTGGATAACACTGTCGGGCGGCAGCAGGGGAAATGTGAGGCCCGGCGGGTTTGTCAAGCCCCGGGGCCAGGTTTTTGCTGGCGGCGGTGGGCGCGACGGCGTCCGGTGCGCAGGTCCTGCCGGCTTGTGCTGCCAGCGCGGAATCGGCGAAACTCGTCGCCGGGAGTGATGGGCATGGCACTGGCTGCCGCCATGCCCATGCCGCGATACCCCATCCCGCGATACCCCATGCCCTATTCCAACCCGCCATCACCCGAGGACAACACCATGCCATTCCTGATCGAAACCTGGGACAAGCCACAGCACCAGCAAGTGCGGCAAGCGGCCCGAGCGGGGCACCTGGCGTTCCTGGACGCCCAGAAGGCCCTGCTGCTGGCTTGCGGGGCCAAGCTCAACGATGACGGCAGCGATGCTGGCGGCGGCTTCTACATCGTCGACCTCGACACCCGCGACGCGGCGCAGCAATTCATCGATGCCGACCCGTTCACACAGGCCGGCCTGTTTGCCGAGGTGCGCATCACGCGCTGGCGCAAGGCCTATCTGGGTGGTGAGTGCTACCTGTAGCCAGCGGGCGCGATGCCCCGATGCCTTGACGGACGGGGTGCGCGCTCAGCCGCCCCGTGCCACGTCGGGCGCATCCGGCTCACGCCGTTCCAGGTTGGCGTAGGCATCCGCCGCGATCACGCCGAACATGATGTGGGCGAACAGGCTTTCCCACCCGCGCGCCTCGTCGAACCAGTTGAAGTACCGGCCCATCACGTAGAAGTTCACCAGATAGACCAGCACCCCGAACACCGCGCCCGCCAGCGTGGCCATGCCGATGCTGGAATCAAAGCGGAACGAGGCAATGAGCATGGCCAGGATCGTCGCCAGCACGATCGACAGGCCAAAGTGCACGATGCCCGCGGCCAGCACGATGGTCCAGCTGAACGCGTCGGCGGAGGCCAGCGCCTGCCGGCCGAGCATGAGGGCAGCCACCATCTTTACCGTGCCCCACGCCCCCTGGTACAGCACAAAGCGTGCCGTCAGCAGCTCCAGTACGACGTACAGCGTGCCCGCGATCAGCCCTGCAATCGCAGCGGCGCGCCAGTCCGGCGCGCGGCGGGCGAAATGGTGCGGCTGCATATGCAAATGGAGTTCCATGAACGGCTCCTTCTCACCAGCGGCCTGAAGGCCAGGCCCTTGTGATAGTTTTAGCCTATCCGCTGGAAATGCCAAGGCCGCGAGTGCGCGCGAAGCGGCTCGGGCGGCAGCCTGGGTGACGAGAAAGAAACGCGAGGAATTGGGCCGCAAGGGCCCCGGTTTCAGCCCGCGGCTTGCGGCGCGAGCGTTACCACCAGTTCGCCGCCGCCATAGGTAGCCTGGATCGTATGCGCGCCGGCCGGCACGTCGAACGGGCGCGTCAGCGTGCCGGTGGTTACCACGGTGCCTTTGCGCAAGGTGACGCCGCGCTCGGCGGCATGCGCGAGCAGCGATTGCAGGGCTTCCAGCGGGTAGACCGCATCGTCGCCGGCAAGCGGTTGCGCGCAAGCCACGCCATCAAGCGCCACGCTGGCGCTTGCGCGCACGTCTTCCATGCTGTCGGTGTCGATCTTCGCGCCCAGCACCAGCGCGTGCAAGCCCACGTTATCGCCGGCAAAAGCCGGCATGCCCACCGCAATGCGGTCTTCATAGCGCGACAGCACCACCTCGACGGCAACCTGCGCGCTTTCGATCAGATCGGCCAGCGCTGCCGGCGCGAGTTCGGCCTGCAGCGGCGCGACGTCGCGCGCCAGCCGCACGGCAATCTCGAATTCGATGGTCACCACCGCACCCGCGGGGACCGGCACGGTGTCGCCCGAGGCATAACAGCGCGATGCCCCCACCTGGCCCACTAGCGGGCGCGCCAGCTTTGCGCGCCGCATGGCGTTGGCACTGCCGACACCCAGCTTCCAGCCCACCACCGGGTCCCCCAGGGCTGCGATAAAGCGGTCCTGCACGTCATAACCGCCGCCGAGCGTCGCCGGCTTGGCGTCGGCGGGCAGGTCAGCAAATTGCACGCCGCGCCGGCAGGCATCGGTCAGCAGCATCGCCGCGGGGCCGGGGTTGAAGGGTTCGCTCACGAATTCTCCTGGGTGATCGGTGATGGATGATGGGTTGTTGAATAGCGGGGGCTGGCCGGGCCGCGGCACGAAAGCGCTCAGAAGCGATGCCGCTCCGAGCTGCGCCCCACGATCGACGCACCCGCGATCAGTTCCTTGAGCAGCGCTTGCGAGGCGTGGCCGCTGGTGCGGTAGGGATCGAGCTCACCGTGGGCGGAATACTTCAGGATGGTGGCCATATTGACCTTGCCGGTATTGACCAGGCCCATTGCCCAGCCGGCAAACTCGCGCTCGAGGATTTCCTCGTAGTGCAGCAGCACCACGTCCTCGTGGCGCGTGTCCCGGCCGATTTGCTGGTACAGGCGCGAGACTTCCGTGCGGCCGCCTTCGAGCGCCTGCATGAAGATGCCATTGCCGTAGCACAGCACGCCGGTGATGCCGTGCTTTGGGTTATTCGCCACGCTGGTAGCGACGATGGCGTCTACCAGCGCGGGATCGGCCGGCTGGCATGCGCGGCTGGCGTAGAGCAGGCGTACGAGCATGTTGTCTCCACTGGGTTTGCGTGCGAGGCATTGAATCGCGCTGGCTCAGTCGCGCGTCCGGTTCAGCAGGGTCAGGAACTCGCGGCGCAGGCTGTCGTCCTTGAGGAACGAGCCGCGCATCACGCTGTTGGTCATCTTTGCATCGGTGTCGCGCACGCCGCGCCAGTGCATGCAGAAATGCTCGGCTTCCATGACGATGGCCAGCCCGTCCGGGCTCATCTTTTCCTGCAGCAGGTCGGCCACCTGGGTCACGGCTTCCTCCTGGATCTGCGGACGGCACATGATCCATTCGGCCAGGCGCGCATACTTGGACAAGCCGATCAGGTTGGAATGCTGGTTGGGCATCACACCCACCCACAGCTTGCCAATGATTGGGCACAGATGATGCGAGCAGGCGCTGCGCACGCGCAGCGGGCCCACGATCATCAGCTCGTTGATGCGCTCCGCGTTGGGAAATTCGGTCACATTGGGCTGCTTGACGTAGCGGCCCGCGAAGATCTCCTTCAGGTACATCTTGGCCACGCGGCGCGCGGTCTCGCGGGTGTTGTGATCGTGATCGATATCGATCACCAGGCTACGCAGCACCTCTTCCATGCGCGACTGCACTTCATCGAGCAACTCGTCCAGTTCGCCGGGCTCGACATACGCGGAGATATTGTCGTTGGCGTGGAAGCGCTCGCGCGCCGCCTGCAAACGCGACCGTATGCGGGTCGACACACTACCCAAGGCCTCGTCGAGGCCGGGGTCGGGTGCTTGGTGGTCGGATTCCATATCGTGCGGTTCGTGGCTGTCGTTGAAGGATCGTTGAAGGGCTGGCGAGCAGGCGGGCATGGCGTGCCGATCCACCGCTGGCCCGGAAGGCCTCTGGTCGCCTGTGGTCTGCGCTTTGCGCTTACTTTACAACAATATCCTGCGCCGGCACCGGCTAGCCATGGGTGCATGGCGCGCAACAGCGCGGGGGATGGGAAGAGGGGGGGCGGCCAGATTACGACGTGGCTGGGCCGCATCGCGGGCGCAGGCCCTTGGCAGGGATGGCTACAGCGCGGCCTGCATCAAGGTGGCGGACGGCGGGCAGGCTTCGCGGGACAGCGCGGTATTGAGCAATTCCGGGGGCATGCAGGCGCGCTCCACGCGCTCAAAGCCCAGCCGGGCAAAATAGTCGACGGCGGTGGTGGTTTGCAGTACTACGGACTGCACGCCGCGCGTGCGGGCCTCGGCCAGCATCGCAGCCACCAGCAATTCGCCCAGGCCCGCCGAGCGCGCGCGCCCGGCCACGGCGACCGAGCGCAGCACGGCCACTTGCCCATAGTTCTCCACGCCGGCGCAACCGAGCAGGCCAGCGTTGTCGCGTACCACCAGGAAATTGCCGATTTGCTCGGCTACGCCGTCAACCGGCAAGCCGCAAGCCTGGAGCAGATCCTGTACTTCCTTACTGTCTTTTTCGTTTGCATAGTGCGGGCGCATGTTGCCCTCCTGCCCTTCGGGCTGTTATTAGTATCTTAAGTTCAGACTGGCTTTACGGTGCCTAGGGATAGTTCTTAAGTAGATTCGCGTACTGGACAGCCGGCATCGTCGATTCCGTCCTGAAAAGCCACACCCGGGGCCTGCGGATGCGGGTTTTCACCAGCGCGCTATCACCTTGGACGTGCGATAGCGACCGTCGCGCGCCCGCCGTGCTTGCGGCCGCGCGATTGCCCCCTGTACGGTCGGATGCGGAAATCCGCTACCATGCCTTGCAGGCAACTGGTCCTGCATTCCAAAGGCAAAGCAAAAGCGACACTCCATGGCTGCGGCACCTGCTTCCCCTTCCGCTTCGCTGCTGCGGGCACGCAGCGCGGGCATCCTGAAGACCGATGAGCTTGGCCAGCGCGCCGGCCGTTCTCCAGACTATGGGGCGGAATGCGTGGCCTTGCGGCGCCTGGCAAGGGCGCTGGTGTCGTCTGACCTGGCTCTATTGCAATCCCTGGCCAATTCGGCGCTGAAGCTCTGCGGCGCCGGCAGCGCCGGCATCAGCCTGCCTGAGGCCGCCGGCGATGGTGCGCAGACGTTGCACTGGACCGCCACGGCCGGCCTGTGCAATGACCTGGTCGGGCATGCCGTGCCTTATGACGATAGCCCGTCGGGCATTGCGCTGGAACTTGGCAGCCCGCAACTGCTGGCCTACCCGCAACGGCATTTCAACTGCCTGCCGCCGCTGTCACCCGAGGTGGTCGAGGAACTCGTCGTCCCGATCCCCGGCGATGGCGAGCCCTGGGGCACCATCTGGGTCATGACGCATGAGCACGAGCGCGTGTTTGACGAAGAAGATGCCCGTCTGCTGGAGAGCCTGGCCAGCTTTGCCGGCGCGGTGCTCAGCATGTCGCGCAGCAAGGATGCCGCGATCGCCGAAGCCGCGCAGGCCCGGGCCGCGCGGGAAGCGCTGCAATTGTCGGATACGCGCAAGGACGAATTCCTCGCCATGCTTGGGCATGAACTGCGCAACCCGATTGCTGCCATCGACAGCGCGATCAAGGTCAGCAAGCGGCTCGCGCAGGTGCAGCAGGCTGGCTCCGACATGCTGGATATCGCCGAGCGGCAGATGCGCCAGCTCAAGCGCCTCACCGACGACCTGCTCGATGCCTCGCGCATCAAGCAAGGCAAGGTGCCGATCGTGCGCACCCACGGCAATATGCAGGACATCGTGGCCGATGCCCTTTCCTCGGTGGCATCGGATATCGAATGGCACGGCAACGTGCTGACCACGGACCTGCCCGAGACGCCCGTCATGGTGAACGCGGATACGGCACGGCTGACGCAGGTGGTCACCAACCTGTTGTCCAACGCGATCAAGTACACGCCGCGCGGCGGCGCCATGAACCTGTCGGTCCGGGTAGAGCCATCGCCCCATGGCGAGGCGCCGGCAGAACACGACGCCGGCAACGCTGGCGGCGCGTCGGCGCCGGAGATCGATCCCGATCGCATGGATACCCTGGTGATCACCGTCAAGGACGATGGCATCGGCATCGATCCGGCGTTCCTGCCCAATGTGCTGGATATGTTCAGCCAGTACGCAAGCGAATCGCAAGGCGGCGGCCTTGGCGTGGGCCTGGCCATCGTCAAGCGCATGGTGGAACTGCACAATGGCACGGTGACGGTGCACAGCGATGGCAAGGGCCTGGGCACGACGGTGCAGGCGCGCCTGCCCGTGGTCTGCGCCCATGCGGGAGCGCCCAACGCCGGGCAGGCAGGCACGCTTGCGGCGATGCGCATCTTGCTGGTGGACGACAACACCGAAGCCCTGCGGGCGCTAGGCATGTTGCTGGAGATGGACGGGCACGAAGTCAAGCTTGCCGCCAGTGGCGAAGACGCGCTGGAGATCGCGCAAGGGTTCACGCCCGACGTGGCGCTGATCGATATCGGCCTGCCCGGCATCGACGGCTTCCAGCTGGCGCAACACCTGCGCGAGCTGCCCGCCTTCGCGTGCACCCGCCTGGTGGCATTGAGCGGCTATGCCTCGGAAACCGACAAGGCTCGGGGCGCGGCGGCAGGCTTTGATTCCCACCTGACCAAGCCACTGGCGCTGGAAGCCCTGGCGGAGATCCTGTCGCGGCAGTAGCCATGCCGCGGGATGCAAGGCCCCGTGCATCCCGCGGCTCTCCCTGTAGGACATCACCCCACCCTAATCAGAATCCCCCCTACGGCAGTGTCGTGCCAGCCACTCCATACTGGAGATACGCCAACGCTATTTGCCGTCGAATGCTTGCCTTCCTGCTGCTCACCCTCGCCGGCCTCGGGGTCATGGTGATCGTCATCTGCCTGACCAAGTAAGCCAAGCGCGTCATCAGCGCCAACTATCCCCGCAAACCCCTTGCTCCGCCCGAACTGTCACGCTAAGCTTCGCCCTGCATTGTATGCAAAAAATGAACGCAAAATAAATCTGAACCCAATCAGGAGACAAGCGCAATGGATCTGGCGCAACAGTACATTCCCAATCTGCTCAATGGCCTGGAGTGGTCCGGCTGCGCGCTGGCGATGAGCGGCTCTTTGCTGGTGGCCTTGCACAACAAGGCGTCGCGCTGGGGCTGGATCGCCTACCTGTGCTCCAACATCGTGTGGAGCGTGTTCGCCCTGGTGACCGGCACCTACGGCCTGTTCGTGCAGCAACTGGGCTTTACCGCGACCAGCATCTACGGCCTGTACCGCCACACGCAATTTCACCGGCAGCAAGAGAGCGGGCAAGGTGCCGGACAGCCCACGCCTGATCCGGCCTGAGGCACTGACCTCGGCTACCCCGTTGGTAACCCCGTTGGCAACCCCGCCAGCGGCATCGTCCGCGCGGCAATAGCCGCGCCTAGCCTATCGCCCGCGCCGAACTGCTCACTGCCCGTGCACACTGCAACAGCGGCGGCCCGAGCTTGCGCTCCGCTTCCTCGCGGGTCCAGCGCCCGGTGGGCGCCACCAGATGGATCGCGCCAAGCGGCCGTCCATTGCCCCCGATCACCGGCGCGGCGAGGGTCATGTCGCCAAGGAACAGTTCCTCGCTGTTGACCGCGTACCCGCGCTGCCGGGTCTCACGCAGCTTCTCCATGATGTCCTGCACTGCAGTGCAGGTGTGGACCGTATGCGCGGTCCGCGCCGAGCGCTCGATCATGGCGCGCGCTTCGTCTTCCGGCAGCGCGCTCAGGTAGGCGCGCCCCGAGCCGGTGCAGTACATCGGGATACGGCTGCCAATCGGCATATGCACCGGCACGAAGTGGGCGCTGACAAAGCGCGCGATATAGACCATGTCGAGCAGGTCCGGCTCTGTCAGGCACGAAGTCTCGGTGGTGACCTTGGTCAGCTCGGAAAGGAAAGGGTTGGCCACTTCGATCAGCGGGTTGGCGGCCAGGTAGTTGAAGCCGATTTCCATCACGCGGGGCGTCAGCTGGTAGCGCCGCGTCTGCGGATGCTTACGCAGATAGCCGAGCTGCTCCAGCGTAAAGACCATGCGCTGGGCCGAGCTCTTGTTGATGCTGGCCGCATCCGCCACGTCCGCGATCGTCATGGTGCGGCGCTGCGCGCTGAACGCGCGCAGCACGGCAAGCCCTTTCTCCAAAGACTGGTTGAAAAGGAGGCTGGCGGAATCGTTGGCTTCAGGCTGCGACATGGTTGTGCTTCAAAAGGCATTTATTCAGTCTGTAGAATCGCATATCGATTCTAATAAAGCAATTACTGGTTAACGACAATTAATTTTCGAGCATCTGTAATTGAAAATTGGCATGCTCATTGCATAAGTCGGTGGGTCGCCCCATCCGGGCGCCTTTTGTTCCCTTCCGCTAGGAGTGTCCGCATGTCTCGATTCACCATGTCCCGCCGCGCCGCACTCATCCTGTGCGCCGCCAGCACCGTTTCGCTCACCTGGGCCCAGGGGGCAGCGCCGACCTACAACGTGGGCGCGACGGCCACCGGCGTGCCGTTTACCTTCCTGGACGTGAAGACCAACACCATCCAGGGCATGATGGTCGATACGGTCACGGCCGTTGGCAAGGCGGGGGGCTTCAACGTCAATGTGCAGCAGACCGTTTTCTCCGCGCTGATCCCGTCGCTCACCTCCAGCAAGATCGACATCATCTCGGCTGCCATGCTCAAGACGCCGGCGCGCCAGCAGGTGGTGGACTTCAGCGATCCGGTCTATGCCTACGGCGAAGGCCTGATCGTCAAGGGCGACGACAACAAGCCCTATGCCTCGCTGGACGAACTCAAGGGCGAGGTCGTGGGGGCCCAGGTGGGCACGGTCTTTCTCGACATGCTCAACAAGAAGGGCATCTTCAAGGAAGTGCGCAGCTACGACTCGGTGGCGGACATGACGCGCGACCTGACGCTGGGCCGCATCAAGGCTGGCCTGGGCGACCAGCCCATCATCGCCTACCAGATCCGCCAGAATGCCTTCCCGGGCGTGAAGCTGGCCGCCAGCTACAAGCCGGTCAACGTCGGCGACGTTTGCCTGGTCGTGCGCAAGGGCGACACCGAGACGCTGGCCCGCATCAACAAGGCCATCGCCAAGATCAAGGCCGATGGCACGCTGGCCGGCATCATCCAGAAATGGAACATGTGAGTTCCCATGGATGCCAACTTTTTCCAGCACGCGCGGGAGTTCCTGCCGATCCTGCTGCAGGGCGCGGTGGTCACCGTCGAGGTGACCGTCCTCGCCTTTGTGCTCAGCAGCTTGCTCGGGCTGGCGCTGGCGCTGATGAAGCTGTCGCCTGCGCGTACGCTGTCGTGGGGCGCGTCCGGCGTGATCAACGTGATCCGCGGGCTGCCCATCATCGTGCAGCTGTTCTACATCTACTTTGTGCTGCCGGATGCGGGCATTCACCTGACGGCCTTCCAGGCCGGCGTGATCGGCCTGGGCATCGCTTACTCTGCCTACCAGGCTGAGAATTTCCGCGCCGGCATCGAGGCCGTCGACCCGGGCCAGCGCGAGGCCGCGCAGGCCATGGGCATGCGCCCGGCGCTGGTGATGCGCCGGGTGATTTTGCCGCAGGCGTTGCGCATCTCGCTGCCGCCGTACGGCAACACGCTGGTGATGATGCTTAAGGACTCGTCGCTGGTGTCCACCATCACGGTGGCGGAGATGACGCGCGCGGGCCAGCTGATCGCCTCGTCCACATTCCAGAACATGACGGTGTACACGCTGGTGGCGCTGCTCTACCTGCTGATGAGCTTGCCGCTGGTGTTCGGGCTGCGCCGGCTTGAGCGTCGCCTTGGCGTGGGGAGGAAAAAGCCATGATCCGGATCGACAACCTGCAAAAGTACTTCGACGACCACCACGTGCTGCGCGGCGTGAGCCTGCATGTCGACGCGGGCGAGGTAGTCTGCCTGATCGGCCCGTCCGGCTCCGGCAAGTCCACCGTCCTGCGTTGCATCAATGGGCTGGAGTCCTACGAGGGCGGCGAGATCCGTGCCTTTGGCGAGCGAGTGGACCGCGGCGGCAAGGACATCCACCGGCTGCGCAGCCGCATGGGGATGGTGTTCCAGCGCTTCAACCTGTTCCCGCACCGCAGCGTGCTGGAAAACGTGATGGAAGGCCCGGTGTACGTGAAGGGCGAGAGCCGGGACAAGGCGCGCGGCGAAGCCATGGAACTGCTGGAAAAGGTCGGCCTGGCCGCCAAGGCGCAGGCCTATCCGCCTCAGCTCTCCGGTGGACAGCAGCAGCGCGTGGCGATTGCCCGCGCGCTGGCGATGCGGCCCGAAGCCATGCTGTTCGACGAGCCCACCTCGGCGCTCGACCCGGAGCTGGTGGGCGACGTGCTGGAAGTCATGCGCAACCTGGCGCGCGAGGGCATGACGATGATCGTGGTGACGCACGAGATGGGGTTCGCGCGGGAAGTGGCGGACCGTGTGTGCTTCCTGCACAGCGGGACCATCGTTGAGGAAGGCGCCGCCGCGCAGGTGCTGGGCGCGCCCAGCCACGCCCGCACGCAGGATTTCCTGCGGCGCGTGTTGCACAAGCCAGTGGAAGCCGCGGGGGACCTGACGCTATGACCTCCAGCCAGTTCACGGCAAACCGGCCGGCCCCGGCCACCGCGATGCCTTTGCCGTCCTCCCTGTGGGCGGCTACGGCCCCGCCTGCGCCGCCCACGCCCGCGCTGCGCGAATCGCTCGCCACCGACGTGCTGGTCATCGGCGGCGGCTTCACCGGCCTGTCGACCGCGCTGCACCTGGCCGAGGGCGGCGCGCGCGTGTGCGTGCTGGAGGCCAACGAGCCGGGCTGGGGCGCGTCCGGGCGCAACGGCGGCCAGGTCAATCCCACGCTCAAGCATGATCCCGACGAACTGGTGCGCCTGTTCGGCGCCGCCCGGGCCGAGCCGTTGCTCGATGCGGTGTCGCGTTCGGCCGACCTGGTGTTCGACCTGATCGCGCGTCACGGCATCGATTGCCAGCCCGTGCGCAGCGGCTGGCTGCAGCTTTCCTATTCACCAGGCGCCGTACCCGCCATGCACGCGCGCGCCGAGCAATGGGCGCGCCGCGGGGCGCCGGTGGAAGTGCTGGACCGCGCGGCGGTAGCACGGCGCGTGGGCACGCAGGCCTTCGCCGGCGGCTGGCTGGATGGGCGCGCTGGCGCCATTCAGCCGCTGGCCTATACGCGCGGGCTGGTCAGCGCCGCGCAGCAGGCGGGCGCCACGGTGCATGGCGGCACCCCGGTGACGGCGCTGGTGCGCCAGGGCACGCACTGGGTGGCGACGACTTCCTTGGGCGCCACGGTGACGGCCACGCAAGTCGTGATCGCCACCAACGGCTACACCGGCCCGCTGTGGCCCGGCCTGGCGCAAACGGTACTGTCGGCCAACAGCTTCATCGTGGCCACGCAACCGCTCCGGGATGCCGAGGCGCACGGCATCCTCACGCAAGGCGAGACGGCATCCACCTCGCAGCGGCTGTTGCTGTATTTCCGCAAGGATGCGCTGGGGCGCCTGCTGATGGGGGGCCGAGGATTCTTCGCCGATCCGCGCGGGCCGCAGGACTTCGCACACCTGGAGCGCTCGCTGGAGCTGCTGTTTCCGCAACTCGGTCCGCTCTCCTACGAGTACCGCTGGGCTGGGCGTATCGCGATCACGCGCGATTTCATGCCCCACGTGCATGAGCCTGCGCCGGGCGTCGTCATGGCGCTGGGCTGCAATGGGCGGGGCATCGCGCTGTGCACCAGCCTGGGCCAGCATATCGCGGCACGGCTGGCGGGCAAGGGCGGGGATTTCCCATATCCCATCACGCCCGTGGCCGGGATACCGCTGCATGGCCTGCAGCGCTTCTACATTGCAGCGGGGGTGGCCTGGTACAGCCTGCTCGACAAGCTGGGCGCCTAAAGCAGCAGCGTGGCCAGGGCCGGTACCAACGCCAGTGGCATCACCAGCGCGCCGATGCGCAGGAACTGCAGCGCGCCGACGTGATGGCCCTCGCGCCGCAGCGCTGTCAGCCATAGCAGGGTCGCCAGCGAGCCCGTCACCGACAGGTTGGGCCCGAGGTCGATGCCGATCAGCACCGCGTCGGTGACCTGCGTGGAGGCATGGCTGGCCGCCAGCGCCGAGGATGCGAACAGCCCGGCCGGCAGGTTGTTGACCACGTTGGACACCAGCGCCACCGTGCCGCCGGTTACCCAGACACCGGCCGTGGGCGACTGTTGCGACAGCGCCTGCACGACGTGGGCGAGCTTGCCGATCAGGCCGGTCTGCTCCAGGCCCGCCACCAGCACGAACAGCCCTGCCACCAGCGGCAGCACGCCCCAGGAAATCTCGCGCAGCGCCGGCAGGCACAAGCCGGGCCGGCAGGCGCAGACCAGCAGCAGCGTCGCCACGCCGGCCAGGCAGGTCGGCCAGCCCAGGTCGGCGCCCAGCAGCGAGGCCGTCAGCAGCACCAGGCCCATGACCACGATGCCGGCGGCGGTCAGCTTGGCCTCCAGCGACAGCGGCGGCACCGGCACGTCGGTCGCGATGCGCTCGCGCAGCGCGTCGCGCTGGGTCCAGTAGAGCGCGGCGAAGGTGGCCACGATGGCCACCAGCGATGGCAGCGTGAAGCGCGCCAGCCAGCCCATCAGCGACGGCATGTGCTCGCCGAAGATGACCAGGTTGGCGGGGTTCGAGATCGGCAGCACGAAGCTGGCGGCGTTGGCGATGAACGCGCAGCTGTACAGGTAGGGCAGCGGATGCTTGACCTTGGCGGCGCGGGTGGCAGCCAGCACCGCCGGCGTGAGCACCACGGCGGTGGCATCGTTGGACATGAACATGGTGACCAGGGTGCCGAAGCCATAGACCAGCAGGAACAGCCGCCGTGCCGATCCGCCGGCCTGGCGCACCGCCACGCCCGCTACATGGTCGAACAGCCCGGTCTTGCGCGCCAGTTCCGACACCAGCATCATGCCGCCGAGAAAGAGGTAGACGTCATAGCCGCGCGCCACGGCGGCCATGGCATCGGGCACGGCAAGCAGGCCGGTGACGCACAGCAGCAGGGCGCCAGCTACCGCCCAGAAGGCCTCCGGGAGCCGGAACGGCCGCGTGATGACGCCAATGGTGGTGGCGGCTGCCACTGCCCAGATCAAGGGGCCGCTGTACGGGGAGAATGGCATCGGAGCCTTGCTTGTGGCGGGTGGTGGTTCAGGTTGTGGGCTGCGACGCGCGGGGCGGCACCCCGGCCGGGGCAGGGCTCAGCGCTCTGACGGACTCGGTGCCGCCGGTGGTGCCCGCGGTGCTTGTCACGCCGGTCGCACTGGTTGCACTGGTCGCGGCGGTAGTGCCGCTAGTGCTGCTAGTGCCACCACCGCCGCTAGTGTCGGTCAGTGCCGTCGCCGCCCCCGGATCGGCGTCCGCCGGCGCGGACGGGAAGCCAAGCGCGGCAATGCCGTGGCTGCCGTCGGCGTATTCCGGGTAGACCCAGTCGTCGCCGTTGCGCACGAGGTTCTTGGGCGCAACGAATTCCGCCTCGGGCTGGCCCGCCAGGCGGCCTTCCATATAGCTGGCCCAGATCGGCAGGGCCGTGGTGGCGCCGAACTCGTGCCGGCCCAGGCTGCGGTTGTCGTCGAACCCCATCCACGCCACCGTGACGATGCCAGACGCGTAGCCGGCAAACCAGCCATCGACCGAATCGTTGGTGGTGCCGGTCTTGCCTGCCACGTCCGCGCGCCGCAGGTAGCGTTGCAGGCCTGCGCCGGTGCCGCTGGTCACCACGCTGCGCAGCAGGCTGTTCATCACATAGGCATTGCGCTCGGGAATCACGCGGTGTGGCTGGGGTTCGCTGTCGGCGGTAAACAGCACGTTGCCCGCGCCGTCGCTGATGCGCTCGATCAGGTAGGGCTCGGTGCGATAGCCTTCGCTGGCGAAGACGCCATAGGCGGCGGCCAGCCGCAGCGGCGTGGTGGTGCCGGTGCCCAGGGCCATCGGCAGGTAGCGCGGCAGGCGCTGCTCGGAGAAGCCGAACTTGCCCGCATAGTCAACCGCATAGGGAATGCCGATAGCCTGCAAGGTCCGGATGGCAGGCAGGTTGCGTGACTGCGCCAGCGCCTGGCGCACGCTCACGGCGCCAAGGAAGCGGCCATCGTCGTTGCCCGGCTGCCAGCGCGACGAGGCATCCAGCGGCGCATCGTTGATCAGCGTGGTGGCCGACACGCCGCGCTCGAGCGCGGCGGAATAGATGAACGGCTTGAACGTTGAGCCCGGCTGGCGCAGCGCCTGCGTGGCATGGTTGAAGCGGCTGGTGGCAAAGTCCGCGCCACCGATCATGGCTTCGATGGCGCCCGATTTGCTGTCCAGCGAAACCAGCGCGGCCTGCGGCGCTGCTTGCTGGCCATGGCGCTTGCCATACTGGTCCAGGCCCGCGTGCACGGCCTCATAGGCCAGGCTTTGCCGCACCGACGATACCGTGGTGTAGACATTGAGGCCGCGGGTATAGGCGGCCTCGCCAAAGCGGTCGTAGGCGAGCTGGCGGGCCAGCTCCGCCACGTACTCGGCGTGCCCGTCAAAGCGGCCGTTATGCGAGCCGGCCACCTTCAGCGTTTCCGCGCGGGCCGCCTGGTACTGCTGGTGCGAGATCATGCCGAGCGCTTGCATGCGCCCCAGCACATATTGCTGGCGCAGCTTGGCGCGCGGGAAATTGACCACGGGATTCATGGTCGACGGCGCCTTGGGCAGGCCGGCCAGCATCGCGGTTTCCGCCAGCGACAGCGCATCCAGCGGCTTGCCGAAGTACGCCTGCGCCGCGCTGCCAAAGCCATAGGCATGCTCGCCCAGGTAGACCTGGTTCATGTACAGCTCGAGGATGCGGTCTTTCGGCAGGGAGCGATCGATCTTCCAGGCCAGCAGGATTTCATACCATTTGCGCGAGAGCGTTTTCTCGCGCGACAGGTAGAAGTTGCGCGCCACCTGCATGGTGATGGTGGAGGCGCCCTGGGCGTAGCCCTCGCCGATATTGGCGAGCGCGGCGCGGAAGATCCCGGGGACATCCACGCCGGCGTGCTGGTAGAACTGATCGTCTTCCGCCGCCAGCAGCGCGTTGGACATCTGCTTGGGCATGCGCTCCAGCGGGACGAATTCGCGGTGCTCGTTGCCGAACTCGCCAATCAGCACGTTGTCGCTGGTAAAGATCCGCAGCGGCAGGTCGGGGCGGTAGTCCCGCAGCGCATCGACGGCGGGGAGTTGACGAAGGCTCACCACGGCGGCGAACCCAACTAACAGGGTGGAGGCTGCAGCCAGCGCCAGAGTGACGCTTGCTGCCTTTACAACGACTCTTTTCATGCGCGCATTCTACCTTGGGGCGAAGATGGGGAAACCGGGCATGCCATCCGGGCCTTGCGCCGCTGCCGGCTCCACGCCATCGGCCCGGGGCACTTCCGGCGTAACCGGCCGGGCGCCGGGCCGGCCCACCTGCTGTGCGAACTCCGCCAGCGTGTGCCAGGTCTCGGGCTGCTCGATGATGGTGAAATGGTTGGTGCCCGGCATCATCTGCCGCGCTACCTGGCCGGGCCAGGCCGCGATCAGGCGCTCCGAGCATTCGTGGGGCACTACCTCGTCGACCTCGGCCAGCAGCACCTTGGTGCTCTGCACCACCTTCTTGCAGTGGGAGATCGAGTCGAAGTGATGGCGCATCAGTTGCCGCAGCGGCACCAGCGGGAAGCGCTTGCGCACGATCTCCAGCAAGGAGTCGTAAGGCGTGATCAGCTGCAGGCTCTCGAAATCCTGCAGGTCCGCCAGCTGGATGGCTACGCCGGTGCCAAGGCTGCGGCCGACCACATGCACGCGCGTGCCGGGGAACCTGCGGCGCAGGTGCAGCAGGAACTGGCTGGCGTCCGCCACGGCGGCTGCCTCGGAGGGGTGGCCGTCCGAGTGGCCCAGACCCCGGTAGTCCATGGTGGCAAAGCCCACGCCCGGCGGCAGCCAGGCCAGGTATTGCATGGTGTCCAATACATCCTCGCCGCGCCCTGGCAGGTAGAACAGCAGGTCGCGCGCGGTTTGTGCGTTCCGCACGGTTTCCCCGGTTTCCGCGTCCTGGACGCCTTGGGCGCCGTAGACATAGCCGCGCAGGAAACCGCCCGGCACTTCGTGCGAGTAAGCGGAAATGCCCTCGGGCAGGTCCCGCGGCGGGCGGCGGCGAGCGTCGAACAGCAGCCTGTCCTGGTTCAGCGTGAGGTAGGTCCAGTAGCAGGTGAAGCCGCCTGCGGTCAGCAGGACGGCGGCGAGGGCCTTGCGTGAATGGGGTGGCATGGGTTCGGAGGGTTTGTTCTGCCTGGCTTTACAGCGCAATGCGTGGGGGCGTTTCCTGGCGTTTCCCGGTGTTTCCCGGCGTCCCCCGGATCATTTTACGGGGGGGCACGGCATTCGACCGGGCAACCCGTGCGCAAGTTCTTGTCCGATTCTTGTACGATACGCCTCACATCAATGGCGGCCGGTGCGGCCGCGCACGGAGCCAAGGGCATGACCGAACAAAACGACCAGAAAGACCAGCAAAACGACCTAGATAACCGCGCGGAAGAAGCCCAGGCGATGGAGCGTGTCGTCAACGCCACCCGCCAGGTGCAGGTGGCCTTTACCGCGCTGCAGGGGCAGTTTGCGCCGCAGGGCAGCGGCAAGCCGTCAAAGATGGCGCTGCAGACCTTCGATGCGTCGCTGCAGGCGCTGGAAGATGCGCAAGCAGCATTTGACGACGTGCTGAACGACCTGCTCGACGGCAAGCGTTGATTCCGGTGGGCGCCGCTTGCGGCGCTCACTCAGTGTGCTGGATAGGCCGCCACTTCGATCAGGTTCCCGTCCGGGTCCCGGCAATAGACCGAGGTCATCGGGCCGAGCGCGCCGGTGCGCGCCGCCGGTCCTGCCTCGATCGGCACATGGTGCGCAATCCAGTGCGCGATCACGCTCTCCAGCGTGTTGTGGGTGATAAAGCAGAGATCGTCGCTGCCGGTGGTCGGGTGAACGCCGGTGAACCACGCCACGGTGTCCGTATCGATCGGGCGCAGGTTGATCTTCTGCTGGCCAAAGCGCACCGAGACCCGCTTGCCGGTGCGCGATTCGAAGTCCTCGCGCTGCATGCCCAGCACGCTCTCGTACCACGCCGCGCTGGTCTCCACGTCCTTCACATTCAGGACGATATGATCGAAGCGATCTATCACAATGCTCATCGTGCGCCTTCCGAGGGAGTGAAACGGCAGAGGCCGGGCGCGCAGCGCGCGTGCGGCAAACATGTACTTTACACCCGACTTCCGGGTGGGGCGTGCGCGTTGCGCGGCCGGCATGTGATAAGGTTTGGCGGCAAGGTCGCCATGCCGCCAGACGGGCCGGCACGAAAGACGGCCTGACCCGGCCACGCCGGGATCCAGAACAGGAGACCTGCCGCCATGAGCAGCACGCTTGCCAGCCGCGCCGCAACGCCGGACGCCGATCCGGAGCGCCGCATCCTGATTGCCCGCGCGCACGCGCGCTCCACCAGTTTCGGCCTCGAAGCCACCCATGCGGCGGACTATCAAACGCTGGGCACGCGCGCGCTGCACGAACTGGTCGACACCAACCAGATGCTGTACAAGCACGCGCTGCCGGTCATGGAAACCCTGCACGCGCAGATCGCCAATACCGAGAGCATGGTGCTGCTGACCGACAGCGGCGGCGTGATCCTGCACAGCCTGGGCGACGGCGATTTTGCCGACCGGGCCAGGCGCGTGGCCTTGGCGCCGGGTGTCTCGTGGGCGGAGTCGAGCAAGGGCACCAACGCCATCGGCACGGCGCTGGCCGAGGCCCAGCCCGCGGTGGTCCACGCCGACGAGCATTTCCTGCGTGCCAACCGCACGCTGACTTGTTCTTGCGTGCCGATCTCCGGGCCGTTTGGCCAGGTGCTGGGGGCGCTCGACGTCAGCGGCGATCATCGCGGCTTCCACAAGCACACCATGGCGCTGGTGCGCATGTCGGCGCAGATGATCGAGAACCATCTGTTCGCCACGCATTTCACCGATGCCGCGCTGGTGCGCTTTCACGCGCGGCCGGAGTTCGTCGGCACGCTGTTCGAAGGCATGGCGGCGTTCTCGGCCGATGGGACCTTCCTGGCGGCCAATCGCAGCGGGCTATTCCAGCTCGGCATGTCGCCCGATACGCTGAACCACCAGAGTTTTGCCGCCTTGTTCGGCATGCCGCTGGGCACCGCGCTCAAGCAGGGCGTCGATGCGTCGGGCCAGTTGCTGACGCTGACCCTGCCAAGCCGTGTGCTGGTGTTCGCGCGGATGTCGCTGCTCGCGCCGCCGCGCCGCGCGCAGGCCGCGCGTGCACCCAAATCGGCAACCACCTCGGCGCTGGCCGCTCTCGATACCGGGGACGCCCGCATGGCCGCCGTGCTGCAGCGGGTCGACAAGGTGCGCGGACGCGATATTCCCATCCTGGTGCTGGGCCGCACCGGTACCGGCAAGGAGTGGCTGGCGCGCGCCATCCATCGCGATTCGCCACGCGGCGCCGCGCCATTCGTGGCCGTGAATTGCGCGTCGATCCCGGAGTCCCTGATCGAGGCGGAGCTGTTCGGTTACGAGGATGGGGCCTTCACCGGCGCGCGGCGGCGCGGCAGCCCGGGCAAGCTGGTGCAGGCGCACGGCGGCACCTTGTTCCTTGACGAGATTGGCGACATGCCGCTGGCGCAGCAGGTGCGGCTGATGCGGGTGCTGCAGGAGCGCGCGGTGACCCCGCTGGGCGGCGCCCACGCGATTCCCGTGGATTTGCGCATCATCTGCGCCACCCACCGCGACCTGCGCGCCATGATCGCGGCAGGCACCTTCCGCGAGGATCTGTACTACCGCATCAATGCGCTATCGGTGACGCTGCCGGCGCTGCGCGAGCGCACGGACTTGCCGGTGCTGGTGGAGCGCATCCTGACGCAGCAACTCGCGCAGGCGGAGCATGGCGAGCACGGTGACGCGCATCCAACCCGCGTTGCCGCGGACGTGCTGGCGCATTTTCAGCGCCATCCCTGGCCGGGCAACCTGCGCCAGATGGTCAACGTGCTGCGCACGGCGGCCATCATGGCCGAAGGCGAAGAAGAGATTCGCTTGGAGCATTTGCCGGAGGATTTTGAGCGCGAGCCGGTGTTCGCTGAGGATAGCGGCGCCGCGCCAGCCTTCATGCCCCCAACGCCGGTGATGCCCGTGACGTCCGCCGGTACCCCCGAGCGCTTGCGCGATCGGGAAGCCGCCATGATCCACCAGGCCCTGGCGCGCCACGGCGGCAATGTCAGCCTGGCCGCGCGCGAGCTTGGCCTGTCGCGCAATACGATTTACCGGCGATTAAAGCGTGGCTAAAGCGTGGCCAATGCGCGGCTAATGCGCAGGTTTCACGTCATGCCGGCGCTTCACGGCGCCGGCTCCCGCTCCAGCCGCGCCGCCTCTTCGTCGCTGAACAATTCGGAGCGCGTCAGGAACCGCAACCCGGTCGGCCCTTCCAGCGAAAACATCCCGCCCGATCCGGGCACCACGTCGATCACCAGCCGCGTGTGCTGCCAGTACTCGAACTGCGCACGCGTCATGTAGAACTTCGCGCCACCGATCTCGCCGAGGCAGACATCGGCCTCGCCAATGATCAGGTCGCCGTCCGGGTAGCACATCGGCGCGCTGCCGTCGCAGCAGCCGCCCGACTGGTGGAACATCAACGCACCGTGCCGCGCGCGCAGGCGCTCGATCAGTGCCAGCGCGGCAGGCGTGGCGACGACGCGCTGCACGGCGTCAGGTGACTGGGGGGCGGGCATCGGGCGGCTCCTTGCCTTCAGATGGCAACTTCAGATAGCAAACGTCAAGCAGCAAAGTCCATCACGACCCGGCCTTCGATATCGCCGGCGCGCATGCGCGTGAAGATCTCGTTGATCTTCTCCAGCGGCGCGGTGGACACGGTCGCCTTGACAGCCCCATGCGCGGCGAAGTCGAGCGACTCCTGCAGGTCGCTGCGGGTGCCGACGATGGAGCCGCGGATGGTAATGCCCTTGAGCACCACGTCGAAGATCGGGGTGGGGAAGTCTCCCGGCGGCAAGCCGTTGAGCGCCACTGTGCCGCCCCGCCGGACCATGCCGATCGCCTGGCCGAATGCCTTGGGCGATACCGCCGTCACCAGCGCGCCGTGCGCGCCGCCGATTTCCTTCTGCAGGAACGCCACGGGATCGGTGGTGCGCGCATTGACCGTGACCTCGGCGCCGAGCTTGCGGGCGAGTTCGAGCTTCTTGTCGTCGATATCCACCGCCGCGACGCGCAGCCCCATGGCGCGTGCATATTGCACCGCCACATGGCCAAGCCCGCCGATGCCGGAGATCACGACCCATTGGCCGGGCCGCGTGTCGGTCACTTTCAAGCCCTTGTAGACGGTCACGCCGGCGCAAAGGATCGGCGCGATCTCCACAAAGCCCACGCTGTCCGGCAGCAGGCCCACGTAGTTAGGATCGGCTACCACGTATTCGCCATAGCCGCCGTTGACCGAGTAACCGGTGTTTTGCTGCTTCTCGCACAGGGTTTCCCAGCCTTGCAGGCAGTGCTCGCAGTAGCCGCAGGCGCTATACAGCCAGGGCACGCCGACGCGATCGCCTTCCTTCACGCGGCTCACGCCCGCGCCTACCGCCGAGACATAGCCCACGCCTTCGTGGCCGGGAATAAAGGGCAGGGTCGGCTTGACGGGCCAGTCGCCTTCGGCGGCATGCAGGTCGGTGTGGCATACGCCGGAAGCTTCAATCTTGACCTGGATCTGGCCGCGCCCGGGCTGCGGCACGGGCACTTCATCGATCGTGAGCGGGGCGCCGAACTCGCGCACCACGGCGGCTTTCATCATCGCTGTCATCTCGACTCCTGATTCTGTTGGCAAGGACGCCCGCGCCGCGCGGCGGTAAGCCGGCGGGGGGGCGGGCGCCATGCCGATCATGTCATGGGCGCGAGCGCCCATTCTTGCGCTGTATCAAAAGAAGCCGAGCGCGTTCGGGCTGTAGCTCACCAGCAGGTTCTTGGTCTGCTGGTAGTGGTCCAGCATCATGCGATGGTTCTCGCGCCCGATGCCGGATTGCTTGTAGCCGCCAAATGCCGCATGCGCCGGGTAGGCGTGATAGCAGTTGGTCCACACGCGGCCGGCCTGGATGCCGCGGCCCATGCGGTGCGCGCGCGCGCCGTCTCGCGTCCATACGCCGGCGCCTAGTCCGTACAGCGTGTCATTGGCGATTTCCAGCGCTTCCTCCTCGTCCTTGAACGTGGTCACCGACACCACCGGGCCAAAGATCTCTTCCTGGAAGATGCGCATCTTGTTATGGCCGGAGAACACCGTGGGCTTGACGTAGTAGCCGCTCGCAAGGTCGCCACCCAGCGCGTTGCGCTCGCCGCCGATCAGGCATTGCGCGCCTTCCTGCTTGCCCAGGTCGATATACGACAGGATCTTCTCAAGCTGCTCCTGCGAAGCCTGCGCGCCGATCATGGTGGCCTTGTCGAGCGGGTGGCCTTGCTTGATCGCTGCCACGCGCTTGAGCGCGCGCTCCATGAAGCGCTCGTAGATCGACTCCTGGATCAGCGCGCGCGACGGGCAGGTGCAGACCTCGCCCTGGTTCAGCGCGAACATGGCGAAGCCTTCCAGCGCCTTGTCGAAGTAGGCGTCGTCGGCGGACAGCACGTCCTCGAAGAAGATGTTGGGCGACTTGCCACCTAGTTCCAGCGTGACCGGGATCAGGTTCTGCGAGGCGTACTGCATGATCAGCCGGCCGGTGGTGGTCTCGCCGGTAAAGGCGATCTTGCTGATGCGCGAGCTGGAGGCGAGCGGCTTGCCTGCCTCGAGCCCGAAGCCGTTGATCACATTGAGCACACCCGGCGGCAGCAGGTCGCCGATGATTTCCATCAGCACCAGGATCGAGGCCGGAGTCTGCTCCGCGGGCTTGAGCACCACGCAGTTGCCGGCGGCCAGCGCGGGCGCGAGCTTCCACGTGGCCATCAGGAGCGGGAAATTCCACGGGATGATCTGGCCGACCACGCCCAGCGGCTCATGGAAGTGATAGGCCACGGTGTCGTGGTCGATTTCGGAAATGCCGCCTTCCTGCGCGCGGATGCAGCCGGCGAAGTAGCGGAAATGGTCCACTGCCAGCGGCAGGTCGGCCGCCGTGGTTTCGCGGATGGGCTTGCCGTTGTCGATGGTCTCGGCCACCGCCAGCGTGACCAGGTTGGCCTCGATGCGATCGGCGATGCGGTTCAGGATGTTGGCGCGCTCGGTGGTGGAGGTACGGCCCCAGGCGCCCTTGGCGCGGTGCGCGGCGTCCAGCGCGGCGTCCACGTCCTTCTGGTTGGAGCGCGGCACGCGCGTGAAGGGCTTGCCGGTGACCGGCGAGATCGCTTCAAAGTACTGGCCATCGGCCGGGGCCACCCAGGCGCCGCCGATATAGTTTTCGTACTGTTCCTTGTAGGGATACGCAACGCCCAGCTGGGCGATTTCCGCCATGTTCATGTCTGTCTCCGTCTCGTGATGTCTGTCGTGCCGCGTTGTTCGCGCACAAGCATCCATCCGCAAAAGCTGTGCCTGGCGGACACGGCGCAGCGAGAACGGCGAAACCACGTAAAACCTGGCAAGCAGGGGGCTATGCAGGCGGCCGCCAGTGTGCCGCGGTGCGCCAAGGTGTACCAATCTGGAGCAGCGTGTGGCGCCTTGGCACAGGGGATTGCCGCCTAGCTGCCGCTGGCATGGATCAGGAACTCCCGCAGCGCATCGGCTGGCTTGTCCAGCTTGCGCCCCGGTTGCCACAGCAGCCCCAGTTCCATGTCCGGCACGCCTTCGGCGATCGGCCGCGCCTCGATCTGCTTGCCTTCCAGCGACCACGGGCGGTACACCATGTCGGACAGCACGGTCACGCCAAAGCTGTGCGCCACCAGCCCGCGCAGCCCCTCCATCGAACTGGTGCGAAACGCGATCGATGGCGCCAGCCGCTTGCTGCGCCAGTAGCGCAGCGTGGAGCGCTCGCCTTCATCCACCGTCAGCAGGATGTAGGGATGCGCCGCGATGTCCTTCAGCGTCAGCCTGGGCAGCGCCAGCAGGGGATGCGACGGCGACGCCCATAGCTGGCGCCGCGAGCGGATCAGCGTGTGATGGGCAAAGCGTTGCAGCCTCTCGATATTGGACAGCAGCCCGATGCCAAGCTCGATCTCCCCGGCCAGCACCGCGCGCTCGATGCCGGGACGGTCCATGTCGTGCAGGTCGAAATCGATATCCGGGTAGTTGGTGCGAAACCGCGCCAGCAGGCCCGGCAGCAGGTAGCCCAATACCGTGTAGGACGCCGCCAGGCGCACCGTGCCGCTCAGGTTGTGCGCCTGGAAGCGCGGCTCGCGCAGGGTGTCCTGCACGGCGTCCAGGATTTGCCGGGCGCGCTGATGCAGCCGGTGGCCCTCCGCCGTCAGGGCCACGCCGTGCGGCAGGCGGTCAAAGAGGCGCACGCCAAGCTGCTGCTCCAGCATCAGCACGGCATTGGTAATGGCCGATTGCGACACATGCTCGGCGGTGGCGGCCATGGAGAACTGGCCGGTCTCCGCCGCCGCGGCGAAATAACGGAACTGCCGCAGGGTGATTTCCTTGGCGATACGCTGCCCGCCGTCTTCCTTCCCATGCCGCTCTTTCGCCATATGCCACTCCGCTATGCGATTTTCGGATACCAGCTCTCTGAATTCATGATTTTACGATATCGGCCAGCCTTCCTACACTCAGTGACAGCCCACAAGAGCACACGGAGACAGCATCGATGAATGCCCCCCTATCCTCAGCCCAGCAAGATGCGCTAGCGTCGGTTTCCCTTGACGATAAATACACCCTGGAAAAAGGCCGCGTGTATCTTAGCGGCACCCAGGCGCTGGTGCGCCTGCCCATGCTGCAAAAGGCGCGCGACCTTGCCGCCGGACTGAATACGGCGGGCTTTATCTCCGGCTACCGCGGCTCCCCGCTGGGCGGCGTGGACCAGGCGCTGTGGAAGGCCAAGAAACACCTGGCCGCCAGCGACGTGGTGTTCCAGCCCGGCGTGAACGAAGACCTGGCCGCCACCGCCGTGTGGGGCACCCAGCAGGTCAACCTGTTCCCGGACGCGACCCGCGACGGTGTGTTCTCGATGTGGTACGGCAAGGGCCCGGGGGTGGACCGCTCCATCGACGTGCTCAAGCACGCCAACTCGGCCGGCTCCGCCAAGCACGGCGGCGTGCTGCTGCTGGCGGGCGACGACCACGCCGCCAAGTCGTCCTCGGTGGCGCACCAGTCCGAGCACGTGCTGCTGGCCTCCGGGATTCCGGTGCTGTACCCGTCCAATGTGCAGGAATACCTCGACTACGGCCTGCATGGCTGGGCCATGAGCCGTTACTCCGGCCTGTGGGTGTCGATGAAATGCGTGACCGACGTGGTGGAATCCACCGCCTCGGTGGAGGTCGATCCGGATCGCGTGCAGATCGTGCTGCCGGAGGACTTCGCCATGCCCGAGGGCGGTCTCAATATCCGCTGGCCAGATCCGCCGCTGGCGCAGGAAGCCCGCCTGCTCGACCATAAATGGTATGCGGCGCTGGCCTATATCCGCGCCAACAAGCTCAACCGCGTGGTGCTGGATTCGCCCAACGCGCGCTTTGGCATCATGACCGCCGGCAAGGCCTACCTCGACGTGCGCCAGGCGCTGTCTGACCTGGGCCTTGACGACGATACCTGCCGCCGTATCGGCATCCGCGTGTTCAAGGTGGGCTGCGTGTGGCCCCTGGACGCACACGACGCGCGCGAGTTCGCCACCGGCCTGGAAGAGATCCTGGTGGTGGAAGAAAAGCGCCAGATCCTCGAATACGCGCTCAAGGAAGAACTCTACAACTGGCGCGACGACGTGCGCCCCAAGGTCTACGGCAAGTTCGACGAGCGTGGCAACCACGGCGGCGAATGGTCGCTGCCGCGCGGCAACTGGCTGCTGCCCGCGCACTACGAGCTATCGCCCGCGCTGATCGCCAAGGCCATCGCCACCCGGCTGGAAAAGAGCGACCTGCCCACCGACGTGCGCGAGCGCATCGCCGCGCGCGTGGCGCTGATCGAGGCCAAGGAGCGCGAAGCCGCGCGCCCGCGCATCTCGGTGGAACGCAAGCCCTGGTTCTGCTCGGGCTGCCCGCATAACACCTCCACCCGCGTGCCCGAAGGCTCGCGCGCGCTGGCCGGCATCGGCTGCCACTATATGGCGATGTGGATGGACCGCAATACCGACACCTTCAGCCAGATGGGCGGCGAAGGCGTGGCATGGACCGGGCAGATGCATTTCACTGGCGAGAAGCATGTATTCGTCAACCTGGGCGACGGCACCTATTTCCACTCGGGCCTGCTGGCGGTCCGCGCGTCCATCGCGGCCAAGGCCAATATCACCTACAAGATCCTGTTCAACGACGCCGTGGCGATGACCGGCGGCCAGCCGGTGGACGGCGTGCTGACGGTGCCGCAGATCGCTCACCAGGTGCTGGCCGAAGGCGCCAGCAAGATCGTGGTGGTCACCGACGAGCCCGAGAAATACGGCGACGGCGGCATGCTGCCCGCCAGCGTGACCGTGCACCACCGCGACAAGCTCGATGAGATCCAGGTCCAGCTGCGCGATACCGCCGGCGTCACCATCCTGATCTACGACCAGACCTGCGCCACCGAAAAGCGCCGCCGCCGCAAGCGCGGCACCATGGCCGACCCTGCCAAGCGCGCGTTCATCAACGACGCGGTCTGCGAAGGTTGTGGCGATTGCTCGGTCAAGTCCAATTGCCTGTCCGTGGAGCCGCTGGAGACGCCGCTGGGCACCAAGCGCAAGATCAACCAGTCCTCCTGCAACAAGGACTTTTCCTGCGTCAACGGCTTCTGCCCGAGCTTTGTCACGGCTGAGGGCGCACAAGTGCGCAAGCCGGCCGCGGCGGGCGGCAAGGGCGCGCTCGCCGATTTCAGCGCGCTGCCGCAGCCGGCGCTCCCCACGCTGGAGCGGCCCTACGGCGTGCTGGTAACGGGCGTCGGCGGCACCGGCGTGGTCACCATCGGCGGCCTGCTTGGCATGGCTGCCCACCTGGAGCAAAAGGGCGTGACCGTGCTCGACATGGCCGGCCTGGCGCAGAAGGGCGGCGCGGTGATCAGCCATGTGCAGATCGCCCCGACCCCGGCCGCGCTGCACGCCACCCGCATCGCCACCGGCGAGGCACGGCTGGTGATCGGCTGCGACGCGATCGTCTCCGCCTCGCCCGAGGTCTTGTCCAAGACCCGGGTCGACGTGACGGCAGCCGCCATCAACAGTGCCAATACGCCTACCGCAGACTTCATCAAGAACCCGAACTGGAAATTCCCGGGCGCCTCGGCCGAGCAGGACCTGCGCGCCAGCGTCGGCGACGCCTGCGCCTTTATCGATGCCAATGCGTGGGCCGTGAAGCTGCTGGCCGATTCGATCTACTCCAACCCGCTGCTGCTGGGCTTTGCCTGGCAAAAGGGCTGGGTCCCGTTGCGGCGCGATAGCCTCGTGCGCGCCATCGAGCTGAACGGCGTATCGGTGGAGAAGAACCTGCTGGCCTTCGACTGGGGCCGCTATCTGGCGCATCACGGCGAGGCTGCGCTCGCAGCGCAATTGCAGACCACGCCGCGTGCCCAGGTAGTGGCCATGCCGGAGACGCTCGACAGCGTCATCCGCCAGCGCGAAGCCCTGCTCACGGCCTACCAGAACCCGGCGTACGCGGCCCGGTACCGCGCCGCAGTCGAAAGCGTGCGCGCTGCGGAGAAGCGCGTGGGCGCCAACCCGCGCTTGCCGCTCGCCGAAGCCGTGGCGCGCAACCTCGCCAAGCTGATGGCCTACAAGGACGAGTACGAAGTCGCCCGCCTGTACGCCGACCCCGCCTTCCTGGACAAGCTGCGCGCGCAGTTCGAAGGCGAACCTGGCCGCGACTACCAGCTCAGTTTCCACCTGGCTCCCCCGCTGCTGGCAAAGCGGGACTCGCATGGCCACCTGGTCAAGCGCCGCTTCGGCCCGGCCATGCTGACCGCCTTCCGTCTGCTGGCACGCGCCAAGGGCTTGCGCGGCACCGCCTTCGACGTGTTCGGCAAGACCGCCGAGCGACGCGCGGAACGCAAGCTGATCGAGGACTACATCGCGATGGCGGCGGAGTTCGGCGCGACGCTGAATGCGGACCGGCTGGATACGGCGGTGGCGCTGGCGAGCTTGCCCGACGACATCCGCGGCTTCGGGCATGTCAAGCAAGCCAATATGGAGAAGGCGGCGGCGCGGCGGGTGGCGCTGCTGGCGCAGTATCGCGGGGCGGCGGCGCGGGTCGCGGCCTGAGCGGCGCGGGCGCAATGGCTGGCTGGGCGCGGATCGGGAGGGCGGGCGCTAGCCGTAGCGCAAGCGCTCCATCACGCTCCGCGCCGCTTCAACGCGGCTGAAAAACAATCATCGCCATCCCGGCAATCGCCACCGCCACCCCCGCCAGATCCCAGTGGCTAGGCTTCACCCCATCCACCAGCCAGAGCCACAGAATAGCCACCGCAATATAAATGCCGCCATAGGCCGCATAAACCCGCCCGGAAGCATCCGGGTGCAGCGACAGCAGCCAGGCGAACAGCGCCAGCGACAGCGCGCCTGGCACCAGCAGCCACACGCTGGCCCCCTGGCGCAGCCACAGGTAGGGGAAATAGCAGCCCAGGATTTCCGCGCAGGCCGTGATGAGGTAAAGGGCGAAGGTCTTCATGCGGCGCAGATGGGTGCGTTGCCGGCCTGGCCGGCGGCATCGGTGTCGTCGTTCCTGGCGCGCTTGCGCGCGGGCCTGCGTTTGCCGCCGCCCAGCTCACCACCTTTGTATGGCACCCGCCCCGACGGCACCACCGCCGACGCCAGTTCCACATGCCCTTCCTGGTCGTCGAAGAACATATGCGCGCCGAACGCCTGCAGCACTTGATCCTTAGGCAAGCCGCCGAGGAAAAAGGCTTCATCGATGCTGACGTTCCACGCGCGCAGGGTATGCACCACCCGTGTGTGCGCCGGGCTGTTGCGCGCCGTCACGATGGCGATGCGCACCGGGCATTTCCCGGGCGGGAAGTGCGACTGGATCTCCGCCAGCCGGAGCAGCAGCTTGGCAAACGGCCCTTCGGCCATGGCCTTGTGGCGGTGTTTTTGCTCATGCCGGACGAAGGCTTCCAGCCCTTTTTGCTTGAAGATCTGCTCGGACTCCGGCGAGAACAGCACGGCATCGCCGTCGAAGGCAATGCGGATCTGGCCGGCGGGGGCGTGATAGTCGGCGGGCGCGGCGTACAGCTGGGCCGCGGCCACGCCGCCGTCGATGGCGGCCTGCACGTCGGTGGCCTCGCGTGAGAGGAACAGGTCCACCTTGAAGGCTTGCAGGTAGCGCGAGATCGATTCGCCGCCGGTGAATGCCGCGCGGGTGATGTCGAGCCGGTGGGTCTCGATGGCATTGAACGCGCGCAGCCCGGTGTCCGGCGAATTGCGCGAGATCACCACGACCTCGACCAGCCTTCGGTCCGGGATCAGGTGATTGAGTCCGAGCAGCGCCTGCACCAGCGGAAAGGCCGTGCCCGGCAGCAGGGGTTCGTCCTCATGCTGACGCTGGTAGGCGGAGTAGGACGCCACCCCCTCGGATTGATAGATGCCGTTCTCGTGCTCGAGGTCGAACAACGCCCGGGACGAGATGCCGATGACGAGTTTGTCTGTGAGATCGTAGGCCATGCCGCAGTATAAAGGCAGACGATTCGGTGCTGGCGACGCGCCGGGTGGATGCGCCGCTCACCGGATGCATCCAGCGCACGCTGTCGTTCTTACAATCTTTGACATTTCTGCGCTTTGCGACGCAAGTGCGCGCGCGTATGCTGGCCCGCATTTGCGAATGCGCCGGGCATGCCGGGCATAGCCTTCCCCGATTTTCCATCCCCCAACGATGACTCCTGATTCCCTCCGCGCGCGGCCCGGGACCGGCCTGCGCGGCCCGGCCGCGCTTGCCGCCGCGATTGCCCTTTGCTTATCCGCCACGGGCTGCAGTTCCTTGCTGAGCGAGGGCACGGCGGCCGGTGCGGGCATTGCCAGCGCCAGCATTGCCGGTGCGCTGACCGACAACGCGGCGGTGGCGACCGGCATTGGCCTAGGTGTGCAAGCGGGCGCCAGGGCCGCCTTGCAGTACAGCCAACGCAAAATCCACGCGGCGGCGCAAGACCGCATCGCCATGGCCGCCGGCCCGCTGGCGGTGGATGCGGTGGCGGACTGGAGGACCGATCACGCCGTGCCGCTCGAGCCTGCGGAGCATGGCCGGGTCACGGTCAGCCGGGAGATCGGCGGCAAGTCCCTGCAGTGCAAGGAGATCGTGTTCTCGGTGGACGACGAAGCGAAATCCAGCGCGTTCTATATCGCGGCGATCTGCCGGGACGGCCAGACGTGGAAGTGGGCGTCGGCGGAGCCGGCCACCGAGCGGTGGGGGGCGCTGCAATGAGCGGCCCGCACCGGTTGCGGGTCATCGTGCCCGTGCTTGCGGCCGCCCTGGCCACCGGCTGCTCGTCGGTCGGCGACCTGACCGGCGCGGTGGCCGGCGTGGCGACCGGCGCGGTCACCGGCAACCCGGCCCTGGCCGCCGGCGTGGCCATCGGCGTCAGCGCCGCCACGGATGCCGGCGCCAAATACGTCTTGCGCAACTGGCAGCAGGCGGAGCAGGACAGCATCGCCGCCACCATCGGCGCCATGCCGGTCGATGCGCAGCAGCGCTGGGAAATCCGCCACCCCTTGCCCTATGCCAACGAGCATGGCTGGGTGCGGGTGGTGCGCGTCATCCGCACGCCGCTGGCGGAATGCCGGGAGGCGCTGTTCTCGGTGGACGACGACGCCAGGCAACAGCGCGCCTGGTTCCTGACCACCGCCTGCCGGCAGCCCACCGGCTGGAAATGGGCGGCGGCGGAGCCGGCGGTGCCGCGCTGGGGCAACCTGCAGTAAGGCAGGGCTTCAGCCCATCGTGAAGCCATCCTTCAGCGTCTCGCGCAGGTAGTCCACAAACACGCGCACGGCGCGCGGCAGGTAGGGGCTGTAAGGGCGGATGGCGAACAGGTGGTCGCCAAAGGCCCCCGCCGGGCGCCAGTTGGGCAGGACCTTGACCAGCCTGCCGGCGGCCACGTCCGCCTGGGCGGTGAAGTCCGGCAGCAGGGCGATGCCCAGACCGCCCAGCGCCGCCTCGCGCAGGGCCTCGCTGTTGTTGGCGGCAAAGCTGCCGTGGATGGCCACGCTGCGCCGGGGGGCGGCTCCGCGCAGCGGCTCGAAGCTCCAGGTGGGCGATTCGCCCCGCCGGAAGTAATGCAGACAGGCGTGCGCGGCCAGTTCCTCCGGGGATTCGGGCGAGCCATGGCGCTTCAGGTAGCTGCGCGTTGCCACCAGCACCGTGTTCGTGCGGCATAGCGTCCAGGCGATATGCGTATCCGGCGCTACCGAGGCATGCCGGATTGCCAGGTCGAAGCCTTCCTGCGCCAGCGCGGTGAACTTGTCGGAAAACTCCATCTCGATCCGCACCTCCGGATAGGCCTTCAGAAAGGCTGGGATGCGCGGGACGATCTGCTGCCGGCCCAGCGCCACTGGCGCCGTGACCCGCAGCAAGCCGCGCGGCTCGCCGGCAAGATCGCGCACGCCTGCAAAGCTGCGCTCGATGTCCGCGAAGGCGTTGCGCGTGGTGTCCGCGAGTTGCTGGCCCGCTTCGGTGAGCCGGACGCTGCGGGTAGTCCGCTGCACCAGCGGCACCCCGGCGCTGCGCTCCAGCTCCGCGATGCGCTGGCTCATGGCCCCCTTGCTCAGGCCCAGGCGCACGGCCGCGGCCGTGTAGCTGCCAAGCTCACCCAGCACGACCAGCGAGTAAAGGTGCGCCCAGTTGGGTTCTTTATTTTCGTCTTCCATCGCGGCATTGTTTACTTTGCTAAACAATGAGTCAAGCCGCGCGGCATTGATGGGGGAAGGGACCGTGACTACACTCGTCGCATTGGCTAATCCCTCTCTTTCCTTGAAGGCAGCAACGTGAAGACTCCCATCGCATACACCGAAGGCGGCCAGCTCGGCCACTACATCAACGGCAGCCGGGTTGCCAGCGCCAGCGGACGCGCGCAGGATGTCTTCAATCCCGCCACCGGCGCCGCCGCGCGCACCGTGGCGCTGGGCTCGGTCGACGAAGCCGGCACCGCGATTGCCGCTGCGGCCGCGGCCTTTCCGGCCTGGGCGGACACGCCCCCGATCCGCCGCGCGCGGGTCATGCAACGCTTCTTGCAACTGATGAACCAGAATCGCGACACGCTCGCGGCGATGATCACGGCGGAACACGGCAAGGTCTTTTCCGACGCGCAGGGCGAAGTCTCCCGGGGCATCGACATCATCGAGTTTGCCTGCGGCATCCCCCAACTGCTCAAGGGCGACTACACGGACCAGGTCAGCACCGGCATGGACAACTGGACGCTGCGCCAGCCGCTGGGCGTGGTGGTTGGCATCACGCCGTTCAACTTCCCCTGCATGGTCCCGTGCTGGATGTTCCCGATCGCGCTGGCGGCCGGCAACACCTTCGTGCTCAAGCCCAGCGAGCGCGATCCCAGCGCCAGCCTTTTCATGGCGGATCTGCTGACCGAAGCCGGCTTGCCGGCCGGCGTGTTCAACGTGGTGCAGGGCGACAAGGTCGTGGTCGACGCACTGATCGAACATCCTGACGTCAAGGCAGTGAGCTTTGTCGGCTCTACCCCGATCGCCCAGTACATCAGTGAGCGCTCGGCGCATTTCGGCAAGCGCGTGCAGGCGCTCGGCGGCGCCAAGAACCACCTGGTGGTCATGCCCGACGCGGACATCGAACAAGCCGTGGACGCCTTGATCGGCGCCGGCTACGGCTCGGCCGGCGAGCGCTGCATGGCGATCTCGATCGCCGTGCTGGTGGGCGATGTCGCGGACAAGATCCTCCCGCTACTGGCCGAGCGCGTGAAGGCACTGGTGATCGGCAATGGCATGAACGCCGAGGCCGAGATGGGTCCCATCGTCACGCGCCAGGCCCTGGAGCGGATCGAAGGCTACGTCGGCATCGGCGTGGAGGAAGGCGCCACGCTGGTGGTGGACGGACGCGATTGCCGCGTGCCCGGCCATGAAGCGGGCTTCTTCACGGGCGGCACCTTGTTCGACAACGTGACCCCCGCCATGCGCATCTACAAGGAAGAAATCTTCGGCCCGGTGCTGGGCTGCGTGCGCGTGAAGGATTTTTCCCAGGCCGTGCAACTGGTCAACGACCATGAGTTCGGCAACGGCGTGGCCTGCTACACCAGCGACGGCGGCGTGGCGCGTGAGTTTGCGCGGCGCATCCAGGTCGGCATGGTCGGCATCAATGTGCCTATCCCGGTGCCGATGGCCTGGCACGGCTTTGGCGGATGGAAGCGCAGCCTGTTTGGCGACACCCACGCGTATGGCGAGGAAGGCGTGCGCTTCTACACCAAGCAGAAGTCGGTCATGCAGCGCTGGCCCGACAGCATCGGCAAGGGCGCCGAGTTCGCCATGCCGACGGCGAAGTAATTTTCGGGTAACTACACCGGATGCATCAGGTCCGGTCAGCCCCACTGATTGCAGTTTGAGGGTGCTGAGTACCCGCCTCATCAGGCGCGCTTTGCGTTGAGCCACGCTGGAAGCACCCGGCATGATCATCGTCCCCGCCGGTTTTTGCCGCGTCCGGGCAATCGATAGGCGCGCCGGCGATACGCCAAGCCCATCTGCCACCACTTGCAGCCGGCGTGCCCGTCCCCACAGCACATTGCGCTGCCAGCCGCCCAGCCGCAGCACGCTACGCTGCCGGCGGCCGGCTTCGCCTGCCAATTCGGCAGCTTCTGCCGCGGTCTCCTCCCTACAATCCAATAGAGAAGAACAAAGCCCACGGAGACCGCAATGCGTGCCCTGCCAAAGACAGACGCCATCCAGATTGCCCCTGGCGAAGGGCACGACCCCGACGTTGAGGAAACCGGCGAATGGCTCGACGCCCTGGCCGGCGTCTTTCGCACCGGCGGCGCGCCGCGTGCGCGCTTTCTGCTGGAGCGCCTTGCCGAGCATGCCAGCCATCTCGGCCTTGGCGAACGGGCGCATCCGTACTCGGCCTACCAGAACAGCATCGGCGTAGGCGAGCAGCCGCGCTATCCCGGCGACCTTGCCATGGAGCAGCGGCTGACCTCGATCATCCGCTGGAACGCGCTGGCCATGGTGGTGCGCGCCAACAAGGCCTACGGCGAACTAGGCGGCCACCTTGCCAGCTATGCCTCCGCCGCCGAGATCTTCGAGGTGGGTTTCAATCACTTCTTCCGCGCCGACGATGGGGACCACAAGGGCGACCTGGTCTACTTCCAGCCGCATTCCGCGCCGGGCGTCTATGCACGCGCCTTCCTGGAGGGACGGCTGTCCGAGTCCCAACTGGCGAGCTACCGGCAGGAAACCGGCGGCGGTGGCCTCTCCTCCTATCCGCATCCCTGGCTGATGCCGGATTTCTGGCAATTCCCGACCGGCTCCATGGGCATCGGCCCGATCAGCGCCATCTACCAGGCCCGCTTCCTGCGGTATCTCGGGCATCGCGGCATTGCCGATACCGCTGCGCGGCGCGTGTGGGGCGTGTTCGGGGATGGCGAGATGGACGAGCCGGAGTCGCTTGCCGCGCTCTCGCTGGCGGCGCGCGAGAAGCTCGACAACCTCACCTTCGTCATCAACTGCAACCTGCAGCGGCTCGATGGCCCGGTGCGCGGCAACGGCCAGGTGATCCACGAGCTGGAGGCGCTGTTTGGCGGCGCCGGCTGGCACGTCGTCAAGGTGGTCTGGGGTTCCGAGTGGGATGCGCTGTTTGCGCGCGACACCAATCACGCGCTGCTGCGGCGCTTTGCTGCGATGGTGGACGGCGAGTACCAGAACCTCGGGGCCAAGGATGGCGACTACAACCTGGCCCACTTCTTCAACACGGACCCCGAGCTCAAGGCCCTGGTCGCCAGCATGAGCAGCGCGGATATCGATGCGCTGCGCCGGGGCGGCCATGACTTTCGCAAGCTGTACGCCGCGTTCCAGGATGCGCAGGCGCACAAGGGCAAGCCCACCGTGATCCTCGCCAAGACCAAGAAGGGCTACGGCATGGGCGAAGCGGGCGAGTCCCGCATGACGGCCCACCAGCAGAAGAAGCTTGATATCGACGCGCTGCGTGCCTTCCGCGACCGCTTTGCGCTGCCGCTGGACGACGATGCCGTGGCGGAACTGCGCTTCTACAAGCCGGCCGACGACAGCCCGGAGATGACCTACCTCCATGCGCGCCGGCAAGCGCTGGGCGGCTACCTGCCAGCCCGCGCGCGCACCGCGCCCGCGCTGCGCATGCCCGACCTGATGCAGTACGGCCGCTTTGCCATGGAGCCGGACGAGCGCGCCGTCTCCACCACCACGGGCGTGGTGCGCCTGTTCACCAACCTGATCAAGGACAAGGACATCGGCCCGCGCGTGGTGCCCATCGTGGCCGACGAGGCGCGCACCTTCGGCATGGCCAACCTGTTCCGGCAGATCGGCATCTACTCGCCGGTAGGCCAGCTCTACGAGCCGGAAGATGCCGGCTCGATGCTGTACTACAAGGAAAGCCAGCAAGGGCAACTGCTGGAAGAAGGCATCACCGAAGCCGGCGCGCTGGCGTCGTGGACGGCCGCGGCAACGTCATACAGCGTGAGCGGCGTTGCCATGCTGCCGTTCTATATCTATTACTCGATGTTCGGCTTCCAGCGCGTCGGCGACCTGATCTGGGCGGCGGCGGACCAGCGCGCGCGCGGCTTCCTGATCGGCGCCACAGCCGGGCGCACCACGCTTGCCGGCGAAGGCCTGCAGCACCAGGATGGCACCAGCCAGCTGATCGCCGCCACGGTGCCGAACTGCCGCGCCTACGATCCGGCCTTCGCCAGCGAAGCCGCGGTCATCATCCACCACGGCGCGCGCAGCATGCTGGAAGCGCAGCGCGACGAGTTCTACTACCTGACCGTCAACAACGAGAACTACGTGCAGGCGCCGCTGCGCGAGGACGCGCACGACGACGTGATCAAGGGCATGTACCTTTTCGGCACGCGCGGCCCCGAAGGCGCTGCCACCAGCGTGAGGCTGCTCGGCTCGGGCGCCATCCTGCGCGAAGTCATCGCCGCCGCGGACCTGCTGGCAAGCGACTGGGATATCAAGTCAGAGATCTGGAGCGTGACCAGCTTCTCCGAGCTCGCCAGGGACGCCCGCGAATGCGAGCGCGCCAGCCTGTTCGCCAGCGGCGGCGAAACGCAAAGCCATTTGCAGCGCTCGCTGCCGGGCGCTACCCCGGTCATTGCCGCCACCGACTACGTGCGGGCCTATGCGCAGCTCATCGCCTCGTACCTGCGCGCGCCGTTCACCGCGCTTGGCACAGACGGCTTCGGTCGCAGCGACACGCGCGCCGCGCTGCGCCGCTTCTTCGAGATCGACCGCTACCACGTGGCGATTGCCGCGCTGCGGTCGATTTCTCCGGCGCTGCATGCCAAGGGGCTGGAGCGCTATGGCGTGAGGACGGAGGTGGATGCGCCCTGGGCGCGTTAAGGCAGCGCCTGGGCGATAGCCGCCAGCAAGTCTGTGGCGAAGATGCGCGTGGTCGGGTTATGGAGCAGGTTGCGGTCTTCTTGCCGGTGGCCCCTGCTTCAGCCTGCCTCGTCCCTATGGCCCGCCGCTAGCTCGCTCATGACCTGCGCTTCCCGTGCGATCCCGGCTGCCAGCGACAGCACGTCGCTCTGGAACTCCGGATTCAATGCGCCAAAGGTGTCGCTGCAAGCGGCATAGTCGCTGAGCATGAACAGCAGGCTGTGGAGTTGCGCGGCCTTTTCGGCGGCAGCGCTCAAGGGGCTTTGGCAGGGGAAATGCGTGGTGAGGAAGAGGGCGGAGCCGGTTTGTTCGGCGGTGATACGGAAGCGGGTGTGCTTAGCCACGGGGCGTTCTCCTCTGCGTGATGGTCTCGGGCCCTCTTGCTCCGGCTCTCACCCCGGGTCGCTGTGGTTGCAGCGACATGCCTAGTATAGCGTGGGTGGCGCCTCCTCTTTCAAGTGGCCGGCCTCTCCCTGTGCCTGGAAGCGCCCCGGCTACTTGCGTACTTGATGCGATAGGTGTGGTCGAGGATGTCGTTGTAGCACCGGGTCTCATTGCCCAGCGCATCGGTGATGTAGGTCAGGCGGATGTTCTCGTCCCACGCCAGCTGGTCGCCATCCCACCCATGGAGCGTGAAGGCGCAGCCGTGTGCCTTGTTCAGCCGCGCCCGCTCGTTGATCCGGTAGCCCTTGCCGTCATGGGGGTTGTCGAAGTAGACGGCCGACGACGACTTGCTGAGCCGCCGCCCCAGCCATCGTACCGGTAGCGCACTTGCAGCTCCGGATTGTAGTAGCCCACCAGTCGGTTGAAGCTGTCCCAGATAAAGCCCGCGCCCGTGCCGTTGGTCATGCGATGGGTAAGGTTGCCGCGCTCGTCCCAGCGGTAGTGGGTTTCGGCAGATTTCTTGAAACGCCCCGCTGACATACCTCAACGCTAGCGCTGCACCTGGGCAAGTGGATTGCCGGCGATCAGAGTGGCCCCGCACGCCGTTTTCATTCCATGTAACGCGACCGGCGTGCCATCAATGGTGTAGGCACGATTGCCTTCACTGATCGGAAACACGCCTTTGCATTTGGGACACGAAACCATGTGGCCACGTCCGGCGATCTGCCTGCCGTTCAGATTGGTGCCAGCAAATCCCTCCAGCACCACGCCACCGTGGTCGGTCATATCGCCGACGCAAGCAATGCCGTCCATCATGCGTTACTCCCGGAGGCCATCATTCTGCCAACAAACTACGACGAGCTTGCGCCAGCGCTGCCCGGAGCTTCTGCTGACTTTCTGGTGAGACTTTGAGCTTCGGCATCAAATCAACAGACCGGTTCAACGCGTCGAAGATCATCGTCATCTGCTTTCCAGGGCTAGCCTGCTTGAACTCAGCGTGAAGAATGTGCAGGCGAAATTCCAGCGTCCGTCGCTTCAACGACCTTCGTACTATCTCTGGATATGCGTCCAAGAATTTTTCAGAAAGAATGATGGCGATAAACGACCACCTTTCCATATCATCGGAAAACGACAGATCACCCAGCATCCGGTTAACTTCCGGCTCAATTATATTAAACCGTTTTCTGTAATCCTCCGCAATGTCATCCTCCGTTTCTCCTGATATCCACAATTTCATTTCCGCTCCTCAATAGTCATTTTTGTTCAGACGTGGCCGTTCGCCGCCATGCGCGGCCTTGTACTCCAGAATTTTCTTATGCTGCCAACAGTGCATCTCTCGCTTGGTACCTGCTGCCACAGGGATCATTTGGGCGTTCTCACTATTGAGATACTGATCCGTATATCTTGCTTTGCCGCGAGTGGTTTCCCCATACTTGAGGATTTCCCCTGTTGTCCGGTCTCGCAATATGTAGCCGATCGCCGGCACCTTGCTGTCCAGATCATTACCGTGAAGGTCGCATCCCTTTGGCGGTAGTGGGGGCTTGTTCGGGTTCTGGCCCGAGCCAAACCGGCCATTCGAGCTTCTGGGCTGCCCTGGCCACAATCCTAATGGATCAACCCACTCGGTCGGATTGGGTGCATATTGGTGGACGTTAATCCCACCAGCCAACCCAATCGGATCCTTGCTAACGAACCGTCCCGACACCGGATCATAATACCGATGCCGGTTGTA
>NZ_JBXAOE010000020.1:0-64257 GCF_058802485.1 Cupriavidus sp. GW822-FHT02D05 | reverse complement strand
TCATGATCGTAATACTGCCCCTGGAACCGCAACGGGTTATGAATCCCCGCCTTGCGCGCCGCATCCGTTATCACCTCCTGCGCCGCGCCCCACGCCTTGTACTGCACACTCCAAGCAATCTCGCCCGCCTCGTCGGTCAACTCCTGCGGCGTGCCCAGGTGATCGCACTGGTACCACGCGATTGCGTCGAACGCCTGCGGCTCAATGGCCTGCGTCCATAGCGGATCCTCGTCAAGATCATAGTCCTCCGCATAGGCTGGCTGCACTGGCAGGGTGATGGCTTCGCGGCGCACCGCCTGTGCCAGCGGCACGAAGCTGCCCGGCTCATACAAATAGTGCGTGGTGCGTGCCGCGCCCGCAATGACCTGGAAATGATCCCCCACGCCCGCCTCCGGCTCCTGGCGGCTTTCCCATGCCAGTTGATCCCCGTCCCAGCCGTACATGGTGAAGGCGCAGCCGCGTTCCTTGTTCCGCCGCGCCCGCTCGTTGCGCCGGTAGATCGAGCCATCGAAGGCGTTTTCGAAGTAAATGGCTGACGACAACTTGGTGAGCCGCCGCCCTAGCGCATCGTACCGATAGCGCACTTCCAGTTCCGGATTGTGGTAACCCGCCAGCCGGTTGAAGCTGTCCCAGATGAAGCGTTCCCCCTTGCCGTTGGTCACGCGTTCGCTCAGGTTGCCGCGCTCGTCCCAGGTGTAGTGGGTGCCGGCATATTCCCTGAGCAGGTTGTCCACCAGCCTCGGCCGCCCCGACAGGCGGCTGTGGAACTCGGGCCTGCCGCGCGCCGGGTCGGCTGCGAAGGTGCGCGTGGTGGGGTCATGGAGCAGGTTGCCCGCGGGATCGAAGTCGAAGGTTTCTTCGCCAAGCGCGCTGTTGGCGCTCAGCAGCCGGCCCACTGGGTCGTAGCGGTATTGCAACTCACCGCGCCGGGTGTCGCCGATGCCGCAGAGTTGCCCCGCTGCATCGTAGTAGTACCGCCGGTGCACCATCCGCTTGCCGCCCCGGGCTTGATCCGCTTGCGAAAGCGTCTGCTCCAGCAGCCGCCCGGCCGGGTCGTATGCCTGTTCCTGCGCGAGCCGGTTGCCCTGGGTACGGAACACTTCGCGGTGCAGGTTATCGCGTTCGAACTGCACGAGTTCGCGGTCATCCAGCATCATGCCGTGCACATGGCCACTGCCATAGGTCAGCATGCCGATTCGGTGCCCGTCCGGGCGCACGGTGGCGATACGCTGGTTCAGCGCGTCATACTCATGCCGCCAGACGGCCACCAGGGGCGTCTTCAGGCAGAGGTAGTGCTGGTGCTCGCGTGTCACGTTGCCGCAGGCGTCGTGGAACCATTGCAGCCGGCTGTCGGCGTTCTCCGCCAGGATCAAGCGCCCGTTGCCGTCGTAGGCAAAGATTTCCACTTGCGGCTCGGCGACCATGCCTTCCTTGTCCTGCAGGCCGGCGCGGCGGCGCGTCAGGCGGCCCGATGCGTCGAAGTCGAACGCCGTCAACAACAGGTTAGCGTCGGTGGCCTGCACAAGCACCCCGCTGGCCGGATCGTAGTGGTAGCGGGTTGCCTTGCCGTCGAACCCGGTCTCGTGCAACAGCCGGCCGACCGGGTCGTACTGGAACGCCGTCCTGGCGGCGTTCTCGTTGGTGAGCGCAGCCAGCCGCCCTAGCTTGTCCCACTGGTAGCCCAGCGTCTGGTTGGCGGCGTCGGTGCGTTCGGCAATCAGGCCCGCGTCGTTGTAGCGCCACACGGTGCGCCGGTGCAGCGCGTCGGTGTGCGCCAGCAGCCGCCCCTCGGCGTCGCGCTCGAAGCGTTCCACCCGCTCGTCGGGGTGAACAATGCGGGCGAGCTGGCCGGCTTCGTAGTGGTACTGCGTGATGGCGCCCGCCGCATCGGTGAACCGGATCAGCTCGCCGCGCTCGCCGTGCTTCCAGGCGCTGGTCTTGCCCGAGCAGTCGGTGTAGCTGGCAAGCTGCCCCGACGGGGTGTAGGCCAGTTTCGTCATGCCGCCCTTGGCGTCCGTGATCCCGACCAGCAGGCCCGCCTTGTTGTAGGCGTACGCCGTCTTGTGGCCCAATGGGTCGATCTCTTCGGTCAGGTTGCCGTGCAGGTCGTAATCGCGCTGCCACAGGCCGCCCTCGGCGTCGCGGATCTTGATGAGCTGGTTCTTGTCGTCCCAGGCGTAGTGCACCGCGCTGTCATCCGGGCGGATGTGCTCGACGAGGTTGCCGTTGGCATCGTAGGCATAGCGCTCGACCGCGCCATCCGGGTGCACGTGCTTGACGACGTTTTTCGCATCGTCGCGGAAGAACCATTCGGACAGCCCGTCGGGGTACTTGATGCGATAGGTGTAGCCGAGGATGTCGTAGTAATGCCAGGTCTCGTTGCCCAGCGCATCGGTGACGTAGGTCAGGCGGATGTTCTCGTCCCACGCCAGGCGGGTATCGAAGCTGCCGTCGTCGGCCCATTCGCGCACCGCGCGGGCGTCCGGGCCATCGCCCAGCCACTGCAGGTTCATGCCGCGCCCGGTGCGGTCGGTGTAGCGGGTGACGAGGTGGTGCCGGTAGGTGTAGTCCCAGTGCGCGGCATGCTCATCCTGCGCCATCACCAGATCGCCGGCGGCGTCGTAGGTGTAGCGCGTGAGCTGGCGCACCAGCTGGCCGCCTGCGATCTGCCACAGCTCGGCGATGCGCCCCGCGTCATCCAGGCGGATGCCGACGTGGGCGAGCACGGTCTCGCCCTGGTAGGCGATCACCTCCGAGAGCACCGTGTCACCCGCCGTGTCACCCGCCGCGTCACCGCCCACGCGATGGTCATAGTGCAGCGCCACCCCGGCGCCGCTGCGCAGCGTGATGCCGGTGAGCCGGAAGCGCTGGCCGTGGCGCTGGTACGCTTCCTGGCTCTCGAAGCCCCGCGCCAGCGTCAGGGTCTGCTCCGAGACCCGCACCAGGGTGACGTCCTCGATGGGATCATGGCGGAACTTGCCGACATCCGGCAACGGATAAGCGTGGCTGCGGCCGTCCGCGCCGTGGTAAAGCACCCCGTCCTTGACGATGTCAAAACGCGTCGTGTAGGGCGTGATCCAGCGCGCGCCGGATTCGCCGTGGTCATAGGCGGCCAGGCTGGAGCGGTAGGTGCGCGTCCATGCGATGGGCAACAGCCCCGGCAGCACAAAATCGGTGTGCGACAGGGTTTCGTCGCCGGTGGCAAAGCTGATGCTGGGTCCGGTCCCGGCTGGTGCCGGGCAGTTCTTGCAACCGGGCGCGCCCTTGGCCGGCGCCTGGTTGTTGACCGTGCCCAGTTCGCCGTCGTGCGCCCGCTTCCTGGCTTCGCCGGTTTGACGGGCAGGCACGTTGGTGCTTTGCCCGGCGCCTTTCTTCTTGCGCCAGCGCGCCACCGCCTGGGCCAGCACCGCCAGCAGCCAGCCAATGCTTTGCTGCGCGGCCGGGTCCCCGAGCTGGGCCATCTGCGCGCGCAGCAGCGGCCCCATCTGGCGAAGTTCGGCCGCGCTGGCGACCACCTTGCGCTGGACTTCGTCCGGCACGGCCAGCCTGACCGCGGTATTCGCGGCGGCCTTCCCGGCCGCCTTGTAGACGTTCCACGCGGCACCGAAGATGTTGACGATGGCCGCCTTGGGATCGTTCACGATCTGCTTGATGGCGGTGCGGGCCTGCTTGCCCGCCGCCTGCGCGTTCCCCGCCGCGTCGAGTTTGCCCAGCGCCGCCCGCTCCAGGCCGCTGGCGATCTCCAGCGTCATCTTCTCGCCCAGCACGCCGGCGTCGTCCAGGATGCCGGCCAGCTTGCCTTGCGCCTTTTGCACGAAGTCGTCGATCTCGCCGACGATGGTTGCATTCAGGTGCCCCACCAGCACGTCGATCAGGCCATCGCCCAGCACGGCCCTCGCGCTCTGGCGCAGCTCCTGACGCACCAGCGCCAGCGTGGGCCGCAGGCTCATGCGCGCCGCCGCCATGGTCGGCGGCGCGGGCAGCACGCCGATCAGGTTGATGCCCAGGCTCACCCAGTCGACGAGGTGCCGCGACTTGCTGCGCGCGAGCGTCATCACGTCGCCCAGCGCGTCCACCAGCGCCATGATGTTGCCCACCACCGGCAGGCCGCCCGCCACCATCTTGATGCGCGCCAGCGTCACCACGCCGCCGCTGGCGCTTTGCAGCCAGGCATCGACCTTGGCGGCGCCCTTGCCGACGTCCTCGACGGCGATCGTGTTCAGGGGGGCGACTGCGGATTGCGGCTCGCGCGGCTTGGCTGCGGGGGTCGGGTCTGCCATGGATTCAATGCGAAGACGTGAAGGGGGAAGTGAAGGGGGCGCGTCGCTCAGGCGAAGCCGGGCGTGTGCAGGGAGGGGAGCCTGGGATGTTGCGTTGCCTTGGCCAGCGCCGGCGTGCCTGGCGCCGGCATGGCGCCGAGCAGCGTTTGCACACCGGACAGGCCGAGCGCGGCGGGCCCGGCCTTCACCGCCCCCGCTACCTGTTGCGCTACCTGTTGCGCCCCCTGGACCGCTTGCGTGGCCTGCCTGGTGGTGGTCAGCAACTGGCTGGCCAGGGCGTTCGCAGCCGGCGCCGGCACGCCGCCGGTGAGCGCCTGCGCCGGCGGCCACGTCGGCTCGGCGACGTAGCTGCCTTCGGCCCAGGTGTCCGCCGGGTCGATGCCAAAGACCACCTTGGCGGGCCCTGGCGCGATGCCGCTGGCAATCGCGAAACCCTGTGCGTCGAGCTTGCCGACGGTCACCTGGCCCAGCGCGTCCTCGACCCGGAAGTCGCCGCCCTGGATCCCGCGCCGGTTGGCGTAGTGGTTGAACAGTTCCAGGTTGCCCTTGCCCGGCTTGGGCGCGTCGGGGAACTGCGCGGCGTGCGTCTGCGCGCCGATGAAGGCATAGCTGCCTGCGTGGATCGTGTAGGCCGCACCCGTGCGGTGCGTGATGCCGCCCCCGTTGTAGGTCGTGGCGCTGCCGCCCCCGCTGACGACCAGTTCCTCCTTGGCCGACAGCGTGATGCGGTTGGCCGTGGCCGTGACATTGAGCTTGGCAAGCAGCTTGATGCTGTCCTGCAGCGCGCGCAGCTCGATGTCGCCGCCCGCGGCCACCAGGCGCCAGCCCATGCTCTGGATGAAGACGCGCACCCCGCGGCTCACGCTGGCCAGCAGGCGCTGGCCAACGGCAAGGCTGGTGTGGCCACCGCTGGTCAGCGCCAGGTGCTCGCCCGAGGCCAGGTGTGTCGAGCGCGCCGTGCTGGCCTCGATGCCGGCGGGGCTGGCCAGCACCAGGTGGGGCGCTGCCAGTTCGGGGAAACTGCCGGCCTCGCCGCTGCCGCGGATGTCGTCGTTCTGCGCCTTGATGGTCTTCGCCACCTCGGCCTGGTCGGCACGTTCCTGCGCCTGGTTTTCCTGCGCCAGCGCGGCCAGCGTCGCCTGCTGGCCGCGCGCCTGCGTCAGGCGCTCGAGCGTTTCGCCCATGTCCTTGTGGTGGGCGCTGGCGTTGCGGCGCGCCTCGGTGGTGATCAGCATGCCGTTGGCACGCACCACGCCCTGTCCGTCGGTGCGCAGCTCGAACCCCTCGCCGCGCTTGTCCTTGCGCCCGCTGCCGCGCAGCACACGGGTGAGAAAGCCCAGGCCCAGCCACGAAGTCTGGTGGTCGCTCTGAAGCTGGGTCTGGATCTCGCCCTCGGTGTCGTCCTGCACGAAGGTGTTGGTGCGCTCGCCGCGCAGTTCCTTGCTGACGAAGCCCGAGAGCGCATGCTGGCCGGGCATCGGCCACTGCGGCATGTTCAGCTGGTTCGGCACACTGCCCGTTACCAAGGGGCAATCGGGGTCGCCATTCAAGTGTTCAACGATCACCTCCTGGCCGATGCGCGGCACGTGCATCGCGCCAAAGCGCTCGCCCTGCCACGACGAGGACACCCGCACCCAGCAGGAACTGTCGGCGTCGCGCTTGCCCTGGCGGTCCCAGTGCATCTGGACGCGGATGCGCCCGTATTCGTCGGTCCATGTCTCCTCCCCGGCGGGGCCCACCACGGTGGCCGTCTGCGGCCCGTTGGTGCGCGGCTTCGGCTGGGTGCGTTCCGGGCGGAACAACGCGTTGGAAGGCTGGGCGGTGAAGTCCACTTCGCAGCGCCAGGACTGCTGGCCGCCAGAGGCCTCGGGCACCTCCTCGATCCACAATCGCGCAAAGAGAATCAGGTACTCGCGGTTGGCCTCGCTCTGGATGAAATTCGTGAGATGGAAGGTGCAGCCCGGCACCATGGCGCGCACGTTGCCACGGCCACGCGCGCGGGTGCCGTGCTGGCGCAGCGTCTCCATGCGGATGCGGGCAATCTGGTCGCCTTCCTGCCACGGGTCGTTGCCGGTGGCGGCCTGGCTGTGGTCGCCAGGGAACGCATAGATTTCCGCGTTGGCGTGCGCGGTATCGAGCGGATCGGAGGCCCGTACCGTCAGGTCGGCGCGCGGCCTGACGAAGTCGTAGTCCGAACTGGTCCACTGGCCCGATACCATCCGGTCGTGCAACTCGAACTCATGCAGGTGTTCTTCGTCGATCCGGTCGGCGGTGCCCTGCCAGCGGATGTCGTGATAGGCGGGGCTGGCAAAGGGCGCGAAGGCGCTGTTGCCATCGGTCAATACAAGCCGGTGCCGGCTCTCGCTGTGTTCAATGTGCCAGGCAATCCCCCACTCCTGCGTCAGGCGCTGGAAGAAATCGAAGTCGCTCTCGCCGTACTGCACCTGGTATTCGCGCTTGGGGTAGCGCGCCACATCCAGGCGCCGCTCCACCGGGAAGGTGTAGTCGGACAGCAGCGTATCGAGGATTTGCACGACGCTTTGCTGCTGGAAAATACGGAAATCCGTGGTGAGGGTCGTCAGCCACAGCCACGGGCGCAGCGTGAGGCGATAGGCAATCTGCCGGCCCATCGGGATCGGGCCGCGCACGTCGGTGACAAGCCCCGTGATCTCGCGCTCGCCCGCACCCACACCGCCGGACGATCCGCTGCCGCTGCCATCGAGCGCAATCGTTACCGTCAACTCCTGTCCGCGCAGCGCCTTGGTATCGAGATCCGCCGCGGGGCCAAAGTGCGCATTGCGATCGTCGGGGGTCTTGAGTTCCAGTTCGTATTCGAACAGGCTGCAGATCCCTTCGTTGCCAGACAGTTTGGAGAAAACCAGGGCGGGTCGCCCAAGGATTTCCGGTATGCCCGGACCCGTCACGCGGACAGTACGAGTGGAAGCCGATGGCAAACGAATACCCATGCGAAAACGCTCCGCCGCAGGTGAAGTAGCAAGATACGCAAGGCCATGAGGCTTGAACCTGATGCGCCTTGCGCCAGTGCTGGCGCACCGATCCGCAAGTGATTTTCATAAACACCAGGACGGTATCGTGCAGCGAGAAACGCTATGCCGCAATCGGACAAGTACGAAATTCGATGAGAAATTTGGCGATGAGGACGGCTATGAAACGATTAGAAGAGCGGCTACCGTTCGGTTCATTCAGCACATTGTGGGTGCTCAGACGCGAGCCGGCATGCTGCACCATTGAGGATGTGGAAGCGTTCTAACCTCCTACGGAACACCCTGCCCCTCACAAATGCGCAGGCGCTAGCTATTCACCGATGGCGCCTGCTTGCGCAACATCGGTTGCACGGCCACTGCCTTGCACCAGGGCACGAACCGGCCCCGGCTCGGTCCGGCTGAGCTTGCTGTACAGCGCGGTGATGGAAACCGGCAGCGCCGGACTGGCTTTGGCATGCCGCATACACCGACGGGCGCAGCCCCACGGCGACCAGCGACATGGTTTCCACCGTCGTCTAGAACAATTGAGAACGCATGACTGCGCCTTGGCGATGTGGGTTCGATAGCCATCCGGGTCTTTCCCGGAGACAGGAAGACTATGCTTCTCGTTGAAAACCGCGGCCGGCTGCCCTGGTGCGTGGGCCGATGCCTGCCTTGCGCATCGGGGCGCGCGAAATGCATCACTCGTTCGCTGGCGACGGCAGCCGCGCAATATCGCGGATGCACTCGGCGATGATACGGCGCAAGGGGGCCGATGGCAGATCGATAAAGGCGGCGAAGTATGTCTGCTTCGGGAACGGCCGGGAGAGCCCGAGCATTCTTAGCGTTCCCGTCTCGAGCTCATTGCGGATGAGGTCAACCGGCAGCACCGCGTATCCAACGCCAGCACAGGCGAGACGCAGCATCACGGACAAGGAACTGAGAACGTTCAGCTTGAAGCCGGCCAGATGCGGCGTGTCAAAGTAGGTGGCAACCGAGGCGAAGAGGTCCGAGTCGACCGGATACGAGAGCAACATCTGCCGTCTTAGCTCCTCGACCGATGGCGATACGTTGCCGGGAATCAGGCGGGGGCTGGCCACCCAGGCGTAGTCAAGCTCCAGCAGTTTCAAATTGACCACGTCCGGTTCGTTGACGCTGCCGAGGAGAAGGCCAATATCGAGCGCGCCGCTCAGCAGCCTGTGCCGAATGTCGGTGCTGGTGAGAGATGGCAGATGGATATTGACGTCAGACCATCTGGCATAAAGTACGTCAACCAGCGGCTCGAGTATTGCCCCGGCGACCGTGCCGCTCATGCCGATGGTGATCTGGCTGGGCAAGGCATCCCTTGCGGCAAACCGTTGGGTGAACGCGTCCGCAAGGGCAAGCAATTCCTCCGCGGGCGCCAGCATCTCGGCGCCCTCGGGGGTGAGGCACAGTTGCTTTCCCTTTTCCCGGACAAAGACCTTTACGCCCAACTCTGCTTCGAACGCGGCGATGCGCGCGGAGATGGTGGCATCGGTGGCGTGAAGCCGCTGCGCAACCAGGGTCATCCTGCGCAGCCGGGCCGCCCAGACGAATGTTTCAAGAAATCGAAGGTTCATGGGCTGGCATCCTGCGCATGGCTTTCGGCTTACGCTTCCCCGCCTGGCTGCCTCAGGCCTGGAAATTGACCGATGTCTTCGGCCGTTCGTCAACCGTCATTGAAAAGACATCCGGGCGAGAATAATGGCCGACCACGTCAAAGTCGTAGCGTGCACGCACCAACTCGCCGGTATCGATCTCGGCGGCTACCAGGCCTTGCGCATTCAGCAAAGGCCCGGCGATGATGTCGCCCATCGGGCCAATGACCACGCTGCCGCCGCGGATCAGCGGGCGATCTGCCTCCCAATGCGGTATGTCGATGCCGAGCTGCCGTGGCGAGGCCTGGACCTGGCAGATCGCGGCGCCCACGCGCCCGGCGGATGTCTGCAAGACAGGCAAGGTCGAGCCGTCTCCCTGGCCCCAGATGAGGCGCTCCGTTCCCGTCGGCATCAGCTCGCGGTGCTTCGCGGCAAGACCAGCGGCGGGATCGAAGAACAGAGCCGTACAGTACAGCGTATTGCCGTCTCGTTCAATGACCCGCACCACGAGGCTCGCGTCCGTGCGCGTGGACAGCGCCGCCAGCGCTTGCGTTTCGGGGCCGGGTACATCGATGGCGTTTTCGAAGTAGCTGGCGAATGCGTCGCGGCCCTCGGGCAGGCGATAGCCCAGCCGCGTACCGAAGATCTCGCCTTTGGGATACCCGCCCAGGAGTGCCTCCGGCATGACGACGACGCTTGCGCCGGATGCGAGGATCTTGTCCTCGGACGCCAGGATCCGGGCCAGGGTTTCGGCCTCTCCCGAGGGGGAGGAACCAATCTGGAGGGCGGCGCCGATGGCAGCGGGCATGAGGTGTGGCTCCGGGAAGCGGGTTGCGCTATGTTCACGCCCACGCCATCTTGAATCAAGATGGATATGGATGTATCTGATATGAATGCCGTAAATATCGAGACGATGGACCTCAACCTGCTGAAGGTCTTCGAAGCGCTCTACGAAGAGGGCGGCGCCAGCCGCGCCGCGATCCGGTTGGGCCTGACGCAGTCCGCAGTGAGCGCGGCGATCGGCCGCCTGCGTCGCGTCTATGGGGACCCGCTGTGCGAGAGAGCCGGCCGTGGCATGCGCCCCAGGGCGCGCGCGCAAGAATCGAAGCCCGTGGTCGGTGAAGCGCTGAACCACTGCCGCAAGAGCCTTTCGATGGTGGCGCCTGGCGGCAACGTCTTTCACGAAAGGACGATCTCCATCGGGCTATCGGATGACTACGAGATCGCCGTCGCGCGCCGCCTCGTTGGCCGCCTGGCGGAAACGGCGCCCGGCATCCGCTTGCTGTTTCGGCAGACACACAGTCAAAAGGCCGTGGAGATGCTGGTGGATCGCTCCGTGGACCTCATCGTGGCAGCGGGGGGAAGAGGAAGCCAAAATTTCTTTGTCTGAGCGTAATTTTTATTTGATTTACCAGCGCACCGGCTTACGGCACGATCTCACTCGTCAAGTGTGTTGCTTCATCACACTCATGTCATCGAGATGCCGCATGCCCCAATTGTCCCGCCTCGCCGTCGCCAGTCTCGCTGCGCTGTGCTGTGCGGCGCCAACCCTTGCCGTGTCGGCCGAGTGGCCGGCCAAGCCCGTGACGCTCGTTGTGCCATTTCCCGCGGGGGGAGGAAACGACGTGGTCGCGCGCCTGATCTCCGCCGCGATGAGTACGGCGCTCGGGCAGTCCCTCGTCATCGACAACCGGCCCGGTGCCGGTGGCACGATCGGTGCGGGATTCGTCGCCAAGGCGCCGCCGGATGGCTACACCTTGCTGCTTTGCTCCACCGGGAACCTGGCGGTCGCTACGGCGCTATACCCAAAGCTGTCCTATGGGATCAAGGACCTGGTCCCGGTGAGCCACATCGTCAATACGCCGACCATCTGGGTGGCAGCCCCTCAAATTCCCGCCAACAGCCTCAAGGAATTCATCAACCTGGCCAGGCGCGAGCCCGGCAAGTACAACTTCGCATCCGGCGGCAACGGGACGACGCCGCATCTCGCCGCAGTGGCCATGAAAATGCGGAACAACCTGGACATGCAGCACGTGCCTTACAAGGGCTCGACGCCCGCCTATACGGACCTTACCGCCGGCCGCGTCAGCTTGATGATGGATAGCGTCATCTCCGCGTTGCCTTTCGTTGAATCCGGCCGCGTCAAGGGCCTCGCGATAGGGACGGCCAAGCGCTCGCCGCAGCTTCCCGCGGTGCCCACACTGGCCGAGCAAGGCCTGGGCGAGCTGAGCTTTACGGGGTGGGTAGGCATTTGCGCCCCCAGTGGAACGCCGGCCCAGGTGGTGTCCAAGGTCAGCCAGAGCGTGAAGGAGGTACTTGCGCGGCCGGAGGTGCGCGATGCCTTCGCCAGGCAGATTGCCGAGCCGGTTGGCGATGGCCCCGCGAAATTCGCGGAGACGATCCAGCGCGATGCCCTGACCTGGCGAAAGATCGTCGCCACGTCACATGCGGAAATGGACTGAAGCGCAGAGCCGGAAAATGAAAATCGCTGCCATTCAGATGGTGTCTTCGCCGAGCCTGGCGGACAACCTTGCCGTTGCGGAGAACCTGATCGATGAAGCCGTGCACGGCGGTGCCACGCTTGTCCTGTTGCCTGAGTACTTCTGCCAGATCGGTCTTCACGAGACCGACAAGTTCGCGATTGCCGAGGCGTTTGGCGAAGGGCCAATCCAGGCTTGCCTGGCCGCCAAGGCAAGGCAGCACGGCGTATGGATCGCGGGTGGCTCGCTCCCGCTGGCTACCACGCAAGCGCCAAAGGTTACCAACACGACATTGTTGTTCGGGCCCACGGGAGAGGTCAAGGCGCGCTACGACAAGTTGCATCTCTTCAGCTACCTGGATGGCACTCGCGACATCGACGAGAGCCGGACGATGGTTGCGGGCACCGAAATGGTCACGGCGCAGACGGAGTTCGGCCGCGTGGGGCTATCCATTTGCTATGACCTGCGCTTTCCGGAGCTCTACCGGGCCATGCAGCAGGTGGATCTCATCCTCGTGCCGTCGGCATTCACGCAAACCACCGGCCGTGCGCATTGGGAGGTCCTGCTCCGCGCGCGCGCGATCGAGAACCAGTGTTATGTGCTGGCTGCCGCGCAAGGCGGGACGCACGCCAATCAGCGGCAGACGTTTGGCCACAGCATGTTGATCGACCCGTGGGGAGACGTGGTTGCCAGCCTGCCCCAGGGCGAAGGCGTTGTCATCGGCGAAATGAGCCAGGACCGTTTGCGCAGCGTCCGCGAAGCCATTCCGGCGCTCAAGCACCGACGGATTCCGGGGCCGACGGCCCTCGGTTTGTAATACAGCAGGCCGCGCCGGCGCACCTCAAGCGTTCCAATCAAGCGTGCCAATTCTTCCCGCACTCGTTCAAGACGAGGGTGTGGTCCTCGCATTGCCTAACGGTTTGAAATCCATGAAGACAAATACCGCAGCATTGGCTGCAGTGACGGGGCTGAGCATCTCGGTCTGCACCTGGGACGCAAAGGCCGAATCAACGGTCTTTGGTGTCGTGGATATGGCGCTCGATATCTCGAAGCAAGGACTGGGAACGCTGACCCGCCTGCAGAGCGGCAGCGACTGGGGCTCACGTTTCGGCATCAAGGGGGACGAGCGCATCGCGCCGGGCCTGAGCGCCGTTTACTGGCTGGAGAGCGGCTTTGGGGCAGACGACGGGATGTCCCAGCAAGGCGGGAGGCTGTTCGGACGCCAGATCTACATGGGGCTTGCCAGCGAGCAGGCGGGCCGGCTCACGTTCGGTCGCCAGTACTCTCCCGAGAACCGGATGTTCTGGAACATCGATGCGTTCAACGCGGGGCTGGCCGGCGGCCTGCCGGCCATCATTCCCGCCGGTGTGGCGCGTGCAACGCTCGGCCGGGTCGACAATTCCATCCTATGGACGTCCCCGGATCGCTGGCCCGGTGTCACTTACGTGATGTACGCGCCGGGAGAGGTCACGGGGAACCAGCGGGCCGGGCGGATGTGGGGCGTGTCCACGCGGCAGAAGAACGAGGTCGTCGACTTCAACATCGGCTTCGTGACACAGCGCAACGCGACCGACACGGGAAGGCTGCAGGCCTTCACCATCGGGGGAAACTACACGGTGGGGCCGGTGAAGCTGTTCACAGGCTGGCACCGCGACTGGAATAGCCAGGCGAACACGCCGGCAACAAAGGGCCCGGAGCAGGTCTACGACATGTTTCCCTTCGGCGTGAAGTACGGCGTCGGTGCGCACACCACGCTCATCGCCCAGTTCGTGCTGGTCAAGGACCGTACGCAAGGCGTGGCAAACAGAAGCACCAATCTCATTGCTATCGGCGGCCACTACGCGTTATCAAAGCGCACTGTCCTGTTCGCGGCGGCAGGGCGCATTCTCAATAAGAACGGATCACAGTACTCCCTTGGCGGTGGCTTGTACGCCGGCGGCACTGTCGGACCGGGTAACCCAACGGCACGCACTGTCCAGATCGGCATGCGGCACAACTTTTGAGAGATTCCATGATTTCAAACTGGATTGCACAGCATGCAGGATGCATCCGCGTATTTAGATTCGAGGTGTTGCCCGGCCAGGAACTGGCCTACCAGGAATACTTGCGGGATGTGGTGGAGCCCATCGACGAGGTTGCCTTTGCCGATGGTGCCTTCCTTGAGGTGCTTAGCCTGACCCAAGCCAATCCGCGCGCCAAAAGCGCGGTGCAATGCCGTGTGTTCACGTTCCGGGATGTGGCGCAACGCGATGCCTTTCCCGGGCTGATTGCCGAAGCTGCCAGGCAGTTCGATCAGACCGAGGAAGCACGCGATCTACGCAAGGCCTACGCCGATACGCTTCGGACCGTGGTCGGGGTCGACGACTACGAATTGAGCGCGTAGGAAGGGACGCCATCCCGCGACAAGGGGACCGCCGACGCGCGGCGTAGATCAATCCCCGCTCGCATCCTCTGAACGTTCGTGCAAGACGTGCCCGAACTCATCCAGTTCCTTCTGGATCCTCGCCATGCTGGCGTCAATGGTCTGCTGCGTAACTTCACCATCGACGAACTCAACCGAGACGCGGGCAACACGGGAATCCTTGTCGACGATGCCCTGCAGCACCTTGTCAAATAGCTTCTCCCCGGCACGCAAGCCGAGCGGGCGGGGAACAAGCACCTTGACCAGCAGGATCTCCGCCTCACTCTCCGATTTCTCCGTTTGCGCCAGATCGGCAAAGGCAGTCCGCAGATACGATTTGAGTTTCAAGACACTCAGGTTGCCGGGAACACCGATATGCGACACCCGAACCTTTTTCTCAGCCATGCTAGCTCTCCGCCGAAATTGAACGCGAGGACTATACCGCAGGCGGCGTCGGAATTGACGCGAAGCTTGCAAGGCTCGCGCCGCAGAGGATGGGGTGCACAACGGGCGCGCGCGGATAACGCGCCTCGGCGTCGATGGCAACGCTGGTAAATGACTGTTGCAAAATCAAACAAATTGTCAGGTGCCTCGGCGCTACAGTGGTCCTTCCCATGCCTGAAGGCGTTTTTAGGAGGTACACGAATGAAGCAACATCTGGCGAAATCCCTGTTGATGGCTGGCGCGATGATCGCGTCCTACCCGCTGTTCGCGCAGCAGGCCCAGCCCATCCAGCCGGCCCAGCCGATGCCGATGACTCAGCCGATGCAATCCCCCCAGCCTATGCAATCCGCCCAGCCGGTGCCATCCGTGCAGCCTGTGCAAGCCATGCCGGCGGCAGCGCCGTCGGCCCAGGCGACGCTGCCGGCCGCACGCGACCCTTATGCGCAAAGCGCCGAACAGCCGGTTCAGCCGGGCATGGCGAGCGCACCGGTCGACCCGACGCTGGCCCGCAGCCCCAGCCCGGCAATGGACGCCGCCAGCATGAGCCTGGCTCCCGATGCGCTCGGGACGCGCCTGGGCCAGCGCAATCCTTTCCTCGACGGTGCCTGAGCGCCCGTCAGCCTTCCTGAGGCCCAGTCCTTCGGAGTGCAACGTCCCGTGAACCGGGCAGCGCGCCGGCACGTCCGCGCCGGCGCCCTCCCTCAATGGCCCTTGCCCGCTTCCGCGCGTAGCGCCTTCACCTTGTCCGCGCTCACGTCGCCGGGCTGTCCGCCATAGCTTGCCCGCAGGTAGTTAGCCAGGTCGGCCAGTTCCGTATCGCTCAGGCGCGAGGCAAAGCCCGGCATGTCCTGCATGCTCTCCAGCCCGGGGAATTTCTGCGCTTCGATGCCGTCGAGCATGGATACGATCAGGTTGTGCGGGTCGGCGTTGCGCACGGTGGAGTTGCCCAGCATCGCCACCGCCACGTGCGGCTTGCCCTCGCCCTCGCGGCCGTGGCAGCCGGCGCAGACGGCCAGGTATTGCTGGCGGCCGGGCTTGAACTGGGCCGCATCCGCGTTGGCCGGCTTGAGTGGCTGGGGCCGTGGCGGCTGGTCGCCAAGCAGGTAGGTCGACATGGCGGCAAGGTCGGCCTTGTTCAGGTACTGGCTGCTGAGATGGACCACGGGGAACATCTCGCCGTAAGCCGAGCCTTGCGGCGCCATGCCGGTGGCGAAGAAGGTCTGCAGGTCGGCGCCCGTCCAGCCCCGCGCGGCCAGGCCCGCCGGCGTGATGTCCGGCGCGGCCACGCGGCCGAGCGCTGCGCCGGCCAGTGGCTTGGCTGCGTCCAGGCGGCCGAACATGGCGCGCGGCGTGTGGCATTCGGCGCAGTGGCCCAGCGCGTTGGACAGGTAGCGGCCGCGCTGCCAGGCCGAGGTCTGGCCGGTGGAGGCATCGGGCAGCTGGTCTTTCAGGAACAGCAGGTTCCAGCCGACCAGCGCCACGCGCATGTTGTACGGGAAGCTCAGGTCGTGCGGCCGGTTGGCCACGGCGGCTGGCTTTAGCTGCATCAGGTAGGCGTACATCGCATCGGCGTCGCCGCGCGACAGGCCGCGGTACGAGGTATACGGCATGGCCGGGTAGAGGTGCTTGTCCGGCGTGACGCCATCATGCAGCGCCTTGTAGAAATCGTCGGCGCTCCACTTGCCGATGCCGTGGTCCTTGTCCGGCGTGATGTTGGTGCCGTAGAAGGTGCCGAACGGCGAGGCCAGTTCCACCCCGCCGGCAAACGGCGCACCCTGGGCGCTGGTATGGCAGGCGGCGCAATCGGCGGCGCGTACCAGGTAGCGCCCGCGCGCGATCTGGTCGGCGGGCGAGAGCCTGGCGGCGGGCTGCTGGTCGGCGGCAGTGTCGATCGGGGCGCCGTGGTCGCCGCAGCCAGCCAGCAGGGCCGCGCCCAGCGTGGCCAGGGTCGCCAGCGTGGTGCGCGCGTGTCGGAGGAAGTCGGGCTGGCTCATCATACTCATCATCACTTGTCTTCCTTTACCAGGCCCGGGGTGTTGACCACCACGTCCTTGACGGCTTCGAAGTAGCGCACATAGCCGGTGCAGCGGCAGATATGGTCGTTGAGCGCCGCGGTGATGGTCTCATCCACCTTGCCTCTGGCCACCGGCTGGCGCTTCAGGCGCTCCACCAGGATGGTCGCGCCGTTGACGAAGCCGGGCGTACAGTAGCCGCACTGGAAGCTGAAGTGCTCCAGGAACTTCTGCTGCACGGGCGAAAGCTCCACCACCTCGCCCTTGTCGTTGCGCTTGGCGTGGCCCTCCACCGTGCGCACCTTCTTGCCCTGGAAGTAATGCGCGCCGGTGATGCAGGCGCGCACTTCCTCGCTGGTGCCGTCGGCCTTGTCGTGGATCACCACGCAGGCGTGGCAGATACCCTGGCCGCAGCCCAGGCGCGACCCGGTGAGCGCAAGGTACTCGTGCAGGAAGTCGATCATCATCAGGCCTTCCGGCACATCGATGGGGCCAACGTCCTTGCCGTTGATATTGAGGGAAAGCGGTTGGGTGGCGAGGCTCATGCCAGGATCTCCTGAATCTTTTCGGCGCTGACCGGCAGGGCGGTGAAGCGATGGCCGATGGCATGCGCGATGCCGTTGACGATGGCGCCCACCACCGGAATCATCACCACTTCGGCGATGCCCTTGGGCGGATCGGTTTCGGATACGGGCGGCAGGACCGTCCCGGTTTGCGTCCATACGGCCACGTCGCTGGCGCGCGGCAACGCGTAGCGGTTGAAGTTCCAGGTGCCGTTGCCGGGCCCGTCCTCGTACAGCGGCAGGAACTCGTGCAGCGCATGGCCGATGCCCATGGCGAGGCCGCCCTGCAATTGCCCGGACACCAGCGCCGGCGACAATTGCGAGCCGCATTCCATGATGGAGTGATGGCTGAGGATTTCCACCTTGCCGCTGGCCGCATGCACGGACAGCTCCACCAGCGTGCCCACCGCGCTGTAGTAGGTCACGCTGGCGTTGTTGCGCTGGGTCGGCGCGATGTAGACCTTCTTGCGGTCCAGCACCTGGTAGCCGCCGCTGGTGGTCATGCGCGCCTTGCGCGCGGCGTCGGCGCCGTCGCCGTAGCGCACCGACAGCCCGTCGATGGGCAGCCGGGTGGCCGTGCCGTCGACGTCGAAGTCGGCTTCGGTCCATTGCCAGCGATTGAACACGTGCACCGTGGCGCCCGTGACCAGGCCGAGCTCGTGCGCCTTCTTGGCCAGTTGCTCGTAGGGCAGGGCTTGCAGGCCGCCGGCGGTGAGCTTGCCTTCGACCCAGCGCGCGTCCTCCACGCGCACCACCAGCGAGGCCGCCTGGCCGCCGCCAAAGCCCTGGCTCCAGATTGCCATGGCCGCCGGCCACAGCCCGTGCATGAAGACCACGCGGGCGGCTTCACGGGTGCTGTGGGTGAAGTAGTAGGCCGAGTTGGTCGCACTCGATGGCGACGCATACGCCGGCGACCAGCGTGGGTTGGCCGACAGCTTGTCCTGGTCGGCCTGGCTCATGATGTAGGGATCGCCGGTGGCGGTGACGGGCAGGTCGGGCCAGTCGGTGAGCGCCACGCGCACCTCGGTGGCGGGCTTGCCCAGCCAGCGCGCCACGGCCACCGCTTGCGAGGTGGACATGCCGGTGCCGATCTCCGCGCCGCAGTGATGCAGCGCGATGGTGCCGTCCGCGCGCATCTCCACCTTGGCGAACGAGGCCTCGGCGCCGGTGCCGAAGTCCTTCTGCACGCAGGCAAAGCCCACGCCGTAGCGCCGGCCGGGATGGCTGGCTTCAAAATCCGCTTTGCGCTTCGCGCGGTTGGTCCACAGCGGATGGGCCTTGGCCGCCTGCAGCACCTCATCCACGCGAATCGCGCCGGCAGGGATCGCGCCCTGCGTGTTCTTCATGCCAGAGCGCAGCGCGTTTTTCAGGCGGAACTCGATCGGGTCGAGCTTCAACTGCTCGGCGAACTCGTCGACCATCATCTCGGTCGCCGCCATGCTCTGCAGCGTGCCGTAGCCGCGCGCGGAGCCCGCGTCGATGGCGCGCGTGGCGATCGCCACCGCGGTCAGGTCATTCTTCGGGAAGTAATAGATCGACTGCGCCGCGGTGGCGCCCACCATCGCCACGGACGGCGAGAAGTTGGCGCGTCCGCCACCGTTGGCCTCGAAGTCGCCCTGGAACGACTGGAACAGCCCGGTGTTCTTGTCCACCGCAATGCGGTAGCGCATCTTGAAGGCGTGGCGCTTGATCGAGGTCTGGAACTGCTCATAGCGGTCGTTGGCCAGCCGCACCGGCTTGCCGTCGGCGTAGAGCGCCGTCACTAGGCCGTAGAAGGGGAAGTTGTAGTGATCCTTGGAGCCGTAGCCCACGGTGTAGCAGGGATGGACAAACACCTGCCTGACCGGGAACGCGCCTTTGGCCTTGGCCATCATCTCCGCCGTGCTGTCGCCGACTTCGATGGGCGACTGGGTCGGCACCACCATGTGCAGCGCCTGGGTGCTGGCGTCGTACCAGCAGTTGGCGTTGTCCGGTTCCAGCGCGGCGGTGTCGATGGACTGCGTGTTGTACTCGCGCTCCAGCACCAGCCAGTCAGCCGGCGGCTGGTCCAGCTGCTGGCGGATCTGCCCGGCATGGAACATGCCTTGCTCGCCAAGCTGGCCGTGGTCCTTGCCATCGGGCCAGACCGGCTCGTGCTTGCGCATCATGCTGGGGAACAGCGGCGCGTTTTTCAGGCTGGAGAACACGTCGTCGTCGAACGGCGTCTCGCCGCCCACCCGCACAAAGCGGAACGTGCCCCACGGATCGCGCTCCAGCGGGCCGGTCTCGGCGCCGTAGCGGATGATCTCGTCGTGGAACTTGAGCTTGTCCTTGGCAAAGCGGAAGCGGGCGAAGTCGTGATAGATCAGGATGGCCACGGCGTGGCCGAGATAGGCCGGCGTCTTGCCTTCCGGCAGCAGCATGTCCTCGCCGTAGAAGGCGGGAAAGGCCACGCCGTCGCGCGCCAGGTCGGCGGCGGTGACCACGCGGTCGGGCTTGAGATCGTCACCCAGCAGCGCCAGGTCGAAGCCCGCATAGCTGCGGTCCGCCCTGGTGGCGCGCAGGATGAAGGCATGCGATTGCGCCTTGGGCCAGTGCGGCATGTCGCGCGAGCGGATATCGCGCGCGAAGACCTTGTCGCCGGTGACCTTGGCCATGCCGTCGATGCGGAACCTGGGGGCGCCGGTCTTGGGGTCCCACTGGACCGGGGTCAGGATTTTTTCTTCGAACAGGGCTGCGAAGGCCTTGCCGCCGATCGGTGCGATATACACCGACACCCCGGCCACGACGCTGGCTTTCAGGAAAGTGCGGCGCGTTGGGCTGAAGTTAGCCATGGATTTTCCTTGAGAATGCGCGGATGCCGCCGCAGCGGCGTCCGGGCGAGATACGCGGCCTGATGCGTCCGGCCTGGGCGGCCGGGCGAACGAGACGGGAGAAACCGGAAGGCGGGGGGCAGCGGCAATCGAGGTCTCCGTGCATGAGGGCGCGGGCACGAAGTACGGCACCGGCGCGGATTACGACGCAAGACTGGGCTGGTGATCTGTGGGGCAATGCAAGGTTTTATTCTAGGCGTGGAAGTGCACGCCGGGGCGCGGATTCTGCGCCGTCAGGGGTGCGGTAGCAACAGGGCGGGCTGAATAATGCTTATCACGGTCGTGTCATTCCGTTTGGGGTGACATTGAGGTAGCGCATTGTGCGGAGCACAAATCCACGTCGCGCCGGCGTGCCACGCCTGCGATCGCCGTCCGCCGTCGCCTGCAATGCCTGATCGTTGTAGCATCGCTGCCATGGACAACCTGCTCAGAAAACTCGACCTGACCTCGCTGCGGCTGTTCGTTGCCGTTTGCCAGGAACAGAACATTGCCCGCGCCGCCGAGCGCGAATTCATTGCGCCGTCGGCGGTCAGCCGCCGCATTGCCGAAATCGAGGCGCTGATCGGCTTGCCGGTGATCGAGCGGCATCCGCGCGGCATCACGGTGACGGCGGTGGGCGAGACGGTGCTGCGGCATGCGCTGGCCATCATTGGCAATATCGAGGCGCTCGGCGCGGAACTGTCGCGTTTTACCTCCGGCGCGCGCGGCAACGTGCGCCTGGTGTGCAACCTTGGCGCCATCGTGCAGTTCCTGCCTGAGGACCTGGCTGCCTTTGGGCGCGTGTATCCCGATATCGGCATCGAACTGGAGGAGCAGCACAGCCCCGAGGTGCTGCGCATGGTGGGCGAGCGCAGCGCGGACTTCGGCATCTGCAATGCGATCCAGGGCGTGGAGCAATTTGTCTCGCTGCCTTACCGGGAGGACCAGCTTTGCGTGCTGGTGCCGCGCGGGCATGCGCTGGCATCGGCGCAGCAGGTGAGCTTTGCGGACTTGCTGGGCGAGACCTTCGTCGCGCTGCGCGATGAGAGTGCGTTGAGCCGCCTGCTGGCGGAGCAGGCGGCGCGCTTGAACGAGGCGCTCAAGATCAAGATCCGGGTGGCGAGCCTGGATGCCTTGTGCCGCATGGTGCACGTCGGGCTAGGGATTGCTGTCGTGCCGAGGCAGGTGGGCGAGCTTTACCTGAACACCCTGGACGTGGTGGCGCGGCCGCTATCGGACCCCTGGGCGACACGGCAACTGGTGGTGGTGTTTCACTCCCGGGAGCATCTCTCGGCGAGTGCCTTGGCCTTGGTCGGCTTTCTTTGCCGGGAATAGGAACAAGGTGGGAGTAAGGTGCGAATAAGGTGGGCAAAGCGAAGCGAGCGTGGGCAAATAGCCAGCCGTCGCAAACCGAGATGCCTGCCATGCCGACTGCGCACTTTGCCCCGGCGGCGCCAAACCATATAGTGGGATCACCACAACGAGAAACCCCGCAATGGAAGCCACCATCCGCTTCGATGGCCGCGTGCTGTACCTGTCGCAAGACCCCGCCTGCGTGCGCGCCCAGCTCGACGGCAAGCCGATGACCCGGGCCGAGGCCGGCCCGCTGCGCGACAACATCTCCACCGATGAGATCACGCCCGTCACGATCATGCTTACCTACGATGAGCGTCTGGGGCAATTCCCCTACGTGGGGTTCCAGGCGGGGGGCGAGCAGCCGATCGGCCGCGATGCCATCCGCAACGGCGGCTTTGCCGTCACGGTGGCGGGCAAGCGCTATGGCAAGGGCTCCTCGCGCGAGTCCAGCCCGCTGGCGGAGCTGTCGGCCGGCATCCGCCTGATCGTGGCGGAGAGCTTCGAGCGCATCTACCAGCAGAACTGCGACAACATCGGCATCCTGACCACCACGGATTTCACCGTGCTCGACCGCGTGCTGGCGGGCGAGGCGATTCCCATCGAGGCCTTCCTGACCGGGCGCGATGCGCTGACCCAGCAGGTGATCCGTGCCGGCGGCCTGCTGGCCTATAGCCGCGCGGCAAGCTGGCCGGCGGCGGGCGAGGGCGCGCAGGGCACGGAGGCAAATGAGGCAACCGGCAATGCCGCACCGCGCACCTTGGTGGAAAAGATCATCGCCCGCCATCTGCTCCCTGGCACGCCGAGCGCTGAGCGCGGCCAGGGCGTGTTCGTGGCGGCGGACTGGCGCTTCTCGCACGATTACTTCACCGGCATGTGCGCGCACCTGATGCACCGCGCGTTCGGCAAGCCGGCAACGTTGCACGAGCCGGATCACATCATCGCGTTCCAGGATCACCTGGTGCTGGCGGCCCAGAGCTTCCCGCATGTGCGCGACGGCTTGTTGCCAGGGGTGGCCAACCTGATGCAGGGACATAGCCGTTTTGCGCACGACTACCCGGTGCGCTCGCATCACGCGCTTGCGGGCGAAACACCGGGCTCGGAAGGCATTTGCCATGCGCTGATGGCCGAGCAATACGCGCTGCCGGGGCAGGTGGTGGTGGGCACCGATTCGCACACGCCGCATTCCGGCGCGCTCGGCTGCCTGGCGTTCGGCGCGGGCGCCACCGATGTCGCCAATAGCTGGGTCACGGGCTACGTGCGCTGCAAGGTGCCGGAAACCCTGCGCGTGGAGGTGGAGGGCGAGCTGGCCGAGGGCGTGACGGCCAAGGACATCGTGCTCTACCTGCTGCAGATGGAAGCAATCCGCTCGGGCGGCGCCATCGGCGTGGTGTTCGAGTATGCCGGCAGCACGGTGCGCGCCTTGTCAATCGACGAGCGCGCCACGCTGACCAATATGGTCGCCGAGCTGGGCGGCTTCACCGGCATCGTCGAGCCAGACGACAAGACCGTGGCCTTCCTGAAGGCGCGGCGAGGCGTCGATTTTGCGATCGAGGACTGGATGCGCAGCGACGCAGGCGCAACCTACCGCGACGTGATCCGCATCGACGCCGGCGTCATCGCGCCCATGGTGGCGCGCCCCGGAGACCCCGGCAATGGCATCGCGGCCAACACGCTGGATGCGCCGGTGCCGGTGGACATTGCCTACGGTGGGTCCTGCACCGCAGGCAAGCGGGAGGATTTCGACTACTACCACGAGGTGCTGCGCTGGGGCCTGGAGCATGGCCTCAAGGTGTCGCCCCGCACCCAGCTGTTCCTGCAGTTCGGCACCCTCGGCGTGAAGGCCTACTGCGAAGCGCGCGGCTATATGGACACCTTCGCTGCCGCCGGCGCCACGCTGGTCATGCCGGGATGCGGCTCGTGCGCCAACTGCGGGCCGGGTGCTTCCACCACCAGCGAGCAGGTCACCATCAGCGCCATCAACCGCAATTTCCCCGGCCGCTCGGGGCCGGGCCAGGTCTGGCTGGCCAGTCCTTATACGGTGGCCGCGAGCGCGCTGGCGGGGCAGATCAGCACATTCGGGCAATTGCAGGCAAGCCGCGCCGCCCCCGCACCCTAGCAGCACACCCCGGCGTCCGCGCGCAAGCGGGGGCGCGGCGGCATCCATAGCCGGGCGACAGATCCCGGCAGCCATCCACAGGAGACAACGATGTTCCCCAATACCTCGCGCGTCCTGCGCGCGGCGGGGCGGCTGCTTGCCGTCGCCGCCATCGCATTCCCCGTCATCGGCGCGCACGCCGTACATGCAGCGCACGCTGCGGACAAGTATCCCGCCAAGACCGTGCGCCTGATCGTGCCCAACTCGCCGGGCTCCACCGCCGACGTGGTGGCGCGCGTGGTGGCCGAGGGCATGGGCCAGGACCTCGGGCAACCGTTCTACGTGGAGAACCTTCCCGGTGCGGCGGGCATCCCCGGCACGCGGCAACTCGTATCCGCCGCTGCGGACGGCTACACGCTTGCGGTGGTGTCGTCCAACCATGCCATCAACCCGGGCCTGTACCGCAATATTCCCTATGACAGCGTGAAGGACATCACTGCCGTAGGGCTGATCGGCACCACCCCGCTGGTGCTGGTGGTGGGCGCGGGCTCGCCGTACAAGACCGTGCAGGAACTGCTCGCGGCGGCGCGGGCGCATCCGGGCAGCCTGAGCTACGGCTCGTCAGGCAAAGGCAGCGTGCTGCATCTGGCGGGAGAGCTGCTTAAATCGAAGGCCGGCATCGATATGCTGCACGTACCCTACAAGGGCGTGAACACGTTGATGACCGATGTGCTCGGCGGACAGATCAACGCTGCGTTCCTGGCCACGCCGTCAGCCCTGCCGCAGATCAAGGCCGGCAAGCTGCGAGCGCTGGCGGTCAGCACGCCGGCGCGGCTCGACAGCCTGCCGGCGGTGCCGACCCTGGCGGAATCGGGCGTCAAGGACTATGCCTACGATGCCTGGATCGCGCTGGTCGGTCCCGCCGGGTTGCCCAAGGACGTCGCCGCCCGGCTACGGCAGGCGCTGGTCAAGGCGCTGGCCGCGCCCAAGGCGCGGGAGCTGTTCGCCGCGCAGGGCTTTGTCGTGAAGAACGGCAATGGCGAAGAGACGGCCCGTCTCATCCGCGACGAACTGGGCAGGAGCCAGGCACTGATCAAGAGCGCGTCGATCGTGGTGGAGTGAAGGCGCAGCCGTCACGAATTTGCAAGCGATGCCATTCGTCGCGGGCGCGGTGGCACCGCTTTGACAATCCCGAGACCTTGACCACCGCGCCCGCCCCACCACGAAACCATTGGCGGGCGCAGTGTCGTGGTGCTTCGCGCCGGTAACGGCAGATTGGCGAATGGGCACGGATTCCGCTACCGGGGGCCGCACCACGCATCCCGGAAATTGGCAGCGTCGTGGCCCGAAAGTGTCAACCATGTCCTCGCACACCTGTCACCTATGTCCCCGGTCTATACACCGACGCAAAGAAGAGTGACCGGCAGCCCCCGCAGGGGGATGTCGTATGGCACTTGGGTGCTTAAACCAACGCCGACGAAGTAAACAGCGACACCCCCAGCAGGGCAATGTCGTAAGGCACCTTGGGCGCAAAATGCCAACACCGCTCAAAAAAACAGCAACACCCTCTATACCTCCACAAACACCTCCCCATTCTCAACCCTCACATCAAACACCTCAATATCACTAGTCAGCGGCTCACACATCGCCCGCCCGGTGCGCACATCGAACTTGCCCTGATGCAGCGGGCATTCGATTTCGTGCCCATCGAGAAAGCCATCGCACAGGCGCGCGTTGCCGTGGCTGCAAGCGTTGTCCGTAGCGTAGACTTCGCCGTCCACGCTATACAGGGCGATCTCCCTGCCCCCCGCATTGACTGCCACGACATCATCCTTGGGAATTGCGACCAGCTGTATCACTTGAATCCACTGCTTCGACATGGCACACCTCAAATCGGATAAATGATGGAATTGGCGATCATTTCGCTATCGAATACACATAGCCGGGACTCGAACTTCAAGCCCTCCCCGGTGCGCCGGATCACATCTATATAGCGGCCCACGTTGTACACGGTGGATTGCCCATCCGGCTTGATGCGAAAGACGGCGTAGCTGGCCTCGGCGTCGATCCGCTCCGCATCGGCCTTCAGGATTCGCGGGATGCCGACCACATGCCGCTGATAGTAAGGATCATGGAAGATGGTTTCGGTCGCCCCGTAGATGCGGTCCTTGAGCATGCCGCGGCTCTCGAAGGAAAGCGTGGCAAGCGGAAAGCCGCCATCGTAGTTCTCGCGCGGTTGCAACTTGTAGACGCACGCCTCGGTGAAAAAGTCCGGCCACTTCTCCCATTCATTGTTGTCAAGCGCCGCAGCGTAATCCGCATACAGCGCCAGCACTTGCGAGTAGGTTTCAAAGTCGAGCATGTCTCAGGCCTCCATCACGCGGCGCCAGTAGTTGTACATCCCGCGGATCAGCGTCTCGGTCACCATGTGGTCCGTGTCGCCGATCTCGCGCCCGCCGAGTTCCGCCACCGTCCGGTGGAACGGCTTTTGCTCGAAGCCTTGCTGGGAGAACTCGATCACCTCGCCGTCGTCGGCCGAGACAAAGCCGGCCGGGCCGAACAGGTTGGCCTGGCGCAGCCGGCGCCGGGTCATGTCGGCATCGTCGCCCTCGAAGCCGAAGTGCGTCCACACGAAGTTGAACGAGCCGTGGCCGGTGGGCTGGATATGCCGCGTCGACACCGAGTTGACCTGCTGCTGGATGATCACGCTGGGGAACAGCGTCATCATCACCGCCGTGGGCTCTCCCCACCAGGGTTCCTGCACCACGTCGAGGAAGCGGTCGTCATGCAGGCTCATCTGCTCCTTGAAGCTGGACACGCCGCTGGTGACATCGCCCTTGCCGCCCTGGCCGCGCGTGGAGATCATCGCGGCGTGGCGGAAATGCTCGTCCATCTTGAGCGCCGACTTGTTGTCGGCGCGCCAGAGCCCGAAGGTCACGAACCACGTGTGCAGCAATCCCGGGTGATACGGGTCTTTGATGTTCTCCTGCATCAGCTTCCAGTTGCCGGGAATCTGCTGGCGGCTATAGCCGAGGATGGTCAGCTTGCGGCCGTCGAAGACACGGTCGAAGTAGGCCAGGATGGTCGGGCCGAGATAGTCCTCCAGTGCCGGCACCTCATGGTCGAACGAGGCGAAGATCACGCCGTTGCGGCGCGCCACCTTGAGCTTGGTCAGGCCGTGTGCCTTCGGGTCGAAGTCGGCAGGCATGCCGCCATTGACTTTGCCGTCGAGCTTGACACCGCGCCGGAACGGCACGCCGACCAGGTTGCCCTTGAGGTCATAGTTCCACTGGTGATAGGGGCAGGTGAAGTCCTTGCGGTTGCCGGAGCGCTCGCGGCAGAACTGCACGCCGCGATGCGCGCATACGTTCTCCACCACGTAGATATTGCCATCCGCCGCGCGGCTGGCAATGACCGAGCGCTCGCCGATGACGGTGCGCTTGAAGTCGCCGGCGTTCGGGATTTCCGCTTCCAGCCCGATGTAGCACCAGTGGCCGGAGTAGAAGAAGCGCTCCAGCTCCTGCCGGTAGACGTCGTCATCGGTATAGGCCCAGAAGGGGATCCGGCTGGAGCCTTCGTCCTTCCATTCTTTTTTCTTGAATACAACAGCTTGCTCGCGCATGGTTTGTCTCCGCGATGTTCGTGATGTGGGGCTCAACGGGTCAGACGCCGCTGGCGTGGAAAGCGTCGGCATGGATGTGGTCGGGGTCCATGCCTCTTTGGCGGAGCAGGATGGAGGCGGCGTCGACCATGACCGGGGCGCCCGCCAGGTAGGCGCGCCAGCCCTGCATGTTTGCCCAGTCGTCGGCCACCGCCTTGGTCACCACGCCGCCCCGGTAGCCGTTGCCGTCGCCGGCCGATGCCACCACCACGTGCACATGCATTGCCGCATGGCGCGCCTGCAGCTCGCGCAGCCATTCCAGGCCATAGAGGTCGGCATGCGTGCGAACACCAAAGTAGACGTGCACCTCGTTGCGCATGCCGCCGTCGAGCATGCCGCGCAGGATCGACAGGATCGGGGCTAGCCCGGTGCCGCCCGCGATGCAGATCACGGGCCCGTCGAACTTGCGCCGCAGGTACGCCGTGCCCAGCGGGCCGGCAACGCGGATGGCGTCGCCAACCTTGAGTTCCGACGCCACATAGGACGTCACGCGCCCGTCGGGCACCAGCCGGATATGGAATTCGAGCTCGTCGGCGCCGTGCGCCACCGCCATCGAATAAGGCCGGATATGGCGCGGCGTGAACTGCAGCGTGGCGTACTGTCCCGGCGAGAAGTCGAGCGGCTTGGGAATTGCCACGCGGACCCGCTTGATGTCATGGGTCAGGTCGTCCAGGGCGGTCACGGTGCCCTTGAGGATCCTGGCGGGATGCACCACGACCTCGTCGAGTTCCGGGATCTCGATCGCGCAGCTCTCCACCAGCGTGGTCTGGCACGCCAGCACCGACTGGCCGGCGGCCATGGGCGCGCGCGAATCCTCGGGGCCGCTCGCCTGGGTGCGGCCGGCCAGGACCTTGCAGCGGCAGGTGCCGCAGCGCCCCGCCATGCAGCTATATGAGATGGGCACCTGGTTGGCCCGCAGCACGTCCAGCAGGTTGTCGCCGGCTTGCGCGTGCAGCGTCCTGTCCAATGGGTGGATGGATACTTCCATGGGGGCGTCTCCAGCTAGTTCTTCTTGGCATCCGTTTGCCGATGGGCGTATGTTGGCGCCGAAGGTAGAATTAATAAATAGAAGGAAGGTGATACGTCATATCACTGTGAGTGATAAAGGGGGCTGGGATGGAGTTGCGGGAGATCGACCTGAACCTGCTGGTCGTGTTCAATGAACTGCTGCGCCTGAGGCGGGTGTCCGCCGTGGCCGAAACGCTAGGCACTTCGCAGCCGGCCATCAGCAACGCGCTCAATCGTCTGCGCAAGCTGCTGGGCGACGAGCTGTTCCTGCGGACCTCCAAGGGCATGGTGCCCACGCCGTTCGCGGAGAACCTGGCGGAGCCGATCGGCTACGCGCTCGGCGCCATCCACAACACGCTCAATGCGCAGTCCGTGTTCGAGCCGGCCACCAGCGCGCGCGGCTTCACCATCGCCATGACGGATATCGGTGAGATCTATTTCCTGCCCGACCTGATGAAACGGCTGTCCGAGGTGGCGCCCGGCGTGACCATCAGCACGGTGCGCAACCACACGGTGAACTTGCGCGAGGAAATGGAAAGCGGCCGCGTCGACCTGGCGATCGGCTTCATGCCCGACCTCAAGGCCGGCTTCTTCCAGCGGCGGCTGTTCCGCCAGCGCTACGTCTGCCTGTTCCGCCAGGGCCATCCGCTGGCCCGCGAGGGCATGACCCTCAAGTCATTCAGCAGTGCCGAGCACGTAGCCATCGTCGCGGCAGGCACCGGGCACAGCATGGTGGACGAAGTGATCCAGCGCGCCGGCGTGCCGCGCCAGGTCCGCCTGCACGTCCCGCACTTCGTGGCGGTGGGCCATATCCTGCAGACGACCGAGCTGATCGCGGTGGTGCCGCAGGCCTATGCCGAGCGCACGTTAAAGCCCTTCGGGCTGGAGACGGCGCCGTGCCCGGTGAAGATCCCCGATATCGTGATCAACGTGCTCTGGCACGCCAGGAACAATCGGGAGCCGGCCAACCAATGGTTGCGGCAAGTGGTATTTGAGGAATTTTCGAGGTAGCGGTGCGCCAAAAATGGGCCCAAGGGAGCGGTGCTTAAGGCGCACATGATCGCGCTCTTTCAATGAGAGCTTGAGTTTGTTTCTGGAAACTTATAATTGACTTATAATTTGTACCCATGAACTCGATCAACTGGACCCTGAAAGCAGCCTGGCAACTCCGTAAGCTGGACCGCCAGCATCAACGGACTGTGGTGGATGCCGTTGGCGATCTGGCCGCAATGCCGGATTGTCAGAACGTGAAGGCCCTGGCGAAGCACGACTACGGGTACAGGCTTCGGGTCGGCAACTACCGGGTTCTGTTCGATTGGGACGGCGGCATCAAGATCGTCGAAATTCAGGAAGTGAGGAAACGCGATGAACGCACCTACCAACGTCCAAGTGATCAATGGGCCGGATGGGAATCCCGCCTTTGTGGTGATCCCCTACGCAGAGTATGTGGCCAGCCACACGAGCGAGCGCAATCTTGTGCCGCATGATGTGGTTACGCGCACCGTCGGCGATGCGAGCCCCGCCCGGGCCTGGCGGGAACACCTGGGCTTGACCCAGGCCGAGGTTGCCGAGCGTCTTGGCATCTCGCAACCGGCATACGCGCAGCAGGAGCGCAGTGACAAACTGCGCAAGGCGTCGCGCGGAAAGATTGCTGCCGCCCTTGGCATTGCTGCCGCCCAGCTGGATTTCTGACGAGGCGCATCCGCACTGGCGGCAAACGCGCCGGTCCGCGCTTACGCCCCCAGCACTTCCTCGCAAACCGAAAACCACGCCCGCGCCGCATGCGACAGGTAGTGGCCCGGCGACCAGATATGGGCGAGCGCCCAGTCCATGGCCGGCTCCGTCAGCCGTGCCACGGCGAGCTTGTCGCGGATATCGAGCTTGTCCAGCAGCGGTTGCGGCAGGAAGGTGGTGCCCAGCCCGGCCGCGGCCATCGAGGCGAGGAAGTCCCAGTGCCCGCTTTGCGCCACGATGCGGGGCTCAAGCCTGGCGTCGAGAAAGGCCTGCCGAAGTTTGCGGGTCAGGGAGAAGTCTTCGGTCAGCATCAGCAGGGGCTCGTCGCGCAGCGCGGCCAGGGTAACGGTCTTGCCCTTGGCCCAGCTGGCCTTGCGGGGGCCCGCGACCCAGATCGGGTATTTGGCGAACTCGCGCGTGGCCAGTTCCAGGCCGCTGTCCCGGGGCAGTACGGTGGCGCCGACTTCGAGTTCGCCACTGGCCACTTGCTGCTCCACCATATGGCCGCCGTGTTCGGCCAGGCTGAGCTCCAGGTTGGGATAGCGCTGGCGGAAAGCGCTGACGGCCGGCGAGAAGAACAGGTTGGCCATGGGCGGAATCCCCACGGTCAGCTGGCCACGGCCTAGCGACGAGAGATCGGCCACTTCCAGCGTAAGCCGGTGCACCACGCCAAGCGCTTCCTGCCCGCGCTCATAGACCACGCGCCCCACGTCGGTCAGCCGCACCTGCTTGCCTTCGCGGATCAGCAGTGGCTGGCCGATCTCGTCTTCCAGTTGCCGCACCATCTTGCTGATGGTGGATTGCGTGACGAACAGGGACGTCGCCGCCTGGGTGAAGCTTTTCAGGCGAACGGTTTCAACGAAGTAGCGCAGGGCGCGGATGTCGATGGGCATTGGGTGCTTCCTTTCCCATGAAAAAATCGAATGTGATTTGCAATTTTAAATCATGTGAGGAATGTCTGCCAGTTGGCTACACTTCGGGCCTACGCTCTTTCCAATGGATATTCGCGTCATGGCTAGCTGGCCCAGCGCACGACAGTGGCTCTTTTCACTGAAGGCGTTTGCCGCCTCGATGCTAGCGCTCTATATCGCGCTCGCGCTGGGTTTGCCCCGCCCTTACTGGGCCATGGCAACCGTCTATTTTGTTTCTCACCCGCTGACCGGCGCCACCCGCTCCAAGGCCGCTTATCGCGTGGCGGGCACGGTGCTTGGCGCGACGGCCGCGGTGGTCACGGTGCCGTTGCTGGTCAATGCGCCGGTGTTGCTGATGGCCGCGATCGCCCTGTGGACGGGAGGCTTGCTCTATTTCTCGCTGCTGCAGCGCACGCCGCGCAGCTATGTCTTCCTGCTGGCCGCCTATACGCTGCCGATCGTGGCGCTGCCGGCGGTCAGCGAGCCGGCGCAAGTCTTCGACATCGCCGTGGCGCGCATCGAGGAGATCGTCATCGGCATCCTGTGCGCCGGCATGGTGGGCGCCATCGTCTTCCCGGCCAAGGTAGCGCCCGCGCTGCGCGCCCGCTCCGCCACCTGGCTGGCCGACGCGGCATTGTGGGCCACCGACATGTTGTCCGCCGATCCTGATGCCAATGCCACGCGCCACGGCAGCCGCCACCGGCTGGCCGCCGACATCCTCGCGCTGGACCAGCTCATCACCCAGCTCTCCTACGACACGGAAAGCGCGCACACGCTGCGCCACGCCCGCGCCTTGCGCGAGCGGATGACGATGCTGCTGCCCGTGCTGTCCTCGCTGGCCGGCGTGCTGCAGGCATTGCGGCGCCACGCCGAGGGCATACCCGATAGCCTGGCGCGCCATATGGCCGCCATGTCTGCGTGGATTCGCGCGGGCTTCGACGGCCCCGCGCCCGCGCTGGAACCGGAAGCGCTCCCGTGGGCGGACTATGCGCGCGCGCCGGGCTGGCATGGCGGGCTGGTCGCCACCGCCAACGATCAGCTGCGCACGCTGGCCGCGCTTTGCGAAGACTGCCACGCCCTGCAGCATGGCATTGGCGACCAGGCGGCCAGCGCCGCCGCGCCCTCCGTGCGCGCGCTTGGGCGCGGCGCCGAGCGCGCGGACCGGGCGCATCACCACGATCACGCCATGCTGCTGTTCTATGCCTGCTCCACCAGCCTGGCGGTGTTTTGCGCGGGCATGCTTTGGATCGCCTCGGGATGGGAGGACGGCGCGGGATCGGTCGCGGTGGCGTCCATCGCCTGCTGCTTCTTTGCCACCATCGAGGAGCCCCGGCCGGTCGCGCATTCGTTCTTGCGCTGGAGCGGATTTTGCTTCGCCGTATCGTCGTTCTACCTGTTCCTGGTGGTGCCGAACGCGCACAACTTCGAAACCCTGGTGGGTATGCTGGCGTTGCCCTACATGGGCATCGGCATGCTGATATCGCGGCCCGGCTTCAACCTGATCGCCATGCTGCTGTCGGTCAATACGGCGTCGTTCGCCAATGTGCAGAGCGTCTACGACACGAATTTCCTGACCACCTTCAACGGCAGCCTGGCCAGCATTGGCGGCATGCTGTTCGCGCCTTTGTGGGCCATGGCGACGCGGCCGTTCGGCGCGCGCGTGGCGGCGCACCGGCTGATCCGCGCGAGCTGGAAGGACCTGGCGCAAGCCGCCACGCGGCGCGAGCCGGACGAACACGCCCGGCTCGGCGGCCGCATGCTGGACCGGCTCAGCCAACTGGTGCCACGACTTGCGGCCAGCGATGACAAGATGGCTTCGGATGGCTTTGCCGAGTTGCAGGTCGGGTTTGGCGCGCTGGCGCTGCAGCGCAGCCTGCCCGGGCAGCGCCCGGCCGCGCGCCGCGCCGTGGCCAGGGTGCTCAACGCGGTTGCCTTGCATTTCCGCGCGCGCCTGAAGGCCGGCCACGCGATGGCGCCGCCGGATGCGCTATCCGAGCGGATCGACAAGGCGCTGCGCGAGGTGGCCATGCAAAGCGGCGCGTCGCAAAGTCCCGGCGAGCATGCGCGCAGTGCGCTGGGCGCGCTGATTGCGTTGCGGGTCACGCTGTATCCGACGCAGACGCAGGCACTGCCGCAAGCCGCGGCGCCGCAGGTGCAGTTGTCGCGGGCCGTGCCAATCCCGTTACGCGCGGAGCCCCGATGCTAAGCGCGGAAATCGATCTCTACGGCGTCTTCGTGCCCGGCTTGCTGGCGTTGATGCTCCTCACCTTCGTCATCACCGCCTGCCTGCGTGCGGCCCTTGCGCGCGCAGGCTTTTACCGGCTGGTCTGGCACCGGTCGCTTTTTAATCTGGCTCTTTACGTCATCGTGCTGGGTGGCGTGGCCGCCATGGCCCGCTGGCCGCAATCATGAAATTCAAGTTCCGTTTGCTGGTCCCCGTGATGTTGACGCTGCTGGCCACCGTGGCCGCGCTCTTTGTCGGCAAGCATCTGTGGGATTACTACACCGTGGCGCCATGGACGCGCGACGGCCACGTGCGGGCCGACGTGGTGCAGGTTGCGCCGGATGTCTCGGGGCTGGTGACGCAGATACTCGTCAAGGACAACCAGCGCGTGCGGCGCGGGCAGGTGCTGTTCGTGATCGACCAGGACCGCTACCAGCTGGCGTTGCAGCAGGCCATGGCGAGTGCCGCCGCGCAGCGCGCCACGCTGGCGCAGGCGCGCCGGGAGGCCATCCGCAGCCACGCCTTGTCCGAGGTGGTTGCCACCGAGGTGGTGGAAGAAGGGCAGGCGCGGGTGCAGCAGGGCGAGGCGGCGCTGGCGCAAGCGGAGGCGGCGGTGGCGCTGGCCAGGCTCAACCTCGCCCGGACCCGGGTGGCCAGCCCGGTGGATGGTTTTCTCAACGACCGCCTGCCGCGCCTGGGCGACTACGTGGCTACGGGCCGGCCGGTATTGTCGATGGTCGACCTGAACTCCTTCCACGTCGAAGGCTATTTCGAGGAAACCAAGCTGGGGGGCATCCGCATCGGCAACCCGGTCTCCGTGCGCATCATGGGCGAGCGCACGATCCTGCACGGCCATGTGCAGAGCATCGCCGCCGGCATCGAGGACCGCGACCGCAGCAATGGCGCCAACCTGTTGCCCAATGTGAACCCCACGTTCAACTGGGTGCGGCTGGCGCAGCGTGTGCCGGTGCGCATCGCGCTGGACGACGTGCCGGCGGATGTGCGGCTGGTGTCGGGCCGCACGGCGACGGTCTCCGTGGCCCAGCCGCGCAAGACCATCGCCGTGCTGCGCGACGAGACCACGGAGGAGGGCGCGCAATGAGCAAGCTCAGCCTTGCCCTGCTGCCAGCACTGGCCCCGTTGCTGTTCGCCTGCACCACCGTGGGCCCTGACTACCACGTGCCGGAGCAGGCGGCCGTGCGTGCGCCAGAGGCCAACGGCCCCTTGCTCGGCACGGATGGCCCGGCCGTCTCGGCGGCGCCGGTCCCGGACGACTGGTGGCGCCTGTACGACGACCCCAAGCTCGATGCACTGGTGCAGCAGGCGCTCAGCGCCAATACCAGCCTGCGCGTGGCCGCCGCCAACCTGCGCCGGGCGCTGGCGGCCTATCACGAGGTGGAAGCGGAGAACCTGCCGCAGGCGGCCTTCTCCGCCAAGGCCGAACGCGCGCAGATCGCGGGCGAGAGCTTCCTGCTCAAGGAGAAGGTGCCGGTCTTCAACCTGGGCGATGTCGGCTTCTCGGTGTCGTATCTGGTGGACTTCTTCGGCAAGCTGGCCCGCGCCGACGAGGCCGCGCTGGCCAGCGCGCAGGCAAGCCAGGCCGCGCTGGACATGGCGCGCGTGAGCGTGGTCGCGCAAACCGTGCGCGCCTATGTGCAGGGTTGCGCCGCCACGCACGAGCTGGCGGTGGCGCAGCAGCAGCTCGCGCTGCAGACGCGCGGCGTGGAGATCGCCGGCAAGATGGTAGCCGCCGGCCGTGGCCAGCCTGCCGACATGCTGCGCGCCCGCGCGCAGGCCGAGACCTTGCGCGCGGCATTGCCGCGTTTCAAGGCGCAGAAGGAGGGCGCGGCCTACCGGCTCGCCGTCATGCTGGGCCAGCCGCCGGCAGCGTTGCCGCAAGCCGTATCCGAATGTCATGAGGAGCCGACGCTGCGCCAGGCGATGCCCGTTGGCGACGGTGCCGCGCTGCTCAAGCGCCGCCCCGATATCCGCCAGGCGGAGCGCGAGCTGGCAGCGGCCACGGCGAAGATTGGCGTGGCCACCGCCGATCTCTATCCCTCGGTCCGCATCGGTGCGTCGGCCGGCCTGAGCGGCATCCTGAGCGATCTCGGCACCGGCCCGACCGCGCATTGGGGCATGGGCCCGCTGATCACCTGGAACCTGCCCACCAATGGCGTGCGCCCGCGCATCCACGGCATGGAGGCTGGCGCGGACGCGGCACTCGCCCGCTTCGACGGCGTGGTGCTCAAGGCGCTGGAGGAGACGCAGAGTGCGCTAAGCGCCTACACGCGCGAGCTGGAGCGCAACCAGTCCTTGCGCGTGGCGCGCGACGATGCCAATGAAGTTGCACGCCAGCACCGGCTGCTGTACCAGTCCGGCCGCGTGCCGTATTTGTCCAGCCTGGATGCCGACCGCACGCTTGCCGGGGCCGAGGCAGCACTGGCGGCGTCGGACAGCCAGGTGGCCCTCAACCAGATCAACCTGTTCCTGGCGCTGGGCGGCGGCTGGCAGAACAGCCCGAAGGTGGCAGAGCGTGCCCCGATGGAATAGGGTTTGACAAAGACTACCCTCCTCTTGTCTGCGGCACGGAAATGCGTACTCTCCGCAGAATCTGCTCTGTCGAGTGCTCGGGATGCTTAGCGGAATCCTTCATTTGCTGGAACTTTTACCCGAACATAGCTCAGTCAGCGCGTTTCCATACGATTTTCCGGGTTCCGCCCGTTGCCACCAATAGTTAAGTATCCCTCTGGTGCAGGGCCGTAAGGCTCCGATGGCTTGTCTGCGTCAATACTCCTGACCGACACCAACGTCCAGCCACCAATGAGTTGCTGTCTCAACGAGCTGGACTTTTCCGCCACAGAGCATGACAACATCACTGGCAGCAGAATGCTCACCAGCCATACGATGCCGTGACGTTTGGCAATGAATGTCGTCATAGCGTTTTCCGTGAGCATCTGAACGTTGAACTGACTTGTCGCCAGCACGCTATGATCGAATCGGCGGAACGATCGATATCCTCTTCGGTCGTCGCCCAGGAAATGACAGAGAAGCGCATCACAAGACGATCATGCCAGGTAGCCTCGGCAACGTAGCAAGTCCCTGCAGCCTGGATGTTTTCGATGGTGGCCCTCGTCAAATGATCACGGCGCTCAAGTGGCTCCCCCACGCCGAACTGTACGACAAACTGATTCAGCTCCACCTGATTGAGTACCGACACACCGGCTTCGGATGTCAGGCGCTTCGCCATGCGTCTGGCGAAAAGACAGTGCCGTTCGATCATTGCTGCAATGCCACGCCGTCCGAACGCGCGGATAAGTGCCCAGGTCGCGAAGCCGCGCGCACGTCTTGAAAGTTCGGGTACGTAGTGAAAGGGCTCCCTGCATTCCCCGCCTGCTGTCGGCAGATAGCTCGCTTCGTACGCCATCGCGCGCCGATGGGCATCCGAGTCCCGGACGATCGCGTACCCACAATCGTAGGGTGTCTGAAGCCACTTGTGGCCATCGGTCGCCCAGGAGTCCGCTTGCTCAACGCCCGCGGTCAACTGGGCTAACGCCGGGCACGCGCGCGCCCACAAGCCAAACGCACCGTCGACGTGAAGCCATCCACCATAGCGATGAACGACGTCCGCAATTTCATTGAACGGATCGAATGCACCTGTGTTGATTTGACCGGCCTGCGCGATGACGATGAGCGGCCCGCCGCACAATGCCAACGCACTGGACAGGGCGGGAACCAACATGCGGCCTGCATCATCCGTCGGGATTCGCATGACACGATCGTGGCCAAGTCCCAGATAGCGCAACACGGCAAAGATCGCGGCATGCGCATCGTTGCCGATGCATACATCGACCGGCGGCGCGCCGAACAAGCCATCTGCGTCGGCATTCCAGCCCGCCAGGTGCAATACTTTGCTCCTCGCCGCAGCGAGGCAAACGAAACTTGCCATCGTCGCACCCGTCGTGAAGCCTATCGAGCAGTCCGTGGGTAGCGCTAGCAAATCCAGAAGCCATGCTGACGCGACTTGCTCGGCGACGGCACCTGCGGGGGACCCGTGGTAGCTCCCACTGTTCTGCCCCCACATACTTGTCATCCAATCGACCGCAACGCCGACTGGATGAGAGCCTCCCATGACCTTTGCAAAGAACCGAGGCCCTGCCGCCCCCATGAGGCCGGCATCTACCCCTGCGGCCAGTTGCTTGATGACTTCGGTAGCTGTCACCCCTTCTTCCGGCGTTGGTACGTACAACGCCGCCCACAATTCTTCGAAGCTAGCTGTCGCCGCGGGGTGTCGGGACGCGCGGGAGTCATGAAAAGCGAGGGCCCGCGAATACGCCTGATCGAATGCGGCGCGAAACTCGTCTGTCATGGTGCCCCCTCTTGCGCGTCAAGCCTTTTATTTATAGCCGCTGGGGAATGCAAATTATAGGCAATTCTGCCCGCCAGGAATGTTGGGTATTGGCCGATGCAGCCGCCCAATCCGGCGACCGCTTTCGACCGAGGCACGGTCAGTTGACAGCCAATAGCGAATGACGTTTCCCGACTGCGGATTCAACCGGTCGAGCCGTCAGAAGTTCAACGGCAGGTTTGAACCCCACACCGGACACGTTCGAGAGGGAGACGCACACGTGCCTTGCTTCGTTTCGTCCATCTGGCCTGATATTTGTTAGACATTGGCGCAGCACCTGCCATCGGCGCCGTTACCGAAGTGATCGTCCTCCTGAAAAAAATGCTTAAAGGTCTCCGGGGGGGGCTTATTCGGTGCGGCGGACTCCGCCTTACTGGCCCTCGATCCACTGAATGGCGAAGCGCATCAGCTCCTTGCCGCTAGGAATATCCAGCTTTTCCTTAATGTTGGCCTGATGTGCCTCGATGGTCTTGACGCTCCGACTCAGTTTCTCGGCGATCTCGCGGGTGCTGAAGCCGAGTCCGATCAGGTGCAGGACCTCGAACTCCCGTTCCGAAAGGCTCGCGATTGAGCCCGCCGGAATCTTCTGGGGAACCGTCAGAGTCCGCGCCAGCTTTTCATGCATTGCGGCGCTCAGGTAGATATTGCCCGCCAGCACCTCGCGGATGGCGTTCATAATCTGCTCTGTGGCCTCGAGTTTCATCAGGTACCCGTTTGCTCCGGCCCGCAGCGCGCGTTCGGCAAACAGGGTTTCGTCATGCATGCTGAGGATGAGGATTGCCAGCTTTGGATAGTGTTGCCGGAGCGTCTTGACAAGATCCAGACCGGAGTTCGAGTGCAGACTGAGGTCCACAATGGCCATATCAGGCTGGCAGGCCATCACCGCCAGGGCATCTTCGGCACTGCCGGCCGCACAGCAGACGTGCAGATCCTCATGCAGATTCAGCAAGTGTGTTAACCCCTCCCGGACGATGGGGTGGTCATCCACGATCAGGATCTGAGTCGCGTGGCCCGGGCTAGATGGCTTCATGTCCCGGACTCTCTGGTATCGGATAGCTGATGGCAACCGTGGTGCCGCCCAAAGCATTGCGGGTGACCATGCAAGAGCCGCCCAGGAGGCTCGCCCGGTGGCGCAGGCTGTGAAGTCCCAGTCCCGAAGCACGCTCCATTTGTTCCAGATCGACCCCCATCCCGTCGTCACTGATGGAAAGCCTCTGCATGCCGCCGTCGCGCTCCAGGTCGATCCAAATGTGGCGGCCCTGGCTATATTTCAGCGCGTTATTGACGGCTTCCTGTGCCGCACGGTAAAGGTTAATCTGCATCGGCGGATCCAGTAAGTCCACATTTGACTCGATGCGGAGCGTGCAGCCTATGCCATTCAGCGCGCGGGTCGTCTGCGCCAGCCCTTGCAAGGCGACCGTGAGGCCACCAGATTCCATGGCGACCGGGTCCAGGCCATGGGCAATCTTGCGGGTCATCAAGGACGCCTGCTTCACCAATTCGACGATGGTAGCCGCCTTCGCGGCGGCTGGGTGGCTATGCTTCTGTAGTTCTTGATTCAAGGTGGCGCAATAGAAGCCCAAGCTGGTGAGGTGCTGCCCGAGGCCGTCATGCAGTTCTCGGCCGATGAGTCTTTGCTGCTGATCGCCGAATCGGATCAGTTCTGCTTCCAATAGACGACGTCGCGCCATCTCCTGCTTCAGTTCATGGTTTGCTAGCTGCAAGTCCTGGGTTCGCTCTTGCACGCGTCGTTCCAACTCGACATGGGATGCCAGCAGGAGGCTATGGATGCGCTTTTCCTGAGCATGTGCCGCCACCAGCAGCAGTCCGGTTACTGCCACGACATTCGCGAAGGCGCACCATCTCACGAGGCTATCCACCGGGGATTCAGCGGCAAAGGGACCGGTGCCGTTCGTGGTGCCCCAGATGGCCACGATTGAGGCCAGCAAGGTTAGGAGGCTGGTGCCCAAGTGATCGAAGCGCAGAGCCGCCCAGATAATGAACGGAAAAATCGCCAGGGCTGCCGGATAGTAGCTGTGCCCGGCAAGTTCGGTGGCGCCGAAAATGACGTAACTCACCCAGAAGATCGCAACGGTCAGTCCGCACGCTTCCACGGCCTGCTTTGCGGAGCGGATAGGGCTCGGATACGTGAACAAGCTGAGCAGCGGCGGGGCCACCACGAGCACCCCCATCATGTCACCGAGCCACCATTTCACAAAGGCCGCTCCGTACTCGGCGACTGACACCAAGCCCCCTCCAAAGAGGGCGGTCGCACCGATCAGCGCACTCACTGCCGTGCTGACAGTCGCAGCCAGGATGATGAAAGCTAACACATCCTTGATGCGGTCCAGGGTGTTCTGGAATCGGGCTACCCGCTTTAACAATAATGCAGCCGTCAAGGCTGCAGTCGTCGCGCCCAGGCCAATCACCGCGGCCACTGGCAGGGGCACCCCCGCCGACATGTTGGCCAAAATGGAACCAATGGCAATGCCGGGGGCAACGGCGAAGCCCATAACGAGCAGCGCAACGAGGGCGATGCCGCTGGAAGGCCACACCAGGGACACCGCACCGCCCACTACCGCATAAGCAAGTCCCAGCTTTGCACCTGCGTAGTACGCCAATGCGACAAATCCGGTGTGAACGAAGAGGCTAAGCCTCGAGTTGCTCGGAATGATGACCATGGTTCGCTTCAAATTCTGGGGACAGTCCCTGCCACATCCAGCCGTTTTCTCGTTAGCCGCAGTGACAATACGCTTGCGAAAGTTGGTGTCCGATGCACCTGTGGCAAATCACGAGTTTGCCCCGAATCGGTGCTAGGCGAAGTGCTGGGACGATCCGTTGAATTCACCCTATGAATCTACGTCAGAACTCTCCTGTGCGGTAAGCGTAGCCGATGGATTCGATGAGATACAGCCCGGGTTGGACGCCAGATTCCGTATGAGCGCGAGCATTGTCGTGCCGGGTTTCGGGTCCTCGGCCAGAATCCAGGCGCAGTTGGCCCTTGGCACCCGGATGCGGTCGACGTCGTATCACCCGCAGATTGCTCAGGACAGATAGCACATGCAGTTGCGCATGGGCGAACGGATCGCTCCCCTCGCCATGCAGCAATGTACGCGGCTGCGTGACATCGTTGACCATGGCTGCCGTGCCCAATAGGGCAATCCCCTAGGCCCTTTTCGGAAGAAGACCTTATTCATGCGCTTGCCTTCAGCGCATACATTGGAGTCGTACAAAGTGGCGGCACTGGAGCGAAAAGGAATGCGTTTCGGTGTTCTTGCAACCACCTGAAAAGGAGGTGAAAGAAATGGTAAAAACAGTCTTACTGCTCGCTGCGGCGGGTGCGGCGCTTGGCGCCGGCGTAGCCTATGCCGGCATCGGGGCGCGAGATGTCTACACCGACGGCGCCAGTGTGTTGGGGCCGCGAGACCCATACTCAGATGGGGGGATGAGCACAAAGTTTGATGTCTATTCAGATGGGGCGAGAGTCACAGATAGACGAGACGTATTCACCGATGGCGCGAGAATCACCAACCGCGATGGGCTGGTTGAGGACAGCATGTAAGCAACGGCAGAAGGGTCCGCAAAAGAACACGTCGTCAGCGCTCAGCGTTCACCGCCGCGAATCAAGCATCTCCCCCGAATAACAGCCTCGGGGGATTCCTTTTTTTACAGCGCCCCCCCCCCCCGCCGGAGACAGGTCAAACCAGCAGACCGCTAGCGTTTGCGGCGTGCCTATTTCGTCAGTTACTGCACCAAGCTGTTGCAGGACTGAAACAGCTTGTGCGGTGAGCCAAGCCACTTGTGGCTCCGGAATGAGTTGCTGGCGACTGCTGCACGCGTGGCAGAAGCCCGGCGTTTGGGATCGTCTCCACCAAGTGTTGTTGGCCATGTTACGTGCGGTGGATAGCATCGACGGGTCACGTGTCATCGCCGATTCCTCTTCCGTTCGTGTATGACTGCTTGATGAAAATCGCAAGCCTTCGTATTACCGCATGATTCCGCTAGAGGAAGGAAGCGGCTACGTGCCATACCCGCTTGCGCAGAAGCAGAATGGACGCAGGCAAGTTCTGATTCTTCCTGGGGGCGCGCAAATCTCGCAAGCCATGTGCGACACGCAGCAGGTGGTGCCGGACACCTGGAGTCACCGGCGTATGGTTGCCGAGAGAGCCTGGAGGTTTTTACGATCTGTATTCCTCCGGGGTAGGCAGAGCACAGGATCAGCGAGGCACACTGAGTGGCTGCGGCCCTATGGCTTGCCGCGTGCGTGTTTTGCCTTGGTGCCGGTGACATGCCGGACCGATTCGATAAAGCGTTGCACGCGTGGCGAGCGGTGCGCTGCCGAATATACGAACTCGATATCGACACCATCGGTCAGGTCGGCCAGCGCGATGAAGGCGATGGTGGGCGGCGCGTGCAGTTGTGAGCTGGCGGGCACCAGCGCGCAGCCCATGCCGGCGGCGACCAGCCCCAGGATGGTTGGCGTGTCGGTGCCGATCTGGACGATATGCGGCGTGAACCCGGCCTTGGCGCACGCCGCAATCAGCAGGCTGTGCTGCGCGCTCGACTTCTCGCGGTTGAACCACACAAAGCGTTCGCCGGCGATGTCGGCCAGCCGCCGCGCGCGCTTCGCCGGCGAGACATGCTGCGCCGGCACGGCCAGCACAAAGCGCTCCCGGTACAGGGCGATGCCGCTCAGGCTGGCATCGTCCGGCGTGCGCCAGGCCATGATGCCGCCGTCCAGCTCTTCGCCGCGGATTGCCTGTGCCTGCTGCAATGACAACAGCGGCTCGATGGAGAGCAGGATCTCCGGGTTGTGCTCCCGGAAGTGCGCAAGAATCGCCAGCGTCACCGGCGAGGCCAGGTAGCTGGGCATGATGCCGAGCGAAAAGGAGCCGGTCTGGCCCTGTGCAATGCGATAGGCCCGGTCGCGTGCCTGTTCCAGCTGCAGCAGCGACTGCTTCGCGTCGTGCAGCAAGCTGGTGCCGGCATCGGTGAGTTGCACGCCCTTGGCATGCCGCTCGAACAACGGGGCGCCGATCACCCCCTCCAGATCCTGGATCTGCCGCGACAAGGCCGGCTGCGTGATGTTCAGCGCCCGGGATGCCGCGATGATGCTGCCTTCTTCCGCGACGGCGATGAAGTAGCGCAAGTGCCGCGTTTCGATGTTTCGCATACTCTGCCAGTTGCCCTCTGAATATTGCTATGCCTTGTAAGTATAGCTTTCGGGATTGATAGGCATTTGACCGCATAGGCGGCAGGCTTCTAACATTCAAGGTTCTTCATGCCAGAACCAAGAAGCGCCACCATGCCCCATGCTGAAAAAGCCCTGCCCGTGAGCCTGCACATCGTCACCCCGCTGCTGCGATCCACGTCCTACTCGGCACGGCTGGGGCGCTCGGTGTGGTTCAAGATGGAGGCCTTGCAGCCCCCGGGCTCGTTCAAGGCGCGCGGCGTCGGCCATGCATGCCAGACCTACAAGGAGTGGGGCGCAAAACGCTTCGTGTGCTCGTCGGGCGGTAATGCGGGCATTGCCGTCGCCTACAGCGGGCGGCTGCTTGGCGTGCCGGTGACCGTCGTCGTGCCCGAGACCACCTCGGCCGCGGCGCGAGAGCGTATCGCGGCCGAAGGCGCCGATCTGGTCGTGCACGGACGCGCATGGAGCGAGGCCAACGATCACGCGCTTTCGCTGATGCGCCCGGAGTATGCGTTTATCCACCCGTTTGACGATCCCCTGCTGTGGGAAGGCCACGCGACGATGATCGACGAGGTGGCCGCCGCCGGCGTCAAGCCGGGCGCGGTGCTGCTATCGGTAGGCGGGGGCGGCTTGCTGTGCGGCGTGCTGGCCGGGCTGGAACGCAATGGCTGGCACGATGTGCCCGTCATCGCGGCCGAGACCGTTGGCGCGGATTCCTACGCCGCTTCGCTGGCGGCCGGCGCGCAGGTCGAGCTGCCCGCCATCACGAGCATCGCGACCTCGCTGGGTGCCAAGAGCCCTTGCGCCAAATCGCTCGAGTGGTCAAAACTGCATCCGATCGTCAGCGAGGTGGTCACGGACAAGGAAGCGGTGGGCGCGTGCCTGCGCTTTTTGGCCGAGCACCGGATCGTGGTGGAGCCGGCATGCGGCGCGGCGCTGGCCGCGCTGGAGCGCAAGCCTGCCGCGGTGACGGCGGCGAGCGACGTGCTGGTCATCGTCTGCGGCGGCGCCGGTGCCACGGCCGAACAGCTGCAGGCCTGGGATCGCGCCGCCTGACCGAAGCCCGGTGTATGGCCCTGGCGCCTCAATACTCGTGGCGCAGGTGCCTGGCCTGGCGCGGCAGGCGCAGGCTGACCCCGAACGCCAGCGCCATCATCGCCGTCACATACCAGTAGAACACCGATTGATGGCCGGCTGACTTCAGCGCCAGCGCCACGTACTCGGCCGAGCCGCCAAAGATCGCATTGGAGATCGCGTACGCAAGCCCCACGCCCAATGCGCGCACTTCCGGGGGAAACATCTCCGCCTTCACGATGCCGCTGATCGATGTGTAGAGACTCACGATTGCCAGTGCGATCGAGATCAGCACGAAGGCCGCGAGCGGCCTGGAGACAATCTGCAGGGCGCTCAGGAGCGGCACGGTGGCAACCGTCCCCAGCGCGCCAAAGGCAAGCATATTGCTGCGCCGGCCAATGCGATCGGACAATGCGCCAAACAGCGGCTGCATGCACATATAGACAAAGAGGCTGCCGGTCATCACCGTGCTTGCCGTCTTGATGGACATGCCGGCGGAGTTCACCAGGTACTTCTGCATATACGTGGTGAACGTGTAGAAGATCAGCGAGCCACCGGCGGTATAGCCCAGTACGGTAAGGAACGCCGCCTTGTGATGCCGGAACAGCGCGGCGAGGCTGCCTGCCTCCTTGTTGCCGCGCGTAGCCGCGGATGACGTTTCGCGCAGCGTGCGGCGCAATGCCAGTGCCACCACGGCGGTGAGCGCGCCGATCACAAACGGAACGCGCCAGCCCCAGCTCCGCAGCTGCGCCTCATCCAGCAGTTGCTGAAGCACCACCACCACCAGCACGGCCAGCAACTGGCCACCGATCAGCGTGACGTACTGGAACGATGAGAAGAACCCGCGCCGCCCCTTGAGCGCGATCTCGCTCATGTACGTGGCCGTGGTGCCATATTCCCCGCCGACCGACAAGCCTTGCAGCAGCCGCGCCAGCAACAGCAGCGCGGGCGCCCAGTTGCCGATGGCGCCGTAGGTGGGCAGGCAAGCGATCAGCAGCGAGCCGAAGCACATCATCAGCACCGAGATCAGCATCGAGTTCTTGCGTCCGTGGCGGTCCGCAATCCGCCCGAACAGCCAGCCGCCGATCGGCCGCATCAGGAAGCCCGCGGCGAAAACGCCGGCGGTATTCAGCAGTTGCGCAGTGGGGTCGGACTTGGGGAAGAACGAGGGGGCGAAGTAGATGGCGCAGAACGCGTAGACGTAGAAGTCGAACCACTCGACCAGGTTGCCGGAGGATGCGGCAACGATGGCGTAGATGCGCTTGCGGATGTCTTCAGGGGAGGGCCGCTGGAGCGGTGCAGGGCGAGGAGAGTCTGTCATTCGGGGGCGGCCGGGAGTGTTCTGTTTCTTGTGATGGCAGTCTGGGGCCAGGGGAAGGGCGTGCAGAGTGTACCCATGCCATACGCGCGGACAACATGATTTAAAGTCGCGCGGGCCAGTCGGGTTTTGCATGCGCCGATGCGGCCATGGCGCGATCCATCACCGTACACGCGCGGCTCGTGCGGTTTTGTGTTGTGAAAAATTCGACTGGAAGTGAGACGTTTAATTCATCCCAGGAATGATTCGCCGTGGCTACACTGTGTGCTTGTACCGCGCTGCTCAACGCATCGAACGCATCGAACGCATCGAACGCATCGAACGCATCGAACGCATCGAACGCATCGAACACGCGGTGCAGATCAAAAGGCGAAACAGACGACATGCGGGACGCAAGAATCCGCCTATCCCGCTCCACACCCAGTGGAAAGTGCCGCCCAATCTGGAATTAAGCAGCAATCATGAATAAGAAGCGCTTCACGACCCTTGTTTCCGCAGCCGCCTTCGGCGTCTGCCTCCTGGCCGCAACGCAAGCCGGTGCAACGGGTCCGAAAGATAGCACCAACGCCGGCGACAAGTACGGCTACGCACTCCACAATGGCAAGCGCGACCCCTTCACCGACGGTGCCCGCGTTGGCGACCGCCGCGATCCCTTCACCGATGGCGCTCGCGTTGGCGACCGTCGCGACCCGTTCACGGACGGCGCGCACGGCAGCGCAGCTGCGGCACTGAACCTCGCCGGGCGCGACCTGACCGGCGTGTCGGCCCCGCCGGCGCATGGCGCGGCTGACAACCGCCAGGCCAGCGCCTGATACAGCGCTGCCGGTCCGGCCCCGGGACCCCTCCACCCACGGCCGGACCGGCAAGTATGCAAATATCAAGATCCTCCACGCAATGTCATTGCCATTGCCAATTCTGTCTCAAGACAAATCATGAAAACCATCGTGCTGGCGCTGCTGAGCGTCACGACCCTCGCTGCCTCGCTGCCCGCCTTTGCCGGTCCCGACTGGAGCGTTATCGAACGCGCGCGCGCCCAGAAGCAGGCGCAGGCAAAGCAGCAAGCGCAGACGCCTTGCGCACTGAAGTCCAACCAGGCAACGGCCACGTCCGGCCCCGACGGCAAGCAAGGCTGAGCCTTACCGTTATCGCTAGTTATCGCTCCCCCGTGGGCCGGCTCTGCAGCAGCGCCAAGCCCACCGGGCAACCGAGCGTATGCCCGAAGGCCGCCGAGGTGACAAAGCCCGCCGGGCGCACCGCGCCGCCGCCGCTTCAGCAGTGCCTCGCGGCCACGGAACGGGATCGGCTTGTCGAGCTTGCAGGCGAAGGATAGCCCCGCCTCGAAGGGGTTGATGTCGGTGGTCAGCTCGCAGCTCCAGGCGCGGTAGCCTTTCTCGATGCGCAGGGATTCGATGGCGTAGTAGCCGGCGTTGGCCAGGCCAATAAAAGACACAATATGCAGCATAACGAGCAATGAAAAAAGCCACGCCGGAATGACCGGCGTGGCTTGGCTCAGTCTGATGCAGCGCGGCTCAGGACTCCAGGACGATGACCATCCACATCAAGCCGAAGCGGTCGGCCGTCATGCCAAAGCGTGGCGAATAGAAGGTCTTGCCCAGTGGCATCATCACCTGGCCGCCCTCGGCCAGGGCGTTGAACACGCGGTCGGCGCTGGCCACATCGGGCACGGTCACGGACAGCGAGAAGCCCTGGAAATCGGGCTTGCCCGTGCACCGGCCATCGGACATCATCACCGTGGTCTCGCCGATGCGCATGGACATGTGCATGATCTTCTCTTCGGTGCCGGCCGCGGGCGCGCAAGCGCCTTCGGGCGGGGGAGACTCCGGCGGAGGCGCCTCCTTGAAGCGCATCATCATGACCACCTCGGCGCCGACGGCGCGCTTGTAGAACTCAGCCGCCTCCTCGCAACGGCCTTCAAAGAACAGATAGGGTTGGACTAGCATCTTGTCTCCTTTCCACTTCCAGGGTTGAAACGCGTCAGGGGTTGAAACTCACCGGCATCGATGCGTGCTCATGCACTACCAGCCATCGGCCAGCGATCTTGCGAAAACAAATGGTGGCGCGCACCCAGGGTCCGCAAGTGCGCGGGCGGCGCCACATCGAAGATGACCACGTCTTCAGCATAGTTGCGCATCATGGCAACGGCGTCTTTCGCGCGCATGGCGTTGACCCAGGTGTCGACCAGGGCACGCACTTCGGCTTCGCTGGCAAGGTGCGAAGAGGACGAGGGCGAGGGCGACGAGGGGGACGATGTGGAGTTTGCCATCCTTGCTCCTTGAGCGACGGGGGGCCGCAGGGTCATGGCGACGATCCGGTCAATCATTGTGTACACTGTCCACTACAATAGTAAAGAAAATGGACGCTGTCCACATGGTGAGGAAATGACCGGCGCAAAGCGCTCTTCAAGTATCCCGCGCACCACGCGCATCGCGAGCCCAACGGATTCGGCCGACGCCGGCGGCACTGCCGTTCCCGCCGTTCCCGCGGATGCGGCGGCAGCCACCACCCCAGCGCTACGCAGCACCTACCGGCACGGCGACCTGCGCCGCGCGTTGCTGGAAGCCGGCATGGAGCTGGCGCGCGATGGTGGCCCGGATGCGGTCGTGTTGCGCGAGGCCACCCGGCGCGCCGGGGTCGTGCCCAATGCCGCCTACCGCCACTTCGCCGGCCGCCAGGACTTGCTGCAGGCGGTACGCGCCGCTGCGCTGGCGTCGCTGGCGCAGGCCATCGAGGCTCAACTCGCCGCGCTGGACGCCAGCGCGGCACCCGCGGACTTCGCGCGCGCCAGCCTGCGCGCGGTCGGCACCGGCTACATGCAGTTCGCGCTCGCCGAGCCCGGCCTGTTCCGCACGGCATTCTCGGTGCCGGACGAACTGGAAGGCGTGCCGGTCCCTGACAAGGCGGGCGACAGCGGCCTCAACCCCTACCAACTGCTCGGCGCGGCGCTGGACCGGATGATGGAGGCCGGCGTGCTGTCCGCCGCGCGCCGTCCCGGCGCCGAATACCTCGCGTGGTCCGCCGTGCATGGCTTGTCGATGCTGGTCATCGACGGGCCGCTGCGCATGGTGGCGATGTCGCCAGGGCAGGCACACCAGATCGGGCAGCGGTTGCTGGATATGGTGGAGAAGGGGCTGCAGGCGGCCGATGAGCTGTGACCGGTAACCGGTAACGCGCCGGGATTGCCTCGCGCATTGGCGCAGCTTGTCCGTTCCCAACCTGAAAGCGGCGCGACGCCAGCGTATCCGGCGCAGCAGTCCTTTCCCTCCTCCGGGAACCAAGTGCTAAGAAGCCCTAACAAAATGCGCATCAAGGTGTTAACTTCAAATATCTTTTGTTAGCCTTTGCGTTGCTTCGCGCGCAAAGGACGTGGCCAAACCAATACTTGACGACGGACCGTGGGCGCTTATCCAGCCACCGCTATCGCCGGCTTGTCAGGGATGGAAGGGGAGCATCGCATGAGTCCTGACAATGGGGAACAGAATGGGGAACAGAAAGCTGTGGCCCTTGCATTGCAGGGCGGTGGCATGCATGGCGCGTTTACATGGGGGGTCCTCGACCGGCTGCTCGAGGACGGGCGACTCGGCATCGAGGGCGTCAGCGCGACGAGTGCGGGCGCCATGAATGCCGCCGTGCTGGCTTACGGGCTGTTGCAGGGAGGGCGCGACGGCGCGCGCCAGGCGCTGCATGACTTCTGGCTCGCTATCGCCCAATCGGCTGAACGATACAGTCCATTGCGCTGGGTGCCGTGGATCAAGGGGACACACACCCTGGGCCTGGACCATTCTCCGCTGTATGCGATGGCCGACATCGTTCTGCGTCTCCTGTCGCCATACCAGTTCAATCCCAACAACATGAACCCGCTGCGGGATGTGTTGGCGAAGCAGGTAGATTTCGAAGCGTTGCGCCAGCGCTGCCCCATTCATCTTTACCTGTGCGCGACCAATATCGAGACCGGAAGGATACGCATCTTTTCAGGCGAGGACCTGTGCATCGACGCGGTACTGGCATCAGCCTGTGTGCCAACGCTGTTCCAGGCAGTGGCCATCGATGGCCAGCACTATTGGGACGGCGGCTATGTTGGCAACCCGGCAATTTTCCCGCTGATTTATCACTGCAATACCCATGACGTCGTGATCGTGCACATCAACCCGATCGTGCGCCGTGGCGTGCCGACCACGGCCGCGGACATTCTCAATCGCGTCAGCGAAGTCAGCTTTAACTCATCCCTCATCCGAGAGATGCGCGCCATCGCATTCGTGACTTCGCTGATCCAGCAAGGCAAGATCGACCGGAGCGAAATGAAGGAGATGATGATCCACTCGATCCGGTCGGATGAGACGATGGCCGCGCTGGGCGTGTCGAGCAAGTACAACGCTGACTGGGCCTTCCTTTGTTCGCTGCGTGACAAGGGAAGGACTGAGGCCGGGACGTGGCTGGAGGCGCACTACGACCACATTGGCCAGCGTTCGACCATCGATATCAGAGGGGAATTTCTTTGATGCAAGACGAGGCCCCGGATGCCGCCGGCTGCGCAAGCCGCCACGCCAGGTTGCGGCGTGCGCGCGCTTCATAGCGAGCATGGAACAGATCGGTGTGATAGATGCGAGGGCGATCAAGCAGGGCGCGCAGGAAAGCCCGTTCGGCGCAATCATAGGCAACCTCATCCAGGTCAGGACGCTCGGCCCGCAAGTGCGCGCCGTTCTGGCGAAAGCGCGCGCGGGCACAACCCAGCACGGCAAGGTCGATGTCGGCGGTAAATTGGCCTGCCAGATTCGCGGCCATGCCGGCATGTGAGGTGCACAGGATCATCCCGGCGATGCGCTCCGTTGCGGCAATCCGGCCTCCGGCCCAGTAGCGGAGCCACTCAACGCTGCGTTGCTCATTGTCTTGCGCCCCGGGAATATAGATGACGTCGTGGCACCAGAGCGCCAGCTCGACGGCGTCAGTATCGGGAATCGCGCTGCGCGCCCAGTCCAGATCGCGCAGGCAGCGGCGAACATGGTGGAGCGTGTGATAGTGCCGTGCCGGCTCGGCATAGCAGCGCGCAAGATCCGCATAGGCCTCGACAGCCTGCGTGCCGCCCGAACGCGACCACAGTGCCAGGAAGCGGGTTTGCATCTGAGTCATTCGGGAGAAGGCACCGGGGTCGTGCCATCCTGCCGCGTCAGATCATCCAGGAGGGCTTTGGCCTCTTGCCAGTCTGCGGTATCGGAGCCCTCGCGGAAGCTGCCATGGATTACCGCCAGCGCACGGCGCGCCGCGCTCAGCTTTCCTTGCCGGCGCCATAGGCCGGCCAGGCTCAGCACGGCTTGCAGTTCCAGTGACCGGGCACCCTGGTCGCGGGCGACCGCGATCGCTTTCTGAAAGCACGCTTCGGCTTCATCGCTGCCGGTGGGCGACAAGGGTGCCAGGCTTGACTGCCGGAGTATCAGTTCTCCCTTGAGGCGATACAGCGTCGCTTCGTCAAGCCGCTCTCCCGTCTCTTCTGCCAAGGCTTGCGCCTCGGCCAGCGCAGCTAGTCCGGCATGGATTTGCCCCGCCTTTCCGTAGGCATCCGCGAGCAGGGCCAGAAGATTTGGCTGTCCCAGCGCTGCGCCGGTCTCCTGATAGGCGGCCAGGCCCCGCTGTATCTGGGCTATCCCCTCCGCATGATTCCCCTGTTCGGCAAGCACCCAGCCAAGCAGGACGGTTCCCCACGCCAGGTAGATCGGGAATCCCTGCTCGCACGAGACCGCGATGGCGGCCTCGGCGTACTCGCGGGTCAGTTGCACCTCCCTGCGGCACAGGTGCACTTCAGCCGCAAAGACAAGGCAAAGTGCGAGGTTAAAGGCGTCCGGGCGCGTCCTGGCCATCGCCAGGGCCTCCTGGCTGCGCGTGCGGGCCTGATCCGGCATGCCGAGGTACCACAGGATCCAGCCCAATGTGCTCGTGGCGTGGACGGCCGGATCCCGCCCGTATCCGAGGAGAAAGTCATACACGGGCGGGTCCGGGCGCTGCAATGCCAGCACCTGTTCTATATGGTCGCGGGCCATGTCCAGCTTGCCAAGGCGGAACACCGTGGCGCCGATCGCGCGATGCGCCTCGGCAAGCTGCTTAGGCTTCTGCGTTTCCAGGGCGAGGCCAAGCAACCGTTCCCCAAGGGGGTGTGCAATCTCGTACTGCGCACGCAGCTGATAAAACGCCCACAGTCCGAGCTGAGCCGAGAAGGCGTATGGTGTTTGCCTCTCCTGCTCGCACAAGGCCAGCGCGCGCTTGTAGTTTGCCTCCACATCCGGGGAGGCCTGACCGCGAGCGGCCATCAGGGCCGGGCCGAGGGTGAGCAGCAGCGTGAGTTCCTGGCGCGTGCGTTCGGGGTTGTCCGGCATCCGCTTGAGCAGTTCGATGGCGGTACTCAGGTGCCGGATCGCTTCAGCCTGGGCCGAACGCTGGAGGGCCTGCTGGCCGGCACAGTGGAGGTAGGCAACAGCCTTTGGAATATTGCCACTACGGCTGTAGTGGTGCGCGAGCTCGCTGCAGTAGTCTTTCAGCCGACCATGGAAGAGGGCCTCGATGGCCTGGCCCGTACTCTCATGCAGCGCGCTGCGTCGCTCGGTGAGCAGCGAATTGCCGGCAACCTCCTGCGTCAGGGCGTGCTTGAAGGCGTACTCGATTTCCGGGAATGCGGGCCGCTCGTAAATGAAATCCGCCGCCTGCAGGTCGGCCAGAAGCGGGCGCAGCTTGTCTTCGGCCAGGCTGGTGACGTGCAGGATGAGACTCAATGGAAACTCCTTGCCGATTACGGCCAGGGTTTGCAGCAGTTCTTTCTGGGCGAGCGGGAGCCGGTCGATACGGGCCGCGAGCACGCCTTGGACGGTGGTCGGGATGTGCAGCAAGGCGGGCGCCTTCTCGATGCGGTAGCAGCCGGGCTGGCCGAGCAAGGCGGTCTCCTCGACCAGAGTCTGGACCACTTCCTCCATGAAAAACGGATTGCCTTCGGTCTTGTCCAGGATGCGTCGCTTCAGCGGCACCAGGCTGCGATCATCACCGAGCAGCGCGGTGAGCAGTCCCTGGGCTTCGGTCGGGCCCAATGGCTGCAGGCTCAGCTGGGCGTAGTTGTCTTTGGAGCCCCAGTCATGGGAATACTCCGGGCGGTAATTGACCAGCAGGATGATCCTTGCCCCCGGCACATGGTCGATAAGCAGATTGAGGAAGGCCTCGGTTTCGCTGTCCAGCCATTGCAGATCCTCGAAAATGACCTCGAGGGGCTGATTCAGGCTCTCGCGGACCAGCAGGCAAGCAATCGCTTCGAAGGTGCGTTGACGTCGGATCGAAGCGTCCATGGTCGGCAGTGCCGAGCCGGGTTCGATGCTCCCGAGCAGATAGAGCAAGTAGGGCAGATGACTTTCCAGGGAGCGCTCCAGCGTGAGCAGCCTGCCGGTCACCTTCTCGCGGCAGCTTCGGTCGCTGTCCTGTGCGGTGATCTGAAAGTAGTTCTTCAAGAGCTCGATCAACGGTAGATAGGCGAAGGCCTTGCCGTGCGAAACCGAGAAGGTCTCCAGCGCCAGGCAGTCCGCCTGCGATCTCGCTTTGAACTCATGGAACAGCCGGGATTTTCCGACCCCGGCCTCGCCAACCACCGCAACGACCTGCCCGCGGCCCGCCTTGGCCAGCGCCAGCGCGTTGTGCAACTGTTCCAATTCGGCCTGGCGCCCCACAAACCTGGCCAGGCCACGGTGCGCCGCGATTTGCAGGCGCGTGCGCATTGCCCCGAGGCCCATCACCTCATAGACCGCCAGCGCATCCCGGACGCCTTTGACATGTGTGGTGCCCAGGGCCTTGAACTCGAAATACCCCTCCGTCAGCTTATGGGTGGATTCGCTGACGAGGATGGACGCCGGCGTGGCGATACCTTCCATGCGCGAGGCGATGTGGATCGTATGCCCGACCGGATCGTAGTCCGTGTGCAAGTCATCCTTGCGAATCGAGCGCACCACGACCTCGCCCGTGTGGATGCCGATCCGGATCTGAAGCGGTATGCCTTGCTCCAGACGGACCTGGTCACTGTGCCGGCGCATCGCTTCCTGCATGCGCAGGGCTGCGTACAGGGCCCGCAGGGCATGGTCCTCGTGGGCAATGGGGGCGCCGAACAGCGCCAGGATGCCGTCGCCGAGGAACTTGGCCACGTAGCCTTCGTAGTGGTGCACGGCCTCCATCATCAGCGTCACCACGGGGTCGATGAGGCGGCGCGTTTCCTCGGGGTCCAGGTCCTGGGTCAAGGCCGTCGAGCCCGCCATATCGGCGAACAGGGCCGTGATGGTCTTGCGCTCACCGGCCGTTTCGCCCCGGGCCTCCATTGCCGCCTGCTCAGCCAGGATGCGCTCGGCCAGATGGGGAGGCGTGTAGTGGACAGGGGCCGGGACTGCTGGCCCGGAAGGCAGAGGCGATCCTGACGGGGAATCCATGAGCGGAACGCCACAGGCGCGGCAGAATTTGGCAATGGGGGTGGCCTCCGCGCCGCACTGCGGGCACATGCGCGCAAGCCGCGCCCCGCACGCCTCACAGAAGTTGGCGCCTGCGAGGTTCGCGTAGCCGCAATTCGTGCAGCGCATATCGCCCTCCTGCCGCCTCATCTTGAAACAGCCTCCAAATGATTAGACGCGCGATCGGCGCTTGTAGCAAGCCAGGCGTCTCGGCGGATCCGCGTCCCTAAGTTCCCATCTCCACCCGCTCCGCCAGGAAATCCAGCAGCGCCCGCACCCGCGCCGGCAAGTGGCGGCCCTGGCCCAGGTATACCGCATGCACCGCCTCCAGGTCGCCGGGGTTGAACGCTTCCAGCAGCGGCACCAGCCGCCCGGCGGCGATGTCCTCGCGGACCTGGAACACGGCCATCCTGGCCAGCCCCAGCCCGCCGACCACGATCCGCCGCAGCGCGTCGCCATTGCTGGTCATGGCATTGCCCAGCGGCGCCACCATGGTGGCTTGCCCGCCTTCGAGCATCGGCCAGCCTTCGATCGCGCGCGCGTAGCCTAGCTTCAGGCAGTTGTGCCCGGCCAGGTCGGCGGGCACGCGGGGCGTGCCGCAGCGCGCCAGGTAGGCGGGCGCGCCCACCACCACCATGCGGGTCTCGCCCAGCTTGCGGGCCACCAGCTGCGAGCTCTTCAGCTCGCCGGCGCGGATCGCCACGTCGGTGCGTTCCTCCATCAGGTCGATGACCTGGTCGGTCAGCACGATATCGAGCTGGATGTCCGGATACAGCGCCAAAAATTCCGGCACCAGCGGCAGCAGGAAGTGGTCGCCAAAGGGCACGTTGGCATTGATGCGCACGCGGCCGTGGGGCACGGCGCTGGCGGCGGCACCGCGCTCGGCATCGTCCAGGTCCGCCAGCACGCGCACGGCGCGTTCATAGAAGGCACTGCCTTCCGCCGTGAGCTCGATGCGGCGCGTGGAGCGGTTGACCAGTCGCGCGCCGAGCCGGGCCTCCAGCCGCGCCACCAGCTTGCTCACGGCCGACGGCGTCATGCGCAACGCGCGCGCGGCGGCGGAGAACCCGCCCTGTTCCACCACCCGCACGAACACTTCCATCTCGCCGGAGCGGTTGACTTCGAGCCTCGACATTGTGAATTCAATTCATAAATGTTGTTCGTGTGGGCAGTCTACCGCACCAATCTCCCCGTCCCCATACTTCGCAGCATGCTGCTCCGGCTTCCTGGATTGCATGTAACCCATACCGCATACCGCATACCGCATACCGCATACCGCTTCACATACTCCCTATGCCACTCGCTCTCTATGCCTTGACCGCCGGCGCCTTCGGCATCGGCGTCACAGAATTCATCATCATGGGCCTGCTGCTGGAGGTCGGGACCGACCTCGGCGTCTCCATCGCGGCGGCGGGCTTGCTGATTTCCGGCTACGCGCTCGGCGTGGTGGCCGGCGCGCCGGTCATGACCGCGCTGACCGCCCGCTGGCCGCGCAAGACGGCGCTCCTTGGCCTGATGGTGATCTTCACCATCGGCAACGCGGCCTGCGCGCTGGCGCCAAACTATGCGCTGTTGATGGCCGCGCGGGTGCTCACCGCGCTGGCGCACGGCACGTTCTTTGGCGTGGGCTCGGTGGTTGCCACCGGGCTGGTGGCGCCGCACAAGCGCGCCTCTGCCATTGCCGTGATGTTCACCGGGCTGACGGTGGCGAGTGTGCTCGGGGTGCCGTTCGGCACCTGGCTCGGCCAGGCCTACGGCTGGCGCGCCAGCTTCTGGGCGGTGGCCGCCGTCGGCTTGGTGGCGGTGCTGGTGATTGCCTTGGCGGTGCCGGCCGAACGCGAAGCACCGCAAGCCCCGGACCTGCGCCGCGACCTGCGCGCGCTGATGCGCCGGCCGGTACTGCTGGGGCTGCTGACCACGGTGCTGGGCTATGCCGGCGTGTTTGCGGTGTTCACGTATATCGCGCCAATTCTGACGCAGATCACCGGCTTTGCCGACAGCGCCGTCTCGCCCATCCTGCTGGTCTTCGGCGTGGGCCTGGTGGCCGGCAACCTGCTTGGCGGCAAGCTGGCGGACCGCCATCTGCAGGCCACCGTGCTTGGCAGCATGCTGGCGCTGGCCGTGGTGCTCGGGCTGATGAGTTTTGTCCTGCACAGCAAGGTGCTGTCCGTGATCTTCATCGGCCTGCTGGGCGTGGCCGCCTTCGCAACCGTGGCGCCGCTGCAGATGTGGGTGCTGGAGCGTGCCCGCGGTGCAGGGCAGAGCCTGGCTTCGAGCTTCAATATCGCGGCCTTCAACCTGGGCAATGCCATTGGGGCGTGGCTGGGCGGGGTGGTCATCACGCGCGGGCCAGGGCTTGGCGCCGTGACCTGGGTGGCGGCACTGGTGCCGGTAGCGGCAGTGGCCGTGGCGCTGCTGGCCATTCGGCTTGATCGCGGGACGCCGGCGGATGGTGGAGTCAAGCTGGCCTCGCCGCCTTTGCATTGATTTCGGCGCATTGCGTTGCGGTCGCGCGGAGGGTCGCTTATGCTGGCGGCTGTCCTGCCAACGGCCATCCGCCCTTCGTTTGATGCAAACCGCTCTGATCGTGATTGACGTACAACGTGGCCTGTTCGACGACGCGCCACGGCCGGGCGATGCCGATGCCGTGCTCGGCCGCATCAACGGCCTCGCGGCACGGGCGCGCGCAGCCGGCGTGCCGGTGGTGTTCGTGCAGCACGAGCAGGCTGGCGGCGCGCTGTCGTTCGGCTCGCCAGGCTGGGAGTTGGAGCGCACGCTGGTCGTAACGGCCGACGACCACCGCGTGCGCAAGACCACGCCCGACTCCTTTCTGCATACCGAACTCGCCGCGCTGCTGGACCGCCTCAGGGCGAAGCACCTGGTCATCTGCGGCTATGCCACCGAGTTCTGCGTGGACACCACCGTGCGCCGCGCCGCCGGGCTTGGCTATTCGATCACGCTCGCCGCCGACGCGCACACCACGCACGACAAGCCACATGCCAGCGCCGAGCTGATCCGGCGCCACCACAACGCCACGCTGCCGGCCATCACCAGCTTCGGCCGGCCGATCCGGGCGCTGGCGTCGGAAGTCATCGGGTTTGGCGGCGGCGCGGCGGGCGGCTGAGGCAAGAGAAGGCCGCATCGTCAAAGCAAAATCAACCCAGGACAACCACCCCACCATGATCACCTGCTACCTGCGCTATATCGTCGACCCCAACAAGGTCAAGGAATTCGAGCACTACGGCAAGCTGTGGATTCCGCTGGTCGAGAAATTCGGCGGCCAGCATCATGGCTACTTCCTGCCGTCGGAAGGCGCCAACAACGTGGCGCTGGCCTTGTTCTCCTTCCCCAGCCTTGCGCTGTACGAGGTCTATCGCAACCAGTCCTTCGACGATCCGGCGTGCCAGGCGGCGTTCCGCTACGCGCAGGAAACGCAATGCATCGTCAGCTACGAGCGTAGTTTCTTCCGGCCGGTATTCGAGTAAGGCGAGTAAGGCGAGTAAGGCGAGTAAGGCGAGTAAGGCGAGTAAGGCGGGTAGGGCGGGTAGGGCGGGTAGGGCGGGTAGGGCGGAGCAAACCAACGCATCGCGTGCGCGGCCGCGCCGTGCGCCTTCACCGGGCCGTCACCGCACCATCGCCTGCCCGATCAACTGCCCCAGCAGCTTCACTCCTTCCTCGATCCGCTCTTCCGCAATGGCCGTATAGCCCATGCGCAAGTGCGGCGACGGCGCATCGGTAGAAAAGAACACGTCGCCCGGCTCGATGATGACGCCGTGCGTGAGCGCGATCGCGGCCAGCTTGCGGGCGTCGAGCCCGGGCGGGCCTTCCACCCAGAACGATGACGCGCCGGGCGAGTTGCGCGCGCGCGCCTGCGGCAGGTGGCGCGCCAGCATGTCGCGCAGGATCTCGGCGCGGCGCTGGAAGATGGGCGCCACGCGCCGCAGCAGCGCGTCGTGGTGGCCCAGCGAGATGAACAGCGCCGTGGCGCGCTGATTGTTGGCGGGCGGATGGCGCAGCATGAAGCGGCGCAGCGCGCGCGCCTGGCGGATCACGGCGGCAGGGGCGACGATGTAGCCGAGCCGGATGCCGGGCACGAAGGATTTGGACAGGCTGCCCACGTAGATCACGCGGCCATCGCGGTCCAGGCTTTTCAGCGCGGGGATGGGCTGGGTCAGCGCGGGGTTCTCGGTGTCGTAGTCGTCCTCGATCAGCACCACGTCGTGGCGGCGGGCTTCGAGCAGCAGCGTCTCGCGCCGTTCCAGCGGCATGGTGACCGTGGTGGGGCACTGGTAGCTGGGCGTGATGAAGGCGTAGTCGCACTGGGCCAGCGCGTCGTCGGGGCACAGGCCGGACTCGTCCACCGCCAGCGGCACGACCTCGCGCGCGCGCATGCCGAAGATGTGGCGCGCATCGTTATAGCCCGGCTCTTCCAGCCCGACCCGTGCGCCTTGCATCAGCAGGTCGGCCAGCAGGTAGAGCGCGTTTTGCGCGCCCATGGTGACCATGATCTCGTCGGGGTTGGCCCACACGCCCCGGCGCGGCAGGATGTGCTTTTGCAACTGCTCGATCAGCAGTGGATCGTCGCGGTCGATCAGGTCCGACGCCCAGCCGCGGATCTCCAGCACGGCCAGCGCCATGCGCGAGCATTCGCGCCAGTCGGCGGTGGGAAACAGCGCGGGGTCGAATTGGCCGTAGATGAAGGGGTAGGGATAGTTTTGCCACTCGCTGGGCTTGACGATCGCACGTTTGCCGGTCATGTCCGGCAGCCGCGCGTCCCAGTCCGGGCGGCCTTCGCCTGTGTCCTCGGGGATGGCCGCGCCAATGGCCCGGGCCTGCGCTGAGCCAGGCCTGGCGGCGCTGGGCAACTGTTCCACCACGAAGTAGCCGCGCCGCGGCTTGGTCTCCAGGAAGCGCTCCTCGACCAGTTGCTGGAAAGCCAGGATCACCGTGTTGCGGGCGATGCCCAGCGTGGCCGCCAGCTCGCGGCTGGAGGGCAGGGCGCTGCCTTCCGGCAACTGCCGGGCGAGAATGGCCGACACCAGCTGCTGGCGCAACTGCGCCTGCAGGCTGACGCCGGAATCGGAGGAAAGCTGCAGCAGCCGGTTCCAGAACGTGTTTGCCTTGCCTACGCTTGCCATGCCGCTCCCGTTGCTGTGGCCATTGCCGTGGACGCCGTTGTGGAGGTGCGCCGGGCCGTTGTCATGTGCGGCAGATTATGGGCGAAGCCGCGCGCCGGGGAAATGCGGGTTGCCCGCAGTCCGGCGCCACGGCTTCTCAGCGGCCGAGGATCCACCCCGCCAGGCTTTGCAGGTCTTCCTTGGAGAGTGCGGCATAGGCCGGCATCGGCACTTGCCCCCACTTGCCCGCGCCGCCCGCGCGGATGTTCTGCGCCACCAGCGCCGCAGCGCCCGGCTGGTTCGCGTACTTTGCCGCGACCTCCTTGAACGCGGGCCCCACCACCTTCTTGTCGACGGCGTGGCAGGCGGTGCAGCCATTGGCCGCGAGCAGGGCCTGGGGATCATGGCTGCCGGCGATCAAAGCTGAGGCAGCCGGCGCTGGCGCGCTGCCTGGCGCCGCGGGCGCGGCAGCGTAGGCCGTGCGTTCCGCGCCATAGGTCTTGGTCAGGTAGTCGACCATGGCGGGGATGTCTTCATCCGCGAACGGCGCGCCGAAAGGCTTCTTCATCTTCTTGACCGTCGCCTCCCAGTAGCCGCGCGGCGACGATGGCGGTTGCGTCAGCACGTACTGCGCGGAGTGGCAGGTCATGCAGTTCTGCTGCACCAGGCGATAGCCGGGCAGGTCGCTCGGCGTGTAGCGCGCGGTCTCTGGCGGCAGCGTGATTTCCAGTGCTAGCGCGGCGCTCGCCATGCCGGCAGCGCACAGGGCAAAGGCGACTATCCCGCCGTGGCGGCGCAAGGGCTTGGCGAGTTGCATGGCGGCCTCCTTCATGCTGCCACCACGCGCGTGGTTTCCACCACGTTGCGCATATAGCCGGCGGGGTTCCACAGCGCGGTGAGCGGCTGGCTCTGGCCGATGCGGTTGCTGGCGCGCACCTTCAGTTCGTATTCGCCCTTCCTTGGCGGCGTGAACGCCGCCGTCCATTCGCGGAAGGAGTAGCGGCCCAGATCCTTGCCCAGTTGCGCCGCGCGCCAGGTGCGCCCGCCGTCCGTCGACAGGGCCACCTCGTCAACGCCATGGCCGCCGTCGAAGGCGATGCCGCGCAGCACGGTCTGGCGCCCGGCCTGCACCCTGGCGCCATCGGCCACGCTGGTGATGAAAGAGCGCACATTGAAGCGGTTGATCGGCACCGTGCGCGCGGGGGCCGTGCCGGGCGCCACGCAGGCGCAGGGATTGTCGGGAATGCGATAGGCCGCGTTCATCCAGAACCCGTCGAACGGCTTGTCCAGCACCTGGATATCGGCCAGGTGCTTGACCCAGTAGGTGCCGTAGTAGCCCGGCACGATCAGGCGCAGCGGATAGCCGTTGAGCATGGGCAGGTCCGCGCCGTTCATGGCCCAGGCGAGCATGACCTCGCCGTCGAGCGCGTGGTCGATGGCCAGTGCCTTGACGAAGTCCGGGCTGCCTTCCAGCGGCGGGCGGTCCATGCCGTCAAAGCTCACCTGCATGGCGCCGGCTTGCACGCCGGCCTTGTCCAGCAGCGCTTTCAGGGGCACGCCGGTCCAGCGCGCATTGCCCATGGCGCCGTTGCCGAGTTGCCCGCCGTTGGCGCGCGGCGAGAAAAAGCCCCGGCTGTTGCCCGAGCACTGGTTGACCGCCACCAGGTCCACCGGGGTGGCCAGGCGCTTGATCTCGTCGAGAGAGAGTTCCAGCGGGGCGTTGACCTTGCCGCCCACGCGCAGCCGGTAGGTTTGCGGATCGATGCTGGTGGGGATGCCGCTCCAGTGGTAACGCACGAAGAAGGCATCGTTGGGCGTGATCGGGCCCTCGTTGAACACGCCAAACGGGGTCTCCAGCTGCGGCGGCCGGCTGGTCAGCAGGATCAGCGGGCGCTTCTGGGGGAAGGCCACCAGTTCGCGCTCGCCGTTCTCGAACGGCATCTCGATGCGCGCATCGGCGGCGGCCGCCAGCGCTTGCAGCGCCGGGTGGGTCAGCGCGGCGCCGGCGCCGAGTGCGCCGAGCGAGCGCAGCACGCCGCGGCGGCCTGGCTGCGGGGGTACGGATTGATGGCCTCGGCCCATGCCTGGCTCCTCGTCTTGAGTGGGATAGCGGTTCTTGGGGGACCCCGCATTTATTAACCTTCAACCTTCAACCTGCAGCCTTCCAGGTTCAGATCACTTCATCCTTCATGTGATACCAGCGATACAGGAACCACTGCCCGAAGCGGCGGAACGGCGCGAACGCCTGCGCTTCCACCATCTCGCGCACATTCGGGAACGGCAGCGCCGAGCGGAAGATCGGCAGTTCCGGCCCCGCGCTCTTGCCCGCGATCAGCGCCGCCATGCGCTTGCCCGCCTGCGCGGAATACATCACGCCGTTACCGCCGTAACCCATTGCGTAGTAGATGGTCTGGGCCGGGTCCGGCTGGAAAATGCGCGGCATCATGTCATGGCTCACGTCGACCCAGCCCCACCAAGAATAGTCGATCTGGATGCCTTCGAGCGCAGGGAACTTGCGGTGCAGGTCGGCAATGAGCTTGTCCTTGTACTTATGCTGCGGCGCATCGTTGCCGGTGATGGCGCTGCGGCTGCCGATCTGCAGGCGGCCGTCCGGCATCAGGCGGTAGTAGTGCCGCAGGATGCGGGTATCGGTGATGACCTGCGTCGTGCGGAAATTGCACGCCTCGCGCTCCGTGGGCGTCAACACGCGCGTGACGATGGAGTTCGACAGGATCGGGAACAGCCGGTTCTTGAGCTGCGCGTGCAGGCTCGGCGAGGTATAGCCGCCGGTGGCCACGCCCACCGCGCGGGCGCGCACGATGCCGCCAGGCGTCTTGAGGTAATGCACGCCACCGCGCGTCTCCCAGCTCAGCACCGGGCTGGAGGGATGCACCTTGGCGCCCAGCGCGCGCGCGCGGCGCAGGTAGCCGAAGGCCAGCTTGCCGGCATGGATGCCGATGCCTTCGGGCTCATGCATGGCGCCGGCGGCTTCCTTGTCGTCGACGTACTCGCGCTTGACGGTGTCGGCATCCAGGATGCGCGCGTCGTACTTGAACACGTCGCGCAGCACCTTGGCTTCCTTTTCCAGCGCGGGCATGACCTTGGCGCGGTGGGCGATGTAGAGGTGGCCACCGGGCTGCGGTTCGCAGTCGATGTCCTTGATCAGCCCCTTGAAGGTCTCCATGCCGTCGCACACTTCTTCATGCAGCCGCAGCGCGGTGTCCAGGCCGTAGCGCTGGATCCACTGCGAGCGCTTGAGCCGGCCCGAGGCGCATTGCGCCTGGCCGCCGTTGCGCGTGCTGCAGCCCCAGCTCACGCGGTTGGCCTCCAGCACGGTCGCCTTGATGCCGTGCTCCTGCGCGAGGAAGATCGCGCAGGTCAGCCCGGTGAAGCCGGAGCCGATGATGGCCACGTCCACGTCGATATCGTGCGTGATCGGGCCATCGTCGGGCGGCGGCTCGCCGGCCGTGCCGATCCAGTAGGTGGGAGCGTACTCGCGGCCCTGGCCGGGCGTGGGCGCGACCAGCGGGTCGTAGGCCGGGTCGTACGGCTTCGAAGGCGCGGTGGCGTGGCCTTCGGGCAGGATCAGTCTTGCGGCGGTGGCGTCCATGTTTGTCATCCTCAAATGCCCTCTGGCGGGGCTGGAATCAGTTGGCGGCGACGGAGCCGGCGGCGGCAACGGGCGGGCGATCCTTGCGGTACGCGTTCTTCACCGCGATCTTGCCGTCGCGGAAGGTGAACACGTCCACCATGCGCGCCTCGATGCGCGTGCCGTCCGCCTTGGTGCCGCGGAAGGTGGATTCGCTGACGCCGCGCTCGCCAGCGACGAAATGCTCGCCGTCAAGCCACGCTGCATCGGGAAACGCCTGCCAGGCCAGCTGGAAGCCCTCGCGCACGGCGGCGCGGCCTTCGAAGCTGCGGCCGAACAGTTCGCTGCCGGCCACGGCGTGGAACACGCAGTCCTCGGCCATGAAGCCCATCAGCGCTTCGATATCGTGGCGGTTCCACGCGTCGCTGAAAGCTTGCAGGGTGGCTGCGGTTACCTGGGGGTTTGCCATTTGCGTCTCCTTGATGTCCTTGTTGGTGCCGGTGATCCGGGTGCCGGACCTGTGCGGCTTATGACTGCAGCATAGAGAGGTGAAGCGCAATGCTGTAGGGCCAGATCCGATGAATCGTTTGGGCCAGTGCGCTCCCGGAATGCCGTGCATCAGGTACACGGCCGGGCAGGCGCGGGCGGGCCGGCGCGCAGGATGGCCGCGGCGGCCTGCAAGGCGTTGGGAGGCGTTGGGAGGCAGCGGGAGGCCGCGATGGCACGCATCGCGGCAAGCCGGTTCAGGCGCTGGGCGTGTCAGTCAGCCCGCCGCACCTCGCCCAGCGGCGCGGCGGCCGCGTGCTTTCGGAGCTGCTGGCGCACGGCGTACGCCAGCACCAGGATGCCAAGGCTGGCCACGCCGAGTAGCAGCGGGGTGCGCTGGTCGGGGATAAAGGCCATGGCCACGACGATCCCGACCATGCCAGCGATGGCGACCCAGGTCAGGTAGGGGAAGGCCCACATCCGCACCTTGAGCCGGTGCGGCGCCTCGCGCTCCAGGCGGGCGCGCAGGCGCAACTGCGAGATGGCAATCAGGATGTAGACAAAGATGGCGACGGTGCCATAGGAGTTGACCAGGAAGGCAAAGACCTTGTCCGGCGATACATAGGACATCACCACCGCGCCGTAGCCGAACAGCGTGGCGAACAGGATGGCCCTGACCGGCACGCCGTTGCGGCTCAGCCTGGCCAGCCCCTTGGGCGCATCGCCGCGCTTGGTCAGCGCGAACAGCATGCGCGACGAGGCGTACAGCCCGGAGTTCAGCGCCGACAGCACGGCGGTGAGCACGACCGCGTTCATGATCTGCGCAGCTGCCGGGATGCGCATGGCATTGAGCGCGCTGACATACGGCGTGGCGATGCCGGCGGAGTTCCACGGCACCAGGCACACCACCAGCAGCACCGAGCCCACATAGAACACCAGCACGCGGGTGATGACCGAGCTGGTGGCCCTGGCCACCGCCTTTTGCGGCTCGGCGGTTTCCGCCGCGGCGATGGTGACGATCTCGGCGCCGAAGTAGAACCCCGTCGCCGCTACCGCGCCTGTCAACACCGGCATGATCCCGTTAGGCGCAAAGCCGCCATGCACGGTGAGGTGCGCCACGCTGGCGGTAGCGCCCGGCCACATGCCGAGCACGAACAGCCCGGCCAGGAACAGGAACACGACAATGGCAGCCACCTTGATCGAGGCGAACCAGAACTCGAATTCGCCAAAGGACTTCACCGAGATCAGGTTGGTGAGCGTGAGCATCACCAGCAGCACCAGGCTGATGCTCCACGCGGGAACGTCCGGGAGCCAGAACTGCACCAGGCTGGCCCCGGCCACGGCCTCCAGCGCGACCACGATCACCCAGAAATACCAGTACATCCAGCCGGTCAGGAACCCGGCCAGCTCGCCCATGGCCGGGCGGTCGCTCCAGGCTTCGCGGGCGTATTCGTAGAAAGAGCCCACGGTGGGCAGCGCGCACGCCATTTCGCCCAGCATGCGCATGACGAGCACCACCAGCAAGCCGGTGATGAGAAAGGAAATGACAGCCGCCGGGCCGGCAGACTTGATGACGACGCCACTGCCGACGAAAAGGCCTGCGCCAATGACGCCGCCCAGCGCGATCATGGTCATGTGGCGCTGTTTCAGCCCGTGCTTCAGGCCGCTGGATTGCTGCTGCTGATGGTGAATCACTTTGCTTGTCTCCTGCTCTGCCCAGGGGTCACGCGCCACGGCTTATATAGTAGTTCGTAGGTTGGCGAATGGCTCGCCGCCGGGGGCCGTGGCCGCGCTCGATGACACCGGAGCGGGTTGCGGCAGGCGGCGCGTATCGCATGCGCCGCCTGCCGCCGGGTCCGGATCATCCCCTGCCCGGCATGTCCGGGCAAGGGATGGTCACGTGCTTGTCTGCTCAGCGCTCAAACGTAGTCCTTGTACTTGTCGAGCATGCGCACGGGCTTGGCCAGCGCGTCGCGGCGGAACGGGTCGCCGAG
>NZ_JBXAOE010000019.1:0-184331 GCF_058802485.1 Cupriavidus sp. GW822-FHT02D05 | reverse complement strand
ACCACCCCTGCCAACCCCGCAACCCTTGTCCCGTCTGCTTTGCAGCGGTGTTTCGTGTTGCGAGGGGGCGAATCATATGCGCCTCCCCGGACCTTGGCAATCGTTTTGTCACATGAGTATGCGATGCATGCCGAAGGCGCGGGAATAACCCATTGATCTATAAAGAAAATACAGCCCGCTTAACCCGTACCGGAAGGTGAATACCCGATGAAGTTACTCGGGTATTCACCTATCAAGTTTTAGCGATGCTTGAAATTGGGCGCCCTCTTCTCCACAAAAGCCGCCATCCCTTCCTTCTGGTCTTCCGTCGCAAAGGTGGAATGGAACAAACGGCGCTCCAGGTGCACGCCCTCGGAAAGGCTGGTCTCGTAAGCCGCGTTGATCGACTCCTTGATCATCATCACCACCGGCAGCGAGAAGCCGGCAATGGTCTCGGCGGCGGCCAGCGCATCGTCGAGCAGCTTGTCGGCGGCAACCACGCGCGACACGAGGCCGGCGCGTTCGGCTTCCGCCGCATCCATCATGCGCGAAGTCAGGCACAGGTCCATGGCTTTGGCCTTGGAGACCGCGCGCGGCAGGCGTTGGGTGCCGCCGGCGCCGGGCATCGTGCCCAGCTTGACCTCGGGCTGGCCGAATCGTGCGGTATCGGCGGCAATGATGATGTCGCACATCATCGCCAGTTCGCAGCCGCCGCCGAGCGCGTAGCCCGCCACAGCCGCGATCACCGGCTTGCGGATGCGGCGAATCGTTTCCCAGTTGCGCGTGATGTAGTCGCCCTTGTACACATCCATATAGGAGTACTTAGCCATCATGCCGATATCGGCGCCTGCGGCAAAAGCGCGATCGCTGCCGGTGATCACGATGCTGCCGATGGCTTCATCGGCGTCGAACGCGAGCAGCGCCGCGCCCAGCTCATCCATCAGCGCATCGTTGAGCGCGTTCAGGGCCTTGGGGCGATTCAGCGTCACCAGGCCAACGCGCCCGCGCGTTTCGACCAGAATGTTCTCGTACGGCATGTGTTCTCCTCTTGGAATGGGAAGTCGGAAAGCGGAAAGTGGATCGATTCGTTACCCTGCGAGACGATACTCGCGTGTGGAAATTAGTGCTACCATTTGCCGACCGACTGGTCGGTTAATTTAAGCGGCGATCCGGATCCCCTTATATATAGGAGTGACCGCGTGCCACCGGACATAGCCTCCACTGACATGGCAGGAGACGAAAGATGCCAGATACGCCCCCGCAAGCCAGCCTGACTTCCGGCCCGATACTGCTCGCCTGGCATGGCCAGGTTGCGGTCATCACGCTGAACCGCCCCGACAAGCTCAATAGCTTTACCCGCGAAATGCACGCCGTGCTGCAGCAGGCACTCGACCATGTGGAGGCCGGCGGCGCCCGCGCCCTGCTGCTGACCGGTGCCGGGCGCGGCTTCTGCGCGGGGCAGGACCTGGCCGACCTGGATTTCACGCCCGGCGCCATGACCGACCTGGGTGAGTTGATCGATGTGTGGTTCAACCGGCTGGTCCGGCGCCTGCAAAAGCTGCCGCTGCCGGTGATTGCCGCCGTCAACGGCACGGCGGCCGGCGCGGGAGCCAACCTGGCGCTGGCTTGCGACATGGTGCTGGCGGCGCGCTCGGCCAGCTTTATCCAGGCCTTCGTCAAGATCGGGCTGGTGCCGGATTCTGGCGGCACTTGGCTGCTGCCCAAGCGCATCGGCATGGCCCGCGCCATGGGCTTGGCCATGACGGGCGACAAGCTCAGCGCCGACGAGGCCGAGAAGTGGGGGCTGATCTGGGAGGCAATGGACGATCCGCTGTTGCCCGAGCAGGCGCTGGCGCTGGCCACGCACCTGGCGGCCCAGCCGACGCGCGCCCTGGCCGCCATCAAGCAAGCCATGTACGTCGGCGCGAGCCAGGGGCTCGATGCCCAGCTCGACCTGGAACGCGACCTGCAGCGTGAGCTGGGCGCGTCGCACGACTATGCCGAGGGCGTGAACGCCTTCCTGGAAAAACGCGCACCGCGCTTCACCGGGCGATAGGATCGCCAATACCGCAGCGCGGCGCAGCCAACAGCCCGAACAGGAGACCAGCTTGACCCACAATCCCCAGGCCCTCGCGGAAAGCGCCGCCGCCAGCATGTACGAAGCCGACACCTGCAGCCGCTGGCTGGGCATCATCGTCGAGGCCGTGCGGCCCGGCTACGCGCGCTTGTCCATGCCGGTGCGCCGGGAGTTCCTCAACGGCCACGGCATCTGCCACGGCGGCCTGATGTTCACGCTGGCCGACTCGGCCTTTGCCTTCGCCTGCAACAGCCACAATATCAATACGGTGGCGGCAGGCTGCAGCATCGAGTTCCTCAAACCCGTGCAAGGCGGCGACGTGCTGACGGCAGAAGCCACGGAGCAGGTCCTGTCGGGCCGGCATGGCATCTACGATATCCGGGTGACCAACCGCGCCGGCGAGCCGGTGGCGATGTTCCGCGGCAAGTCCGCGCAGATCAAAGGGCATGTGGTCACCCCGCCGGACGCGGCGCAGTGATGCCTGGCCCGGACACATACAAATACAAGCAAACATAAGCCCCGCGCAGGAGACACCATGACGCGCCTGACAGATCTGCCGCTCGAGCCGATCGAGACCGCCAGCCGCGACGCATTGCAGGCGTTGCAACTGGAACGCCTGCAATGGTCGCTCAACCACGCCTATCAGAACTCGCCGGTCTACCGTCGCAAGTTCGATGCCGCCGGCGTTCACCCGAACCAGATCCGCACGCTGGCCGACCTCGCCCGCTTCCCGTTCACCACCAAGCAGGACTTGCGCGATAGCTACCCATTCGGGATGTTCGCCGTGCCGCAGGACCGCGTGGCACGCATCCATGCCTCGTCGGGCACAACCGGCAAGCCCACGGTGGTGGGCTACACCTTGAAGGACATCGACACCTGGGCCACGGTGGTGGCGCGCTCGATCCGCGCGGCCGGCGCGCGGCGCGGCGACAAGGTGCATATCAGCTACGGCTACGGGCTCTTTACAGGCGGACTGGGCGCGCACTATGGCGTGGAAAAGGCAGGGCTCACCGCGATCCCGTTCGGTGGCGGCCAGACGGAGCGGCAAGTGCAGCTGATCCAGGACTTCAAGCCGGAAGTGATCATGGTCACGCCCAGCTACATGCTGGCCATCGCCGACGAGTTCGAGCGCCAGGGCATCGACCCGACCTCCAGTTCCCTCAAGGTCGGCATCTTCGGCGCGGAACCGTGGACGCCCGAGATGCGCCTGGCCATCGAGAAGCGCATGGGCATCTCGGCGGTGGATATCTACGGGCTGTCGGAGGTCATGGGGCCGGGCGTGGCCAGCGAGTGCGCGGAGACCAAGGATGGCCCGACCATCTGGGAGGATCATTTCTACCCGGAGGTGATCGATCCCGTCACCGGCGAGGTGCTGCCCGACGGCGAATTCGGCGAGCTGGTCTTTACGTCGCTGTCCAAGGAGGCCCTGCCGATCGTCCGTTACCGGACCCGGGATCTCACCCGGCTGCTGCCCGGCAGCGCCCGCGGCGCCTTCCGCCGCATGGAGAAGGTGACTGGCCGCACCGACGACATGATGATCATCCGGGGCGTCAACGTGTTCCCCTCGCAGATCGAGGAGTTGATCCTCAAGCACGCCGAACTGGCGCCGCATTACCAGTGCGTGCTGACCAAGGATGGCCATCTCGATGTGCTGACCGTGCGTGTGGAATGCGCACATGGCGTAGACCCGGCGGCCACGCATCAGGCCAGTGCCCAGCTGACCTACGACATCAAGGCCTTTATCGGCGTGACCGTTGGCATCGAAATCCTGCCTAGCGGCGGCGTGGAGCGCTCGGTGGGCAAGGCGCGGCGCATCGTCGACCAGCGCCCGCGCTGAAGCATTGGAGTAGAGAGGTAGCAGCAAGGGCCGGCCAAGGAATGGCCGGCCCTTGCGTTCATGCCCTAGCTACGCGGCATCAGCACCCACATGCGCCCGCCCTGCTTCATCCGCCCGGCGGTCTCGCCAGCTGCATCGCCAGCCCCCCAGAAGAAGTCAGCCCGCACCCCGCCCTTGATGGCGGAGCCCGTATCCTGCGCGAACATCAGGCGCTGGATCGGCTCGGACGACAGCGGCCGCGTGGTCGAGAGGAAGACCGGCACGCCCAGCGGGATGGTGGCGGGATCGACCGCGATGGAGCGCTCGGCTGTCAGCGGCACGCCCAGCGCGCCGACCGGGCCATCGTTATTAGGCGGCAGCTCGCGGAAGAACACGAAGCGCGGGTTCACGTTGAGCATTTCATCCACGCGCCCCGGGTTGGCCCGCGCCCAGGCCTTGATGCCTTGCATGGTGGCCTGCGCCGGCGTGATCTCGCCGCGGTCGAGCAGCCACTTGCCAAAGGAACGGAACGGCTGGTCGTTAGTGCCGCCGAAGCCCACCCGCATGACGCTGCCGTCCTGCAGGCGGATCCGGCCGGAACCCTGGATCTGCAGGAACGCGGCTTCCACGGGATCATCCACCCAGACCAGTTCCTGGCCGCGCAGGGCCGGGTTCTGCAGGAGTTCGCCGCGCGCCGGCAGCGCCCGGTTGCCCCATTGGGGCGGCTTGCGATACAGCGGGACCTGGTACTGTCCCTGGCGCGTGCGTGCGCCGTGCAGGATCGGCTCGTAGTAGCCGGTGATCAGCCCGCTATCGGTGCCATCGCCGTTGACCACGCGAAAGGGCTGGAAGTTGGACTCGAAGTAGGCGCGCATCGCGCCCAGGTCGCCGGCGTCGACCATCAGGCCGAGCGCGCAGACGCGGTTCCACTCGGCGCGCTTCTTCAGGGCCTGGCAACTGGCCTGCAGCGCCGGCCAGGCGGCGCGCATGTCGTCCTGGCTCCAGCCGCCGATCTCGCCCCAGCTGGCGGCTTGCAGCACGCCCTTCTGGGTGGAACCGGTCGGCGGCGCCACGGGCCGGGTGCCCGGGCCTTCGATGCGCGGCGGCGGGCCGCTCATGCAGCCGGCCAGCAGCGTGGCGGCGGCCGCAAGCCCGAGCCAGCCGAGCCGGCGGCTGCGGGCAGCGGTATCTGCCTGTCCCGACGAGATGCGGGGACACGAAAAAGGAAGTCGGAAAAGGGAATGCAGGTATGCCATCTTGATTGGGTGAAAACTCAGCGTATCGCGGCCGGACGCATCTGCCGATGGCCTACAATGCCCACCGTCGCCTCCACGTAGCCCTGTCATGAGCAAGTTCTTTGAAGCCCATCCCATGCTGCTCTTCGCCCTCGAGGCCGGACTGGCGCTCTTCCTGCTGATCTTCATCGTGGTCTGGACCATGGGCACGGCCAAGAAGAACCCGCGTCCCAGCCGCGCGCCGGACGATCATCCGTCGCGTGCGGGCCATGGAGGAAATGCGGGACAAGGCACGGCGCGTACCCAACAGGATCAGGACAGCGCTTCGGGCCAATAGGTTCCGCCGCGTTCAGTACAACGTCTCAGTGCAACATGCGCGGCAGGACCAGCGCAAACTCGGGGATCGGCACCTCGAAGCGATGGCCATCCTCGGCCACGCAGAAATACTCTCCCTTCATCGAGCCCACCGGGGTCGAGATGGTGGCCCAGCTGGTGTACTCGAAATGCTCGCCCGGCTTGAGCAGGGGCTGGTGCCCGACCACGCCAAGGCCAGCCACTTCCTGGGTGCCGTTGTCGCTATCGGTGATGACCCAGTGCCGGGAGATCAGCTGCGCAGCCACCTCGCCGGTATTGTGGATCGTGATGGTGTAGGCGAAGGCATGGCGCCCGCGCTCAGGGTCGGACTGGTCGGCCAGGTACTGGGTACGTACGGCCACGGAAAACGCGTATTCGCTCATTGTCGACACATAAGAGGCGGGATCAGGGTAGCCGCATTGTGCGGCATGGCTCCGGGGGCGGCAAGCTAAGCCGCCGCAAGCTGCCTGTCCGGTGGCAGCGGCGCCCCGCGCGGGGAGGGTAAAATACCGGCTTCCCCCTTGAAGCACCCTCCTTTCGAGCCCCGCCATGAGCACGCCCACCTACCGCATCGCCCCGTCCATCCTGTCCGCCGACTTTGCCCGCCTGGGCGAGGAAGTGCGGCGCGTGACCGCGGACGGCGCCGACTGGATCCATTTCGACGTGATGGACAACCATTACGTGCCGAACCTGACCGTGGGCCCGCTGGTGTGCGAGGCGATCCGCCCCCACGTGAGCGCCCCGATCGACGTGCACCTGATGGTGCGCCCGGTGGACCGCATCATTCCGGATTTCGCCAAGGCAGGCGCCAATATCATCACCTTCCACCCGGAAGCCAGCGAGCATATCGACCGCTCCCTGGCGCTGATCCGCGAACACGGCTGCCAGGCCGGCCTGGTGTTCAACCCGGCCACGCCGCTGCACCACCTGGACCACGTGATGGACCGCATCGACGTGATCCTGCTGATGTCGGTCAACCCCGGCTTCGGCGGCCAGTCCTTCATTCCCGAGACGCTCAACAAGCTGCGCGCAGCCCGCAAGCGCATCGACGCGTACGCCGAGCGCACCGGACGCCGCATCCTGCTGGAAGTGGACGGCGGCGTGAAGATCGACAACATCGCCGAGATCGCCGCGGCGGGAGCCGACACGTTTGTCGCCGGTTCCGCCGTGTTCAGCAAGCCGGACGCCGACGGCGGCTACAAGGGCGTGCTGTCGGCCATGCGCAGCGAGCTGGCCAAGGTCGGCAAGGCAGGCCAATGAGCTCGGTGCAGATGAAGCGCACCGACTGGCGCGGCATCCGCGGCGTCATCGTGGACCTGGACGGCACCATGGTGGACACCGCCGGCGACTTCCACGCGGCGGTCAATGCCATGCTGAAGGCGCTGGTCCACCTGCATCCGCAGCTTGGCAACGCCGCGCCGATGAGCAAGGAAGAGATCGTCAGCTTCGTCGGCAAGGGCTCGGAGAACCTGATCCGGCGCGTGCTGGATGCGCGCTTCTCGCCAGCCCACGCCAACGGCATGTTTGCCGATGCGCTGGCGCTGTACGACCGGGAATACCTGCGCATCAACGGTCAGTTCTCGCAGGTCTACCCCGGCGTCGCCGAAGGCCTGGCGGCCCTGAAGGCAGCTGGCCTTCGGATGGCCTGCGTGACCAACAAGCCACACAACTTCACCGAGCCGCTGCTGGCCAAGACCGGCCTGGGCCGGCTCTTCGAGCTGGTCTACGGCGGTGACGCCTTCGCCCTGCGCAAGCCGGATCCCCTGCCTCTCCTCAAGGTCGCCGAGGCATTCCGCCTGGAGCCGGCCGCAATGGCCGCGATCGGCGACTCGGAAAACGATGCGCAGGCGGCGCGCGCGGCGGGCATGGGAGTGCTGCTTGTGCCCTACGGCTACAACCACGGCAATCCTGTACAAGGCGTTGACGCCGATGGTATAGTCGATTCCATTGTTCGCGTTGCCGAGCTGTTGGCGGCACACCGGGCATGACCCCGGCGGCCGCAAGGCCGCCGAAGCCAAAGCACCACCCAACATCCAAACCATAAATCGCTGAACACGATTTCATGTTTCTGAACCGCAAACGCATCTCTTCTGGCAGTGATCGGCAGGCCTGGCCCTGGCGTCGCTGGCGCGCCTCCCAACAGGCGTAAAGTGCGTTCGCGAGTCTCCTGACCGCCCCTTTCCCGCATCCCCGCGATGCATTTGCACCAGGATGGGGCCGGCCAGACCGGCAGGTTGCCGGACCTTCTCTGATTTTCCAGCCGCCCGACATCCAGCCCTTGTGCCGGTGTCATCCGAACGCGCTGCACGCCCACCCCGGCCGTGCGTGGACACTCGTCCGCGCCATGGTCTCTCCGGGGCGGGTCTGACGACCTTCCAGCCCCAAGTTGCCGACATCGCGACGTGCGCCATACTGCAATGACAGGCGCCGCTGCACAAGAGGATCGACATGACCGAACTGGAATTCAAATCGCTGGCCGAGCAGGGCTACAACCGCATCCCCCTGATCGCCGAAGCCTTCGCCGACCTGGAAACGCCGCTGTCGTTGTACCTGAAGCTGGCGCAATCGCAAACGCGCGGGGTCAACACCTTCTTGCTGGAATCCGTGGTGGGCGGCGAGCGCTTTGGACGCTACTCGTTCATCGGCCTGCACGCCCGTACGCTGCTGCGCGCCTCGGGCATGCGCACCGAAGTGGTCACGGATGGCCGCGTGGTGGAAACCCACGAAGGCAACCCGCTCGACTTCATCGCCGACTTCGAGAAGCGCTTCAAGGTGGCGCTGCGCCCCGGCCTGCCGCGCTTTTGCGGCGGCCTGGCCGGCTACTTCGGCTACGACGCGGTGCGTTATATCGAGAAGAAGCTCGCCAACACGCAAAAGCCGGACGACCTGAACCTGCCCGACATCCAGCTGCTGCTGTGCGAAGAACTGGCCGTGATCGACAACCTGTCCGGCAAGCTCTACCTGATCGTCTACGCTGACCCGACCACGCCGGAAGCTTACGCCCGCGCCCGCCAGCGCCTGCGCGAGCTGCGCATGAAGCTGCGCCAGCCGGTGGACGTGCCCATCACCAGCCCCTCGGTGCAAACCGACGTCTACCGCGAATTCGACAAGGCCGACTACCTCGCCGCCGTGCACAAGGCCAAGGAATACATCATGGCTGGCGACATGATGCAGGTGCAGATCGGCCAGCGCCTGGTCAAGCCGTACCGCGACTCCCCGCTGACGCTGTACCGCGCGCTGCGCTCGCTGAACCCGTCGCCTTACATGTACTTCTACAACTTCGGCGACTTCCAGATCGTGGGCGCCTCGCCCGAGATCCTGGTGCGCCAGGAAACCCGCCGCGTGGGCAACAACGGCGACCAGCGCGAGGATCACATTGTCACCATCCGCCCGCTGGCCGGTACCCGTCCGCGCGGCAACACGCCGGAGAAGGACGCGCAACTGGCCACCGAGCTGCTCAACGACCCCAAGGAAATCGCCGAGCACGTGATGCTGATCGACCTGGCGCGCAACGACATCGGCCGCATCGCCGAGATCGGCTCGGTCAAGGTCACCGACCAGATGGTGATCGAGAAATACTCCCACGTGCAGCACATCGTCAGCTCGGTGGAAGGCACGCTCAAGCCCGGCATGAGCAACCTCGACGTGCTGCGCGCCACCTTCCCGGCCGGCACGCTGTCGGGCGCGCCCAAGGTGCACGCGATGGAGATCATCGACGAGCTGGAGCCGCGCAAGCGCGGCATCTACGGCGGCGCGGTGGGCTACCTGTCCTTCGGCGGCGAGATGGACCTGGCCATTGCGATCCGTACCGGCATCGTCAAGGACGGCAATCTCTATGTGCAGGCCGCCGCCGGCATCGTTGCGGACTCGGACCCCGAAGCCGAATGGAGGGAAACCGAAGCCAAGGCGCGTGCCGTGATCCGCGCCGCCGAGCAGGTCCAGGACGGCCTGGACTCGGATATCTAAGGTAAAGGGAACAGGGGAACCGCCATGCTGCTGATGATCGACAACTACGATTCGTTTACCTACAACATCGTGCAATATTTCGGTGAACTCGGCGCCGACGTGCGCACCTATCGCAACGACGAAATCACGCTGGAAGAGATCGAGGCGCTCAAGCCCGACCATATCTGCGTCTCGCCCGGCCCGTGCAGCCCGCGTGAAGCCGGCATTTCCGTGGCAGTGCTGCAGCACTTTGCCGGCCGCATCCCGATGCTTGGCGTGTGCCTGGGCCACCAGGCCATCGGCGAAGCCTTCGGCGGCAAGGTGATCCGCGCCAAACAGGTCATGCACGGCAAGGTCAGCCGCATCGAGACCACGCAGGAAGGCGTGTTCGCCGGCCTGCCCAAGCACTTCGACGTGACGCGCTATCATTCCCTGGCGATCGAGCGCGAGACCTTGCCGGATTGCCTGGAAGTGACGGCCTGGACACCAGATGGCGAAATCATGGGCGTGCGCCACAAGACGCTCGCCATCGAGGGGGTACAGTTCCACCCCGAGTCCATCCTGTCCGAGCATGGCCATGCCCTGCTGGCCAACTTCGTCAAGGCGCCCCGATGAGACTGCTCGATACGCCTGACGCGCCCGTCCCTGGCGCGGCCCACACCAACGCAAAGACCGAGACCGCCATGTCCATCACGCCCCAGGAAGCCCTCACCCGCTGCATCGAACACCGCGAGATCTTCCATGACGAGATGCTGCACCTGATGCGGCAGATCATGCAGGGCCAGATGTCGCCGGTGATGGCCGCGGCCATCCTGACCGGCCTGCGGGTCAAGAAGGAGACCATCGGCGAGATCTCGGCGGCGGCGCAGGTGATGCGCGAGTTCGCCAACAAGGTGCCCGTCAAGGACCGCGAGAACTTCGTCGACATCGTCGGCACCGGTGGCGACGGCTCGCACACTTTCAACATTTCCACCGCGTCGATGTTCGTGGCGTCCGCTGCCGGCGCGCGTATTGCCAAGCACGGCAACCGTGGCGTGAGCTCCAAGTCGGGTAGCGCCGACGTGCTGGAGGCGCTGGGCGTGAACATCATGCTGACACCGGAGCAGGTCGGGCACTGCATCGAGCAGACCGGCATCGGCTTCATGTTCGCCCCTACCCATCACCCGGCCATGAAGAACGTCGCCCCGATCCGCAAGGAAATGGGCGTGCGCACCATCTTCAATATCCTGGGCCCGCTGACCAACCCGGCCGACGCGCCCAATATCCTGATGGGCGTGTTCCACCCCGACCTGGTCGGCATCCAGGTACGCGTGATGCAGCGCCTGGGCGCGCGCCATGCGCTGGTGGTCTACGGCAAGGACGGCATGGATGAGGTCTCGCTGGGCGCCGCCACGCTGGTGGGCGAACTCAAGGACGGCGAAGTGCGCGAGTACGAAGTCCACCCCGAGGATTTCGGCCTGCAGATGATCTCTAACCGCGGCTTGAAGGTGGCCGATGCCACCGAGTCCAAGGAAATGCTGCTGGAAGCGCTCACCGATGTGCCCGGCACCCCGCGCGAAATCGTCACGCTCAACGCCGGCACGGCGCTGTACGCGGCCAATGTGGCCAGCTCGATCGAGGACGGTATCCAGCGCGCGCGCGAGGCCATCGCCAGCGGCGCGGCGCGCGAGAAGCTCGACCAGTTCGTGCGCGCCACGCAGCAGTTCAAGTAAGCCAGAGCCATCCAGCCCCGCGAGAGAATTACCGCATGTCCGATATCCTGCAGAAAATCCTGGCCGTGAAGGCCGACGAAGTGAACGCGGCGCGCAAGAAGCGCGACCTGCCCAGCCTGCGTGCCGAGGCCGAGAGCCTGCGCGCCGAGCCAGGCCTGGCGCCGCGTGGCTTCGAACGCGCGCTGCGCGAGAAGATCGCCGCCGGCAACGCCGGGGTGATTGCCGAGGTGAAGAAGGCCTCGCCCTCCAAGGGCGTGCTGCGCGCGAACTTCGTGCCGGAGGCCATTGCCGAGAGCTACGCCACGCATGGCGCGGCCTGCCTTTCCGTCCTGACGGACGTGAACTTCTTCCAGGGCCACGCCGAATTCCTCAAGCGCGCCCGCGGCGCCTGCCCGTTGCCGGCCTTGCGCAAGGACTTCATGATCGACCTGTACCAGGTCTATGAAGCGCGCTGCTGGGGCGCTGACGCCATCCTGCTGATCGTGTCCGCGCTGGACCCGGGCCTGATGGCCGAACTGGAAGCCTGCGCGCATGAACTGGGCATGGACGTGCTGGTGGAAGTGCACGGCGGCGAAGAGCTCGACGCCGCGCTGCGCCTGAAAACGCCGCTGCTGGGCGTGAACAACCGCAACCTGCGGACCTTCGAGGTATCGCTCGACAACACGCTGGACCTGCTGCCGCGCATTCCCGACGACCGCCTGGTGGTGACCGAATCCGGCATCATCGGCCCTGACGACGTGCTCCGCATGCGTGACGCCAATGTGCACGCCTTCCTGGTGGGCGAGGCCTTCATGCGCGCGCCCGACCCGGGTGTCGAGCTGGCCCGCCTGTTCGCCTGAACGGAAACATAAAATCACAATGGCCCAGGAAATCGAACTCAAGCTGGCGGTGCCAGATGGTGCCATGCCGGCGCTGGCGGCCTGGCTGGATGCACAAGGACAGGCGCGCGGCGAGCATACGCTGCTCAACGTCTACCTTGACACGCCCGCGCGCGACCTCGCCAGCGCCCGTGCCGCCCTGCGGCTGCGCCGCCGCGGCGAGCAATGGCTGCAGACGCTGAAAACCGCCGGCAAGAGCGAAGCCGGGCTGGCCGCCCGCCACGAATGGGAAACCAAGGTGGCGGCAGAAGCCATCGAGCTTGACGCCTTCCCGCCCGAGGCCCGTGCCCTGCTGGCGCCACTGGCTGCCATCCTGGCGCCGGTGTTCCGCACCGATTTCTCCCGGCGCACCTGGCTGGTAGAACAAGACGGGGTGCGCATCGAGGCCGCGCTCGACGTCGGGACGATTTCAGCGCCGGGAAGCTCCGCACGCGAGGCGATCCAGGAACTGGAACTCGAGTGGCTGCCTGGCGCCGCCGGCCATCCCACGCAAACACAGGCGGAAGCCGCACTGCGTGCGCTGGCGCTGCGCCTGCAGCACGTTGCGCCCCTCAAGCCGTCCGACCAGAGCAAGGCCGCGCGCGGCTATCGGCTCGCCGCCGGTGCCGGCCGCGCCTGAGCTGGCGCGCCTGCGCCCTCTCGCCCCTCCAAAAAAACCAGGTACTCCTCCCGCATGACCAAGCACAACAGCGCACAGGCCGACCTGTTCGCAGCCCCGGCCGCGGCCGCAGCCGAAACCGAAAACGCCACCGTGCCTGCCCCTGCCGCCGCCAGCCTGTCGGAGCAAGCCGCGGCGCTGCCAGCGGCCTGGCGCGCATTGCTGGCCCCCTGCATGAACACCGCAGGCTGGCAGGAGCTGGCCGCCTTCGTCGACGGCGAGCGCGCCAGCGGCAAGCCGGTCTTTCCGCATGACGTGTTCCACGCCTTGCACCTGACACCGCCCGAGACCGTCAAGGTAGTCATCCTTGGCCAGGACCCGTATCACGGCACTGGCGTGGTCAACGGTAGCGAGATTCCGCAGGCGCATGGCCTGGCCTTCTCGGTGCCGGACGGCGTGCGCGTGCCGCCCAGCCTGCGCAACATCTTCAAGGAAATCGCCGCGGAGTATGAGGGCGGTGCTGCGCCGGCCTCCGGCAATCTCGAAGGCTGGGCGCGCCAGGGCGTGCTGCTGCTCAACACCGTGCTGACGGTGGAGCAAGGCCAGGCCGCCAGCCACGCCAAGCGCGGCTGGGAAGCGGTGACCGACTGCCTGATCCAGGCCCTGTCCGCCGCGCGCCCGAACCTGGTCTTCCTGCTGTGGGGCAGCCACGCGCAAGCCAAGAAGCCCTTGCTGGCCGGCACGCACTGCGTGCTGGAAGCGCCGCATCCGTCACCGCTGTCGGCACACCGGGGTTTCCTGGGCTGCGGGCACTTCCGGCTGGCCAACGATTGGCTGCAACAGCACGGCGCCGCGCAGGTGGACTGGCGCGCCACCTGAGCCGCCGGGCAGCCGCCTGCCTGCCGGGCACGTCTCAAGCGGTCGGCAGGCAGTCGAAATCCTCGAACTCACCCGCGCCGGGCAACGCCACTAGCGCGTTGACCTGCGCGTCCGGCGGCCCGCGCCGCATCCAGTTGCAAAGGGCCTCCAGCCGATCCGGCGGCCCATAGGCCATGACCTCGACCGAGCCATCGTGCCGGTTACGCACCCAGCCGTTGATGCCGAGCGCCCCGGCCTGCCCCGCGCAGGCCACGCGGTAGCCCACGCCCTGCACCCTCCCCTTGACCACAATGTGCCATGTTTCCATCTGGCTTCCCCTTGCCGCGCGCGCGCTGAAACATCCGCTGAAACGGTTACGACACGCATAACAGGTAAACTAGACCGCCATGCAAAGCGTTACCAGTAAGGGCAGGCCAACACAGGTAACGTCCGCAGCACAACGACGCGCAAAGCGCGCCCTGTCGACAACCCGAAGACCCTGTTCACAACCTGAGCCAGCGCAGCGCAAGACGTCCACGCCCTGGCTGGCACCACCGATCCGATCCATCCAGGCCCCCGGAGCGCCCGGCCACATCCGGCCCATACGGCAACCGCAGCCAACGTTTCCACTGCCAAGATAATGCAGCAAGCCGAACACGACCAGGCCAGCTCGGTCACTTCCCGTGGCTACGCCAGCCAGCTGCTGACCGCGCCGCCGAACCGCTTCGACCTGGCGCTGCTGCCCATCATCCTGGCGGTAATCGTGCTGGTGGCCTTTGCCGCCCGTCAGATGAACGTGCCCTACCAGCCCGGCGAGCCGCTGGATGTGCACCTGGACATCGCCTACCTGCCCTACTACCTCATGCGCACCAGCATCCGCATGATGATTGCGCTGGGCGCCTCGCTGCTGTTCTCCTTTGCCTTCGCGGCGCTCGCCTCCAAGAACCGCACCGCCGAAAAAGTGATGGTACCGGCGCTGGACATCCTGCAGTCGATCCCGGTGCTGGGCTTCCTGTCGATCACCGTGACAGGCTTCATCGCGCTGTTCCCCGGGAGCCTGGTCGGGGTGGAATGCGCTGCCATCTTCGCCATCTTCACCTCGCAGGCCTGGAACATGGCGTTCAGCCTGTACCAGTCAATCCGCACCATCCCGAGCGACCTGGTGGAAGCGGCAGCCATGTTCCGGCTCTCGCCGTGGCAGAAGTTCTGGCGCCTCGAAGTGCCTTTCGCCATGCCGGGCCTGCTGTGGAACATGATGATGTCGATGTCCGGCGGCTGGTTCTTCGTGGTGGCGTCGGAAGCCATCTCGGTGTCTGGCAACGACATCCGGCTGCCGGGTATCGGCTCCTACATCTCGCTGGCGATCCAGCAGCAGAACCTGGCGGCGATCGGCTGGGCCATCCTGGCCATGCTGATCGGCATCATCCTCTATGACCAGTTGCTGTTCCGGCCGTTGATTGCCTGGGCCGACCGCTTCCGCTTCGAGACCATGGCGCAGGAGACCGAGCCGCAATCGTGGCTGCTCAACCTGCTGCGCCGCTCGGAATGGGTACGCGTGCTGCTGGGCCGCACGGCGGCGTTGGCCGAGCGCACGCTGGCCTGGGGATCCGGGCGCAAGGCGGTGGCACCGAAGGCCAACGATGGCCGGCGCGCCATATGGATCGAGCGTGCCGGCAACGTCATCATCATCCTGATTGCCATGCTGGCGCTGTATCGCGTGATGCACTTCGTGCGCACCGAGGTGGGTTGGGCGGAGGTTGGCCATGTGCTGTGGCTGGGCACGCTGACCATGGTGCGGGTGATCGTGCTGATCGCGCTGGCCGCGGTGATCTGGGTACCGATTGGCATCCGCATCGGCCTGAACCCCAGCGTGGCGCGTATCGCCCAGCCGGTGGCGCAGTTCCTGGCTGCCTTCCCGGCCAACCTGATGTTCCCGCTGGTGGTGATGCTGATCGTGCGCTTCGGGCTGAACCCGGAGATCTGGCTCAGCCCGCTGATGATTTTCGGCACGCAGTGGTACATCCTGTTCAATGTGATTGCCGGCGCGTCCGGCATCCCCACCGAACTCAAGCTGGCCGCGCGCAACTTTGGCCTGCGCGGCTGGCTGCTGTGGAAGCGCTTTCTGGTCCCGGCGGTGTTTCCCAGCCTGCTGACCGGCCTGGTGACCGCGGCCGGCGGCTCGTGGAATGCGAGTATCGTGTCCGAGTACGTCACCTGGGGCGACCGCACGCTGGTCGCCACGGGTCTTGGCAGCTATATCGCGGAGATGACCTCCAAGGGCGACTTCCCCCGCATCGCGCTGGGCATCGGCGTGATGGCGATCTTCGTGGTGGGCTTCAACCGCCTGCTGTGGAACCGCCTCTACCTGCTGGCGCAGGAACGCACGCGTCTTTGAGCCGCCATACGCCGTCCCTTGCGGCCATGCGCACCCAATACGCCACCCATTTGAAGCCCTGAATCTGAACGGAACTCCATCATGGCAAGCCCCACCGCAGACGCAACCGAATCCGTAGTAGAGCTGCGCGGCGTCTCGAAAATCTTCCGCACCGCGGACCGCTCGGACCGCGCCGTGCTCGAAGGCGTGGACCTGACCCTCAAGCGCGGCGAGATCGTCGCCATGCTGGGCAAGTCCGGCTCTGGCAAGTCCACCCTGCTGCGCATCATGGCCGGGCTGGTCGGCGCCGATCGCGGCGAGGTGTGCTTTCGCGGCCAGCCGCTGCGCGGCACCGCCGAAGGCATCGCCATGGTGTTCCAGTCGTTCGCGCTGTTTCCCTGGCTAACCGTGCAGCAAAACGTGGAGCTCGGGCTGGAAGCCCAGGGCGTGCATAAGGAAGAACGCGCGCGCCGGGCCGAGGCGGCGATCGACATGATCGGGCTGTCGGGCTTCAACAGCGCGCTGCCGCGCGAGCTCTCCGGCGGCATGCGCCAGCGCGTGGGCATTGCCCGTGCGCTGGTGACCGAGCCCGACCTGCTGCTGATGGACGAGGCCTTCTCCGCGCTCGACGTGCTGACCGGCGAGACCCTGCGCGACGAAATGCTCGACCTGTGGGAAGACGGCCGCACCAATATCAAGTGCATCCTGATCGTCTCGCACAATATCGAAGAGGCGGTGATGATGGCCGACCGCATCGTGATCCTGTCGAGCGACCCGGGCCGTATCCGCGCCGAGGTGAAGATCCCGTTTCCGCGCCCGCGCAATCGCGACTCTTCCCAGGTACGCGGGCTGATCGACGAGGTCTACACACTGATGACGTCGCCCGCGGCGATGGGCCCGCGCGTCACCGCGCTGGCGGCTGCGCGCGATATCGGCTACCGCTTGCCGGATGCCGACATCAGCCAGATGGAGGCCATTCTCGACCTGCTGTGCGAAGCACCCTTTTTCGGCAGGGCCGACCTGCCGCACCTGGCCGAGGAAGCCGGGCTCACCGACGATGACCTGCTCCCGGCCTGCGAAGCGCTGCACCTGCTGCAACTGGCCACCATCGAGCGCGGCGACATCAGCGCCACCGGCCTGGGCCGCGCGTACTACGAGACGGAACCGCCCGAGCGCAAGGTGCTATTCGGCAAGCAATTATTGCAACACGTGGCACTGGCCGCGCAAATCCGCCGCGAGCTGGAGCAGTCCGAGGACGGCGAGATCCGCGAGGAACACGTGCTGCGCGAGCTCGAAGCCTTCCTCAAGCCGGACGAGGCCGAACGCGTGCTGACGCTGGCAATCGAATGGGGCCGCTATGGCGAGGTGTACGAATACAGCTACAACAGCGGCATGCTGACGCTGCCCCGCGAGGAGCAGCCGGCGCCGGGCACGGGCACGCAGACCTGATTGGCGCGGCCCGGATTTCTTGGTGTCTTGGCGGCCGATTCAGCATGAAGCGAAGCGGTTCCGGCCAGGCGCGCCAGCATCTTTCGGAAACGGCCTCTTCGGTTCCTAGCGCTCGCGCATGGCCCTGCCGATCGCGCCGGTGCGCAGGGCGATCTTGGCGGTGTCCTCGCGCAGCGCGCGCAGGCGGCGCTCCAGGATGGCATTGGCGGTGCGCCCGGTGGAGCTCGCCGTGCTGGCGAAGTTGCCGGCTTCGCTGGCAGCCCGGCTCAACTCGCCCGAGGCCGCGGCCTGCACCAGCACATCGGCGCGGCGGCGGTCGGCCGAATCAGCCAGGCGGGCGCGACGCTCGCTGGCGTCTTCAGCCGCGGGCGGCGCGGTGAGCGCTTCCGTGGCGATGGCCGCATCGGCGGCGCGCACAGCCCGGGCATCGGACACCGCCGCCACATCAGCACCACCGGCACCATCGGCAGCACCATCGACAGCACCATCGGCAACACCAACGGCGACCGCCACGTTGGCCCCAACGCGATCGTTCGCGAGCCCTGCCGTCTCCGTGGTTTTCACCGGCGCCTTCGCCTTCGCCGGATCCTTCACCGTGCGGATGAAACCCGCGCCCCGCCCGCCGGCACGATCGTCCTCGGCCAGCCGTTCGCTGGCCAGCTGCAGGCTGTTGGCTGCGGCATCGGTGGCCTGGCGGATGGCGGCTTCGGCGGCCGGCAGGTCCAGCTCGCCGTAGTGCTCGCGCACCTGGATGCGCGCCGCGGCCACGTGCGCCGCCACCAGGTAGTTCTGCACGATGAAGCGGTTCAGGTTGTCCACCGCGCGATGCCGGCTTTTAGGCTCGTCGAGCATGCGCTGGAACGACCCGATCAGCGCGGACAGGCTGTCCATGAACTGCTTGCGCTGCACCCGGTAGGCAAAATCGTCCTTGGCCACGCGCAGCAGCAGGTCGCGCGTGGCGGCAATGTAGCGGCGGTTGGCCTGCAGCACGTTCTCCACCAGCGCGGGCAGCGCGCGGTATTCCCAGCTGGGCAGCACAAAGCTGAACACCGTGGCGATCACGCCGCCGATCACGGTATCGATCAGCCGCTCGCCCGCGACCGTGGAACTGCCCGGCACCAGCAGGTTGATCTGGATCAGCACCTGCACGCAGGCGGCAACAGCCGTGTAGCGGTACTTGATCGTGGAGAACGCCGTGCTGGCCACCAGCGCCAGGAACAGCACGCCCAGCAGGATCAGCGGCTGGTGCACGACCTTGAGCACGCCCACCGCAATCACGCAGCCGATCAGCGTGCCGATCAGGCGGTCGTTGTAGCGCTGCTTGGTCATGCTGAAATTGGGCTTCAGGATGACGATGATGGTCAGCAGGATCCAGTAGCTGTGCGACACATACGGCAGGTGCTCCGCAATCCACAGCCCCGCGCCCACCGCCATGGTGATACGCAGCGCAAAGCGGAACGCCGGCGACTTCCAGTTCAGGTTGTCGCGCAGCACCTTGAGCTCGTAGCGCTGGCGCGTCAGGAACGGTGTCATGTCCGGCCCGGGCAGCACCTTGCTAGGCTCCACCGGCGTGCGCGATGCCTCGTGCAACTGCTCCACCAGCACGATGGCGCCCTTGATCATGTCGAGCGTTTCCGCCGCCGCCGTCATCGCCGCCGGGTTGATGTGGTGGTAGCGCAATTGCGCGATCTCGTGCGCGACGGCGCGCAGCTCTTCCTGGTAATCCACGGACGCATAGGAAGGCCGGCCGCGCGTGATGTCGTAGGCGATCCCCTCCACGTCCTTGCACATCAACTGCACCAGCCGGCGCAAGTGATCGAGTACCGGCGTGCTGCCAAAAGTCTGGCGCAGCAGCGGGTAATCGGTATTGGTGGAGAGGATGTACTCGTACAGGTCCAGCATGCGCATGTGGACCTGCACCAGCAGTCCGTCATGCGTAGTGCGGTTGCCGCGCAGCACCAGGTCGCGCGCGGCCTGCTGGCGCTCCGCCACCACGATCTGCTGGCGCACCAGCTGGTTGAACAGCACCTCGTAGTCGTTGCCTGCGTCGTAGAAACCCGCCTTGATCTCGAGGTACCCCGCCATCTCGTACAGCGACTCGGCCAGCACCTGCTGCTTGGTGCGCCGCTGCGTGGCCCAGCTCACCGCCATCGCGTATGCCATATAGGCCACCGCGCCGATGCCGAACAGCAAGGAATGCTCGAGCGCGCGCCGCACCACGAAGTCCTCGTTGATGGTGAGCGTCATGACGAACAAGGCCGAGAACTGCAATGGCAAGGTCTTGTTGCCATACACCGTCATCATGCCGGCCATGAAGGTCACCAGCACCAGCACCAGCGGCATCACGCGCGGGAACGGCGTGGCCATGGCCACCACCAATGTCACCGCCGTGCATAGCAGCACGCTGGCCAGCATCTCGTTGAACTTGTGGTTGAACGGGCTGGGCAGATCCATGAGGCTGGTGCACAGCGCGCCCATCGACACCACCATGGCGGTGGGCAGGTCCGCGAACTGCAAGGCGATCAGCGTGGCGCCGATCACCCCGGTCGCGGAGCGCAGCCCGCGATACACGTAATGCGAATAAACGAAAGTGCGGGCGTCGTGCGCGTATTGCATGTGGTGGCGATCGGCGGCGTTGGGGGCTATTCGGCCTACAGGCCCAGCCAGCGCGCACGCATGGCCTGGCGGCCGCCTTCGGCCGTCACGGTGTACTGCACCGCCGGCTCGCGCGCGAAGGTCAGCGGCAGCACATGCAGCTCATCGCGGCGGAACACATGGCACTCGGCGCTATCGCCGTCGCGATAGCGCGCCAGCAGCTTGTCGAGCTGGCCAGGGGCTACACGCAGGCCGTCCACCGCGGCCAGCAGGTCGCCCGCCGAGATCCCGGCCGCCTGGGCCGCGCCGCCGTCGAGCACCTGGGTCACGCGCACCCAGCCATCCTCGGTCTTGGTCTTGATGCCGAGCGCGGCGTTGCGCTCTGGCTTGGCCGGCACCGCCTTGATGCCGAAGGGCTTGAGGAGCGCGGCGAGTTGCAGCTCGCCGGTGCCTTCGGTGAGCGAGCGCAGCAGCGCGCCCAGGCGCAGACCGCTGACCTCGTCGAACAAGGCGTGCACCTCGGCCTCGGTCACGCCGCGCTGCTGCGCGCCTGGCGCATAGAAGCCGCTGCCGTAGCGCTGCCACAGCGCGCGCATGATGTCGTCAAGCGAGCGGCGGTTGCGGGTCTTGGTGCGGATGGTGAGATCCAGCGCCAGGGCAACGAGCGAGCCCTTGGTGTAATAGCTGACGATGGCGTTGGGCGCGTTTTCGTCCTGGCGGTAGTACTTGGTCCAGGCATCGAACGAGCTATCGGCCACGCTCTGCTTGGTGCGGCCGTTGCCGCGCAGCACGCCGTTCCAGGTCTTGGCCAGCAGCTCCACGTACTGCTTCTCGGTGATGCGGCCGCTGCGCACCAGCATCAGGTCATCGTAATAGCTGGTGAAACCCTCGAACAGCCACAGCAGCGGCGTGTAGGTTTCCTCGCGCAGCCGGTAGGGCACGAACGCCGCGGGCTTGATGCGCTTGACGTTCCAGGTATGGAAATACTCATGGCTGCACAAGCCGAGGAAGGTGCGGTAGCCCTCGGTGGCGTCAGCCTTGCCGCGCGCCGGCAGGTCGGCGCGCGCGCACATCAGCGCGGTGCTGGCACGATGCTCCAGGCCGCCGTAGCCGTCCGTCGTGACCATGGTCATGAACACGTAGCGGCGGTTGCTGTCGAGGAACGGCGCGGCCTCTGTCCCGGGCTCGAACAGGCGGATCTGCGCTTCGCAGATCTGCTTCAGGTCGCGCAAGACGCGCTCGAGATCGAGCTGCGGCACGCGGCCCGTGAACACCACGTCGTGCTGGGCGCCGCAGGCGCGGAAGCTGCCCATGGTGAAGTTGCCCATCTCAACCGGGTGATCGACCAGTTCGTCGTAGTCGGCCACCTGGTAGCGGCCGAAGCCGTAGCGCTTGGCGCCGCCGCGGCCGGGCGCCTCGCGCATGGCCGTGGCGACCCGCCAGCCGGCATAAGCCTCGCCGGCGGGTGCATGGATATCGACCGTGCAGGGCTGGTCTTCCTGCCCTTCGGCGCAGAGGAAGACCGAGCTGCCGTTGAAGAAGCCGTGCGTGGCGTCCAGGTGCGCGGCGCGCACCGACAAGTCCCAGGCGTAGACCTCATAGCTGAGCGTAAGCGGCCCGTCCACCGGGGCCGCCTGCCAGCTCTGCTTGTCCATCTTGGTCAGCACCACCGGCTTGCCGCCGGCCTGAGCACGGATGCGCACGATATTGCGTGCGAAGTCACGGATCATGTAGCTGCCTGGAATCCACGCCGGCAGGTAGAACTGCTGGCCGGCGGGATTGGGGGCGTCTACCGTGACGGTGACGGCGAACAGGTGCGCTTCCGGTTGAAGCGGGGCAATGGCGTAATGGATCGGCTTCATGAGCGTGATTGTAGCGCCATGCCCGCCCCGGACTACGCGCCGGCTCAGGCGTTGACGTTCACCACCACGCGGCCGCGCATGCCACCGTCGACGATCTTGCGCCCGGCCTCGATCGCCTCCGACAAGCCGATCTCGCGGGTGATCGCGCGCAGGCGATCCGGTTCCAGGTCCCGCGACAGCCGCTGCCAGGCCTGCTCGCGCAAGGCCATCGGGGCCATCACGCTATCGATGCCATAGAGCGTGATGCCACGCAGGATGAAGGGCGCCACCGAAGCCGGGAAATCCAGCCCTTGCGCCAGCCCGCACGCGGTGACCGCGCCGCCGTAGCGCACCTGCGCGCAGGCATTGACCAGCGTGTGCGAGCCAACCGAATCCACCACCGCAGCCCAGCGCTCCTTCTGCATCGGCTTATTGGGCTTGCCCAGCTCCGTTCGGTCGATCACCTCGACCGCGCCCAGCGCCTTGAGGAAATCCGCTTCGGCCGTCTTGCCGGTGGAGGCCACCACGCGATAGCCCAGCTTCGACAGGATGGCGATGGCCACCGAGCCCACGCCACCCGAGGCGCCGGTCACCAGCACCTCGCCATCGCCCGGCTTGATGCCAGCGCGCTCCAGCGCCAGCACCGACAGCATGGCGGTATAACCGGCAGTGCCAATGGCCATGGCCTGCTGCGTGGTGAAGGCAGCCGGCAGCGCCACCAGCCAGTCGCCCTTGAGGCGGGCGCGCTGCGCCAGGCACCCCCAGTGCGTCTCGCCCACGCCATAGCCGTTGAGCACGACCTTGTCGCCGGCCTTCCAGCGTGCATGCGTGGATTCCAGCACCGTGCCGGCACCATCGATGCCCGCCACCATCGGCCACTTGCGCACCACCGGCGAGCGGCCGGTAATGGCCAGCCCGTCCTTGAAATTGATGGTGGAGTAGTCGATGGCCACCAGCACGTCGCCCTCGGCGGGCAGGCTGGATTCGTCGAGCGCGGTGACGGCGGCCTGGGTCGCGCCGTCGGCCTGGGTCAGCAGCAATGCCTGGAACGTCATGGAGCCTCCTTCCGGTTCTTGATTGTTAACCAAAGACGACCGGCCGGCTCCGGCGCGGCAGCGCCGGGAAGGCCGCCGGCGCGACGTGCTTACTTCTTGAGGCTGGCGAGCTTGCGCTCGAGCGTGGCGGCGTCGGCGGCGCCGGGAATGCGGGTGCCGTCCATGAAGAACACGGCCGGGGTGCCGGTGATGTTCAGGCTCTGGCCGAGCGCCAGGTTGTCATCCACAGGGGTTTTGCAGCTGCCGTTGCCGGTCAGCGCCACGTGGCTGATCATCCAGTCGCGCCACGCCTTGGTGCGGTCGGCCGCGCACCACACCTGCTTGGCCTTCACCGACGAATCCGGCGACAGCACCGGGTACAGGAAGGTGTAGACCGTGATGTTGTCCATCTGTTGGAACGTCTGCTCGATGCGCTTGCAGTAACCGCAGTTGGGGTCGGAGAACACCGCTACCTGGCGGCTGCCATCGCCCTTGCTCCACTTGATCGCGCGTGCCAGCGGCAGGTCCGACCACTTGATGCGGTTGATATCGGCCAGCCGCTCCTCGGTCAGGTTGGTGCCGGTCTTGGAGTCCACCATCTCGCCGTTGATGATGTAGCGGCCGGTGGCATCGGTGTAGACCACCTGACCACCGATGTTGACCTCGAACAGGCCGGGCACGGGAGTCTTGGCCACGCTCTTCACTTCAGCGCGCCCGCCCAGCATCTTTTGCACCGATTCCTTGATGCGGTCGGTGCCGGGCTCGCCCGCCGCCATGGCGTGCAGCGCGAAGCCGGCAGTCGCAATGCCGCCAACGATGGTGGCGGACAGGGCGGGACGGCGGCGCAGGAAATGCAACATGATGACTCCAGTAATTCGATGATTCGGTTCGCGCGAGCGAGCTCGGGATTCAGGGTTCAAGGGTCGGGCGCTCAGCCCAGCGCGCGGCCGATAAGAAAACGCTTGAGCAGCGACTGGCCGCCCACGACCCGCATGCCGGCATTGCGCACCGTGCGCGCCACGCCGCCAGGCAGGGAAAACAGCCGATGCAGGCCATCGGTAGCCGCCGTCAGCGACAACAAATCGGTGGCGCGCGCGCGCTCGTAGCGGCGCAGCAAGCGCAAGTCGCCTTCTGCGCGGAAAGACTCTTTGGCGGCCATCACGCGGCCAAGTTCCGCCACATCGCGCAAACCCAAGTTCATGCCCTGCCCCGCCAAGGGGTGCACCACGTGGGCGGCGTCGCCCACCAGCGCCACGTGCGGCTGCACAAACTGATCGGCGCGCTGCAGCACCAGGGGGAAGCCCTGCGCCGGCGTCACGCAGCGCAGCGCGCCAAACTGGCGTCCCACGGCGCCGCTGGCGGCCTGCATCACGGTATCGGCCAGCGCCTCGGGCGACAGCGCCAGCAGCTCACTTGCATGGGCATCGTCGGCCGACCACACCATCGACACGCGCCGGCCCGGCAACGGCAACAACGCCAGGATCTCGCCGTTAGCCGGCTCCTCGTCCGCCATCAGCTTGGGCGGCGTGCCCAGGAACCACTGCCAGGCCGTGTCCTGGTGCGGCAGCTCGCATTCAAAATTCGCCACGACGCCAAGCTGGCGATAGTGCCGCTTGGTGACCGGAATGTGGCATTGCTCGCGTACCCACGAGCGCGCGCCATCGGCGCCCACCACGCAAGCCGCGCGCACCTTGTCGCCACCGGCCAGGGTCAGCGTCACGCCATCATGGTCGCGCGCGAACGCCGCAGCGGTATCGTCATGCCAGTGCACCTGGGGCTGGAAGCGCAGCGCGGTATCGAGCACGCGTTCCACATGGCCGGATTCGATGATCCACGCCAGTTGCGCCACAGTGGCCGCGTAGGCCGAGAAATGGAGATCACCGGCAGCCGAGGCATTCGCCTGCGCCGCGCTCGCATCGCCGAACACGCGCATGTCGCACACCGGCTGCATCCGCGCCGGGTCCAGCGCCTCCCACACGCGCAACTGCTCCAGCAAGGCTTGTGAGCTCGCCGAGAAGGCGTAGATGCGGCTGTCCCACTGGCCAGGATCCGCCGTAGCGGCAGAAGCGGCGGAAGCGGGAGAGCGCGGCGCAACCAGCGCCACCTGCATGCCCTGCTGGGCCAGCAGCAACGCACAAGCCTTGCCGACGATGCCGCCGCCAACCACGGCAACCTGGAAACGGGAGGGAGATGGACGAGTCATGCGTGGATTATAGCCACCCCGGCACGATGGCTTTGGTGCGCCCTCGCGCGCATGAAGCGGCGCCCAAGCGCCTGCGGCAGAGGGCCGCACGCCCGCGAGGCGCACAAATTCAGCAGGCGGCAGGCGCGGCCGGCCGGTTCAGCGCAACGTCCGGCGAGGTTACAATAGCCATCTTTCTGATGGCACCCCAGCACAAAACCGGTGAGCAACGCCCCGCTTTGGCTGTGTTGTCTCGTGCTGAACCCTCCCCTCTGCGTCCCCATCGCCGCGCCATTCCATTGCGCCGGACGCACCCAGGGTGAACCGCAACCCATTGATTTTTAAAGGTTTACCATGAGCCTCAAATGCGGCATCGTCGGCCTGCCCAACGTCGGCAAGTCCACGCTGTTCAACGCCCTGACCAAGGCCGGCATCGCCGCCGAGAACTATCCGTTCTGCACCATCGAGCCCAATGTGGGCGTGGTGGAAGTGCCGGATACGAGGCTCGCCAAGCTGGCCGAGATCGTCAAGCCCGAGCGCATCCTGCCGGCCGTGGTCGAATTCGTCGACATCGCCGGCCTGGTGGCTGGCGCGTCCAAGGGTGAAGGCCTGGGCAACCAGTTCCTGGCCAACATCCGCGAAACCGACGCCATCACCCACGTGGTGCGCTGCTTCGAAGACGACAACGTGATCCACGTCGCCGGCCGGGTCGATCCGCTGTCCGACATCGAGGTGATCAACACCGAACTGGCGCTGGCCGACCTCTCCACCGTCGAAAAAGCCCACGCCCGCTACATCAAGCCCGCCCGCGCCGGCGACAAGGAAGCGCTGCGCCTGGTGGCCGTGCTGGAAAAAGCCCAGGCCGTGCTCAACGAGGCCAAGGCCGTGCGCACGCTCGACCTGTCCGACGAGGAATGGGCCGCCATCAAGCCGCTGTGCCTGATCACCGCCAAGCCCACCATGTACGTGGCCAACGTGCGTGAAGACGGCTTCGAGAACAACCCGCACCTGGACGCCGTGCGCGCCCACGCCGCCAAGACCAAGTCGCCGGTCGTGGCCGTCTGCGCCGCCATCGAAGCTGAAATCGCCGACCTCGACGACGAAGACAAGGCCGTGTTCCTGGCCGACCTCGGCATGGAAGAACCCGGCCTGGATCGCGTGATCCGCGCCGGCTTCACCCTGCTCGGCCTGCAGACCTACTTCACCGCCGGCGTGAAGGAAGTCCGCGCCTGGACCATCCACGTGGGCGACACCGCGCCGCAAGCGGCTGGCGTGATCCACACCGACTTCGAACGCGGCTTCATCCGCGCCCAGACCATCGCTTATGAGGATTTCATTGCCTACAAGGGTGAGCAAGGCGCGAAGGAAGCCGGCAAGATGCGCGCGGAAGGTAAGGAATATGTGGTGAAGGATGGCGACGTGATGAACTTCTTGTTCAACGTCTAAGCCGAGTATCGGACGTCGGCGAACTTCCTCCGACAACAAAAACCCCCGCCGCCCCTTGAGGTGGCGGGGGTTTTTTATTTTTGGCCGTGGCGTCGGTTAGTTATGCGTGAGCGTCGGGCACTGTTGTGAGCTTCACGCCGAGCGCGTGCAGGAGTTTCATAATGGTGTCGAAGCGAGGCTTTGCGCCCGGAGCGAGTGCTTTGTAAAGGCTCTCACGGCCAAGTCCAGAGTCGGCAGCCACTCTGGTCATACCACGTGCCTTGGCAATGTCCGCAATAGCGGCAAGCAGCACTGCAGTGTCGTCCTCTTCCAAAGCAGCATTGAGGTACTCAGAGATCATTTCTTCGCTGTCGAGATAGTCCGAGGCATCGAAGCGTGCCACTTCGATCTTGTTCATGATGACTCCTTCTTGATCGTTTTCCACATTTCCTTAGCTCGCTTGATGTCGGCTTTCTGAGTCGACTTATCGCCGCCTGAAATAAGCAAGTAAGCCACAGCACCTTCGCGGCCGTAATAGATGCGGTAGCCAGGGCCGAAGTCGATCCTCATCTCCGACAGGCCATCCCCAATTGGCTCCGAATCGCCAAAGTTGCCTTGTTCGGCTCGCTTGAGGCGCACCAGGATCTTGGCCCTTGCCGTCAGATCCCTGAGGGTCGAGATCCAGGCGCTGAATTCAGCGGTGCGGTTAAGTGTGGTCATAACCCGCATCGTATCCGAATGGATACATCTGTCAAGGGCAACGTATGGCGCAGCGCGAAATCAGCGATGCAGGCGCCTGTATCCATCCAACCAGCATGAGCGAATACCAATACTACGAATTCGCGGCCATCGACCGGCCGCTCACCCGCGCCGAGATGGCGCAGCTGCGCGCCGTCTCCACGCGCGCCCAGATCAGCCCCGCGGGCTTCGTCAATCACTATGAGTGGGGCGATCTGAAGGCAGATCCGGCTGACTGGATGCGGCGATATTTCGACGTCTTCGTCTACACCGCCAACTGGTGCAGCAGCAGGCTGGCGCTACGCGTGCCGCTATCCACGTTTGGCAAAGCGGAACTGAAGCCTTTCGCCATCCGGCATGCCTCGACCATCGAGACACACGGAGAACACTGGATCATTGAGTGGTCACTCAACGAAGGCGAAGACTATGACCGCTACGGCATGCAAGACGGCGGCGGCTGGATGCGGCGCCTGGCCCCCTGCGCGCCGAGCTGATGCGTGGCGACTTGCGCCCGCTTTACCTGGGCTGGCTGGCGGGATCCCATGACCTTTCGGACGACGCATTGGAGCCGGAGGTGCCCCCCGGCCTGGCGACACTGTCGCCGCCGCAGGAAGCGCTAGTCGAATTCCTGGAGATCGATCCCGACCTGCTGGCCGCCGCTGCGGCGGCGAGCCCCGACGTTCCGCCTGGCGATGCCGCGCAGGATGATCGCATCGATGCTTGGCTGCGCGAATTGCCACGCGAGGAAATGGCAGCGGTGCTGAAACTGCTAGCCCAAGGGCTGGTACATCAAGCGGAACGCCAGGTCCGGTTGCGACATGCCGCCTGGCTGAAAGCGCAGCACGTTTCAACACCGCCTTCCACCGCGCGGCGCATCCTCGGACATCTGCGGGAACTCGCCGAAGCGGCCAGCATAGCGCGCCTGAAGCGCGAAGCAAAGGCACATGCCAGACAGGAGGCTGCACGCCGCCGAAAGCGCGAAACGCAACTAAGGCTGGTGATGAACGATGCAGACAAGCGCTGGGCAACCATCGATGTGCAGGTACAGAGGGGCACGGCGTCGGCCTATGATGAGGCAACGAAGGCGCTGGCGGAGCTGGCGGACGGTTATGCGCTCACATCGAGCCGCGAAGCATTCGAGCGTGCGCTGCAGCAACTCCTGGCTTCCCACGCCAAGCGCGGCGCCCTGTTGCGCCGCTTGCGCGATGCAGGCTTGTGCGTGGCATGAGCACCCGTTAAGAACGAGCGGGACGGCGATTTCGCAGAGGGCCGGGAGGGTCGGCTCGATCGGGACCTGGCTTTGCCAGGTGCCGCAGGATGGGACCGCGACTTCCGTGCGAAGCGCGGCAAATAGGCGAAACGACTCGGCAGCGGGGTGAAAGTCCACTCTGATGCAAACAAACAGAAGCCCCGCGCGACAAAACGCCTGCGGGGCTTCTTATTTCACGAGACTGCTGACGCAGCCCGCTCGTACAAGCCCACCACAAGTTCATCCATCACGCGCGCCCTCCGAGTCCCGCAAGACCGCGAGTTCGCTCAACACCAGCGCTTCGTTAGCGAGTGTCGCCGCCAGCGAGAGCAGGTGACCTTGTGTCTCGTCGGTCAAGTTCGCAAGGGTGCCACCGGCAGCGTTCTCGATAGCGACCGACAGCAGCGCATTGAGTTGGGCAGCCTTTTCGGCGGCGAGGCTAAGCGGGCTTTCGGATGCAGCGTGCGCCGTCACGAAGATATCGCGGCCGGTCTGCTCGGCGCTGATGTTGTAGTGGGGGTGCTTACACATCGGATGCCCTCCCGAGTTGGGAGCGCATGCGCTTTGGAAGCACGGGGACTTTGGGGTAAGCGGAATGCCAGGTACAGGCAATTAGGACAAACAAGGACTGGGGCATGTGAGTCTCCTCTTGACGAGTTCAAAGGAACCGCTTTGCGGCGGTTGTCTTCCCACGTTTTCGAGACGCCAATCCCGGTCGCTGTGGTTGCAGCGACTCGTCTAGTATAGCGCTGGCAGCAATGATCTTGCGCATTCCCGAGGCATCGGCTGCTGACTCCACGAAGAAGCACAAACACAGATTGGAGCTGCTCCCTAATAGACTTGCGCCGGGTCAGGCACCGGAGCGTGTTAACGAAAACATGACAACTGCACGCCCGCGAAGCCGCTAAAATATCCAGATTCGCCGCCGGCATTTAGCTGGCAGGGCACTACGTGGAAGGAGGGGCAATGATGAAGTTGACTGGTATTGGCCTATACACCTTCCATGAAGCCGCGAGGCTCACCGGCATCCCCGTGCGCGACCTGCGGCGCTGGCTGGACGGCTATGTATATCGGGACAAGACAACCCGGCATGCGGTCCCGGTTGCTCCACTTTGGGAGACCGAACTGGCGGAAGCGGACGTGGATGGGATCAGTTTTCATGATCTGCTGGAAGTCCGATTCGTCCGAGCGTTTCGCCAGCACGGCGTCAGCCTGCAAACGATACACCTCGCCAGCCGCAAGGCACGCGAGCTTTTTGCCCTGCCACATCCCTTTACCTCCCGCCGTTTCCAGACGGACGGCCGCACAATCTTCGCGTCGACCATACAAGAATCTGGTGAGACCGAACTGCTGGACTTGGTGCAAAGCCAGTACGCGTTTCAGAAGCTCATCGAGCCCTCTTTGTATCGTGGCATCGAATTTGGTGCTGACGATGCCGCCGCGCGCTGGTACCCGACGCTGCGCGGCAAGGCCGTGGTCTTAGATCCTGGAATCGCCTTCGGTAAGCCCATTGTCACCGATGGCGCCATCAGAACTTCAATCCTCGCCGAGGCATTCCAGGCCGAAGGCGACAAACAGCTTGTTGCCAGGTTGTATGAAGTGCCTGTTGCCTCGGTGGAGGCCGCAGTCGCCTTTGAAGAACGCCTGGTAGCGTGAAGTTCTTCGCTGACAACAATCTCTCTCCAGCGCTGGCACGGGCGCTCCACTCGCTTTCCGAACCATACGGGCACTCCGTTGCCCCCTTGCGAGACCGCTTCCCACAAGACACAAGGGATGCGGCCTGGATCGACGCTCTCTCGCAAGAAGGCGGATGGGCTGTCATCACGCACGACAAGCTGAACAAAGGCCTCGAGCGAGAAGCACTGCGCCGTGCCGGGCTAATTGTCTTCTTTCTCGACAAAAGCTGGTCAAGCCATAGGTTCTGGGATATTGCGCACAATCTGGTGCGGTGGTGGCCACGGATCATCGAGCAATCTGAAGGTATCAAAGGCGGAGCCGCCTTCAAGGTTCCATTCAACTTCTCTGGCAAAGGCCAGTTCGAGCAAGTCAAGCTCTAGGACAGGCGCAAAGCGGCGTCTCACGACGCCCTGGCACCAACGCCCGATCTCTGGAAGCTACAAAAGGCGCGGGCTTGCAACCAGCGCGCGCATTGCGTCGGGCCTCCGGCATCTGCGATGCGCCATCAAGCAGGCCATCACACAACACAGCAATGTGAATCGGCGCTGATGTTCCAGCCAATCCAATCATGGCTGGCGCACAGCGGCATGCCGACGGCAACCGCCCCCCCCTCTCACAGTGCCCCCAAATCCTCCCCCCGCAGCCCGACCAGCAGCGCCTGTCCATCCGGCCCGACGCGAAACTCGCCATAGCGCGCCTTCTCGAACCGCGCCCCCTGCCCTTCCTGGAAGAAGTACGCATCAGTGGACACCTGCGCCTGCGTGCCGCCCCAGCGGGCCGGCACGTTCTGGAAGCGCAGTAGTTGCTCGCCGCCGGCCAGTGCCTCGCCCGTGTACAGGCGCACGAAGGTGGCTTCGCCGCGTGCATCGCGGCGGATCACGGCAACTTGCTCGCGGGCGGGCTCGATGCCTTGCAGCTTGCCTGCCTGGCGGATGGACTCGGCGATGGCGAAGTTCAGCGCCATGTAGTCGCCTTGCATGAGCGAGCGCGGATCGACTGGCGCCAGACGCAGGTAGACGGTGTCGCCATGCGCCAGCAGCCGTTCCTTGCCGGTGATGGCGAAGGCGGCCAGGCCGGGCGTGAGCACCCATGCCAATAGTATCCAGCGTTTCATGCTTGTCTCCTTGCGCCATCGCGACGCAGCGCCATGCGCAGCAGCAGCACGGCGATGCCGGCGCCGGCGAGCGTGGCGGACTTGATCAGCAACGTCCAGTGCAGCGCGCTGTAGTACCAGATGAAACCGCTGCCGAGCGTGGCGACGGCCAGGCCCAGCCAGGGCAGCGAGCCGCGGCGCAGCGCCAGGCCGAGCGCAAGGGCGGCGGCGACGACCGCCGGCGCACCGGCGAGCAAGGCGCCAAACAGCACCGCGCCGACAAGCGCGGTGCCCCGCACCGCCGGGCTTAGCTGCAGCCGGCCTGCTTCGGCAAGGACAAACGCGGCTAGCACCGCGCCAAACAGCGCGCCGGCCATCCAGTAGTTGCCGGCTTGGCGCCCGGTATCAGCATCGAACAGCAATGCCTGAGGCTGGCTGAGCCCGGTCACCACCAAGGCCGCGCCCAGTGCGAACAGCAGCGTGGCATCCGCGGCCGGCTCGATCCAGTTGTGCAGCCCGGCGGCGCAGAGCCGCCCTTGCGCCAGCACGAAGCCGGTGAGCAGCGTCATGGCGAAGGGCGCGAGCCAGCCTAGCGAGAAGCTCATGGCTTGCCAGACGTGGCGCAGGCCGGGCGTCATGGCCAGGTGGAGCGCCAGGGCCACGCCGGTCCATACGCCCAGCGCGGCCAGGAAGCGATGGAGCCGGTTGCTGACGAGCACATAGAGCACGGCCTCCAGCAGCGCGAGCGCGCCCCAGAAGGCGGCCGATTCGAGCAGGCGGCCGCCGCCGTAGGCCTGGCTCGCGCCGTACACGAGCAGGCCCTGGCCGCTGAGGCTGACGGCCAGCGCGAATTGCTCGAGCGCGGTGGCGCCCGCGCGGCGCCGGTACAGCACCGCGGCCAGCGCGATCATGGCGGCGCCGCAGAGCGCCATTGCCGTGGCGTTGTCGCGCGCGGCCACAAAGACCGAGCCGAGCAGGAAGGCGAGGAAGAACACCGCACCAAGCCAGCCCGCAAGTCCCATCAGCAGCCTGACGGCCCATGGCGTGCGCCCTTGTGCGGCTTGCGGCTGCCCTTGCACCAAGCCGCGCGCGGCCAAGTCCTGCCACAACCTTCGTACTACGTGATGGTCGCTGGTCATGCCGGCTCTCCGTTGGGCGCGCCGCTTTGGGCTTGCCCGTGGTGTCGATAGGCGCGCAGCAGCCAGGCCGCCGCCGCGGCGGACAGGCCAATGGTCAGCAGCCCGAGGATCAGGAAGGCGCCGAACGCGTCCCGGCTGCCCTCCAGCAGTAGCCGGGCAACCCCGGTCACCAGCAGCACGATGACCGAGAAGCTGGCCAGGCTGAGCGCCACCACATCGAATGCCCGCAGCCGGAACCAGGCCAGCAGCCCGCCCAGCGTGAGCATGGCCACGCCGAACATGGCGGGGTCGAAGCGGTTGTGCAGGATGCTGGCGAGGCCGAGCCAGCCAGCGTAGGCGCACGCCAGCGTCGCAAGGATGCGCGCGCCGGCCAGCCCGCGAAAGCCGTAGGCCGGCGCCACTGCGCGCAGCGCGAACCACAGCACCAGTTGCACCAGCGTGGCCACCAGCAACGAGAGCGTGGTGGCGCGTTCGCCAGCCGCCCCAAACAGCAGGTCGAACATGCCGCCCACGCCAAGGCGCACGCTGAGATACCGCAGCAGCGCCACATTGGCCAGCACGATCACCACCCACCAGTGCGGCGCCGCGCGCGCGGCCAGCGCCCACGGGATCGCCAGCGGTGCCCACAGGGCGAACAGCTGCCACGCGTCAGCGCCGGTCTGGTACACCTGCCCGATCACGGCCAGCAGCACGCCGGCCACCACCTGGGCGCCGCAGAGCGCCGCCAGCCCCGCCATGTCGGCGGGCGGGCGCAGCCAGGCGAATCCCGCCAGCAGCGTCAGCGCGCCGGCCAGCAGGCCGAACTTGGCGAACTTGTGCAGGTCTTGCCAGTTGAAGGCGAAGAACACGATCACGCCGGCGCACAGCAGCGCGGCGCCCAGCATCAGCAACGTGCGATCGAGCCAGGTCCGCCACTGCGCCGCGTCGGGTTCGGTCCCTGGCCAGCCGGCGGCCACGCCGTCGGCGCCGAGCACGCCCTGCTCACGCCAGTCTGCCAGCGCCTGGCGCGCTGCCCGCCGGTCTTGAAAGCCCTGCGTTGTGGTTGCCTGCATCGATGCCCCATGTGATGGATACGCCAGCGCACTGTAGCAAAGGCGCCGCCATCTGCGCAGCTTTCCTTGCGTGAGCGGGAACATGCGACAGCGCTGCTTTGCCGCCTTGCCCCGGCCCGGTATGCTGTGCGTTTCTCCAACCCAGCCACGCCTCGCCATGACCCTTGGTATCCTCGCCGCCATCCACGATGAAGTCGACGGCCTGATCGCCGCCATGCGCCACGATGATGCCCGCGCCACCGTGCGGACGATCGGCATGCGCGACTATCACGTTGGCCATCTCTACGGCCAGCGCTGCGTGCTGGTGCTCGCGCGCATGGGCAAGGTAGCGGCGGCGGCCACCACGGTCACCCTGGTGCGCGAGTTCGGCGTGGATGAGATCGTCTTCACCGGCCTGGCCGGCGGCATCGGGGCCGAGACGCGGGTCGGGGACGTGGTGGTGGCGGACCGCACGCTGCAGCACGACCTGGACGCGCGGCCGTTTTTTTCCCGCCATGAGGTCCCGTTGCTGGATCGCGCTGAATTCCCCACCGACCCGGCGCTTACCGCCGCGCTGCGCGATGCGGTGGCAGGCTACCTGCGGGATGATCTGCCGACCTCCGTCCCGGCCGGCGTGCTGGCGCGCTTCGGGGTCAGCGCGCCCAGGCTGCATGAGGGGATGATCGCCAGCGGCGACCAGTTCATCGGCTCACCCGCCGCCGCGGCCGAGTTGCGCGAGCGCTTGCCCAGCGTGCTGGCGGTGGAAATGGAAGGCGCCGCGGTGGCGCAGGTTTGCCATGAGTATGGCGTGCGGCATGCGGTGATGCGCACGCTCTCGGATCGGGCCGACGATACCGCGCACGTGGATTTTGCGGCGTTCCTGACCAACGTGGCCAGCCATTATTCGAGCGGGGTTTTGAGACGGTTTCTGGAGCAGCGCGGGTAACCAGACTAAAGCGGCGTGAATTCGGGATTCGAGATTGGATGGCATTCATTCAATCTCACCGCCCCCTGGCCACGCCCCCGACGCCAACCAGCACGGCCGCGCCCAGGATGGCCGCGAACCAGCCCGCCATCTGCCCGTCGACAAACCAGTGCAGCCCACGGCCGCCGTAAAACGCGGCCAGCGCGCCCAGTACGCCGAACACCACCGCCGCAAGCAGGCTGACCCGGCCCACGGGGTGCAGCCACCGCGCCGCCAGCCCAACCAGCACCCCTACCACCAGCGTACCCAACATCACTTTCTCCCAAATTCCACCATATGGCGCGCTGCCCGGGGATTCCCGCCAGTCACCGCGCGTGGCCGCAACAATACGGTAAACCCGACCGCGCTCCGGCAAGATCCGCGCCGGGCGCTATAATGTAGCCCGGTTCGGCGGCGCTTTGCGCCGGAATCCGCGCTTGAATTCATGCCCGGATTGCACCTGACTCCCGCGCTGCAGCCTGCAAAGCCGCCGCCCGGAGCCCGGCCAGAGAGACATGCTCCCCACCATGCAACTGCTCGCGATCGGTATCAATCACACCACGGCGCCCGTCTCGCTGCGCGAGCGAGTGGCGTTTCCGCTTGAGCAGATCAAACCCGCCCTGGGCGCCTTGCGCACCCACCTGGCCGGCAAAAATGGCACCGAAGCCGCCATCCTTTCCACTTGCAACCGCACCGAGATTTATTGCGCCACCGATGTGCTGCTGTCGGGTTCGGAAGGCTTCGAGCACACTCTGCGCTGGCTGGCGCAGCACCATAACGTGCCGGCCGGCGAACTCGCTCCCCACCTGTACTCGTTGCCGCAGTCCGAAGCCGTGCGCCATGCCTTCCGCGTGGCCAGCGGGCTGGACTCGATGGTGCTGGGCGAAACCCAGATCCTGGGCCAGTTGAAGGATGCGGTGCGCACCGCCGGTGAAGCCGGCGCGCTGGGCACCTACCTGAACCAGTTGTTCCAGCGCACGTTCGCGGTGGCCAAGGAGGTCCGCGGCCAGACCGAGATCGGCGCGCATTCGGTATCCATGGCCGCTGCCGCGGTGCGCCTGGCCCAGCGGATTTTTGAAAGCGTCTCGACCCAGCGCGTGCTGTTCATCGGCGCGGGCGAGATGATCGAGCTGTGCGCCACGCACTTCGCGGCGCAAACGCCGCGCCAGATCGTGGTGGCCAACCGCACCGTGGAGCGTGGCGAGCGGCTGGCCGAGCAACTCGCCGGCCAGGGCCTGACCACCGAGGCCATCCGCCTGTCGGAGCTGGGCGCGCGCCTGCATGAGTTCGACATCGTGGTGTCGTGCACCGCCAGCTCCCTGCCCATCATCGGGCTGGGCGCGGTGGAACGCGCCGTCAAGCTGCGCCGCCACCGCCCCATCATGATGGTGGACCTGGCCGTGCCGCGCGACGTGGAGCCCGAAGTCGCGCGCCTGGACGACGTCTTCCTGTACACCGTGGACGACCTCGGCGCCATCGTGCGCGAGGGCAATGCCATGCGCCAGGCTGCCGTGGCCCAGGCGGAAGCCATCATCGAAAGCCGCGTGCAGAATTTCATGCACTGGCTGGAAACCCGCAGCGTAGTGCCGGTCATCCGCGAACTGCAGGTGCAGGGCGAGGCCATGCGCCAGGCCGAACTGGAGCGCGCGCGCCGCATGCTGGCGCGCGGCGACGACCCGCAAGCCGTGCTCGAAGCCCTGTCCGGCGCGCTCACCCGCAAATTCCTGCACGGCCCGACCCACGCCCTGAACCACACCCAGGGCGACGACCGCGAGACCTTGCTGCGCCTGGTGCCGGGCTTGTTCCGCCACAGCAGCCACTCCGAGCGCTAGCCGCGCTCGCCTCGGCCGTGCGTGTCCTGCGCGCGGCCAGCTTTGCGTTGCCTGCGGCCATTGGCCATTGGCCCGCACGCATCCCAGCAGCAACATCCGTCTCCACCCGTTTCACCGCGCCTCTTCGGACCCCCATGAAAGCCAGCATGCTTGCCAAGCTCGACCAATTGTCCGAGCGACTCGACGAAGTCAACGCCCTGCTTGCGCGCGAAGATGCCACCGCCAAGATCGACCAGTACCGCAAGCTCACGCGCGAACACGCCGAACTGACGCCGGTGGCCGAGCAATATGCGCAGTACTGCCAGGCACAGGAGGACCTGTCCACCGCGCAAGCGCTGCTGGACGATCCCGAGATGAAGGAGTTCGCGGCCGATGAGATCACCGCGGCCCGCGAGCGGCTGGAAACGCTGGAAGGCAGCCTGCAGACATTGCTGCTGCCCAAGGACCCCAACGACGACCGCAACCTGCTGCTGGAAATCCGCGCGGGTGCCGGCGGCGAGGAAAGCGCGCTGTTCGCCGCCAATTTGCTGCGGATGTACACACGCTACGCGGAGCGCCAGCGCTGGCAGGTGGAGGTGATGAGCGAATCGGCGTCCGACCTGGGCGGCTACAAGGAAGTGATCATCCGGATCGCCGGGGATGCGGCCTTTTCCCGGCTGAAGTTCGAATCCGGCGGCCATCGCGTGCAGCGTGTGCCAGCCACCGAGGCCCAGGGGCGCATCCACACTTCGGCCTGTACGGTGGCAGTCATGCCCGAGGCCGACGAGGTGACCGAGGTGGAAATCAATCCGTCGGACCTGCGTGTGGATACCTTCCGCGCCTCCGGCGCCGGCGGCCAGCACGTGAACAAGACCGACTCGGCCGTGCGCCTGACCCACCTGCCCACCGGCATCGTGGTGGAGTGCCAGGACGACCGCAGCCAGCACCGCAACAAGGACAAGGCCATGAAGGTCCTGGCGGCCCGGCTGATGGACGCGAAGCTGCGCGCGGCCCAGGCGAAAGAAGCCAGCACCCGGCGCAACCTGATCGGCACCGGCGATAGAAGTGATCGTATCCGCACCTACAATTTCCCGCAGGGGCGCGTGACGGATCACCGTATCAACCTGACCCTCTACAAGATCGACATGATCATGGACGGCGACCTCGACGAGCTCCTGTCCGCCTTGTCCGCGGAACACCAGGCGGATCAACTGGCGGCGCTGGGCGAAGCGCATTAATCGCTCGGCAATAGCAGGTTATTGCGACGAATTACCGGTCATTAAGGCAGATTTTTGGATCGCGCTGCATAAATCGCGATTTCTTTACGAAAACCTTTGTATCTGTTGTAAATGCTTGCAACAGCACTGGCGCACCATTTTTCGCTGTCTATAATCGATTCCGACTGAGCCGCCATACAGAGGTCGGCGTGTCGCCACTCGACAACGGAAAAAAGGACGAAATCATGAAGAAATTGCTCGCGCTGTTGATGATCACCGCCGCCATGGCTGCCTGCAGCAAGAAGGAAGAAGCCCCCGCCACGCCGAGCGCCGACAGCGCCATGCAAAGCGCCGCCGAATCCGCCAAGGCCGCCGCCAGCGACGCCGCATCCGCCGCCAGCAATGCCGCCGATGCTGCCAAGGCCGCTGCCAGCAGCGCTGCCTCCGACGTTTCCGCTGCCGCCGAGAAGGCCAAGGTCGATGCCGGCAATGCCATGGAAAAGGCCAAGGACGCCGCCAAGGATGCTGTCAACGCCAGCGCGGACAAGGCCAAGGACGCCGTCAACAAGTAATCCGCACGCCACGGCGGCAAGACACTGGCGCATCGCGCCCAGGCACCGCCGCCCGGGCAAGCGCGTTACACTGCAAACCCCGTCAGGGCACCTCCCGACGGGGTTTTGTTTTTTGCCTTCTCCATGCCCAGCACCACGTCCACCGCCACCTCCCCCAGCCCCAATGCCACCACGCCGGTCTCACTGCCTGAGACGGCCACGGTACGCGACGCCCTGGCCGTGGCTGCGGCGGCCGGCTTGCCAGCGCTGGAGGCGCGACTGCTGATCAGCCATGTCACCGGGCTCACCCGCACCCAGCTGATCACGCGCGACGACGAAACGCTTGCCCCGGCCCAGCGCGACAGCGTGGCCGCCTTGCTCGGGCGCCGCCTGGGCGGCGAGCCGGTGGCCTACTTGCTGGGGGAGCGGGAATTCTTCGGGCGCGCCTTCCGCGTGACCCCGGATGTGCTGATTCCGCGCCCGGACACCGAAATCGCCGTGGAAGCGGCCTTGAAGCTGCTGGCGCCACTGGTTGCGCCCCGGGTGCTCGACATGGGCACCGGATCCGGCGCGCTGGCCGTCACGCTGGCCTGCGAACGGCCCGACGCCGAGGTCTGGGCAACGGATATCTCGCCCGGCGCGCTGCAGGTGGCGCAAGACAACGCGCGCGCCCTGGGCGCCGGCAATGTGCGCTTCCTGGCCTCCGACTGGTACGCCGCGCTGCCCGCTGGCCTGCGCTTCGACCTGATCGTGAGCAATCCGCCCTATATCGCCGCCGCGGACCCGCACCTGGGCCAGGGCGACCTGCGCTTCGAGCCAATCGATGCGCTGACCGATCATGGCGATGGCTTGTCGGACCTGGGGGCAATCGTGGCCGGGGCTGCCGCGCGCCTGCATGCGGGCGGCTGGCTGCTGATGGAGCACGGCTACGACCAGGGCCAGGCTGCTCGCGACCTGCTGGCCGCCGCCGGCATGGCCGAGATCTTTACCGCGCGCGACCTGGCAGGCCATGAACGATGCAGCGCGGCTCGCCTGTCGGCGCAGGCCGGGGCGGCCGCCTGAAGCCGGCAGCCGATTCCGGTAAAATCAAATACTTGATTGCATCAAGGCGCACGCATCACGCGCGCCTTTCCGATTTCCCGATAGCGGTGCTGGCCAGTGCCTGCACCGCGAGCAACTGAAAAGAGACATCATGAGTGACGTGCAGCAAAAGATCGACCAGATCGTCAAGGGCAGCCCGGTGGTCCTGTTCATGAAGGGCACCGCCCAGTTCCCGATGTGCGGCTTCTCCGGCCGTGCGATCCAGATCCTGAAGGCCTGCGGCGTCGACGCGCCGACCACGGTCAATGTGCTGGAAGACGACGGCATCCGCCAAGGCATCAAGACTTACGCCAACTGGCCGACCATTCCGCAGCTCTACGTGAACGGCGAGTTCGTCGGCGGCTCGGACATCATGATGGAGATGTACCAGAACGGCGAACTGCAATCGCTGCTCAAGGCCTGAGCGCGACATGACCGCAGCGGGTGCAGCGGCGGGTGCAGCGGGTGAGGGCAAGCCGCGGCGCATCGTCGTCGCGATCACCGGCGCCACCGGCGCGGTCTATGGGGTCCGTCTGGTACAGATACTGGGCGCCGCGCCTGGCGTGGAGGCCCATCTGCTGATCTCCGCGGCGGGCGTGATGAACCTGCAGCACGAACTCGACATCAGCAAGGCCGAGGTGGAGGGCTTTGCCCAGGTGGTCCACAACGTGCGCGATATTGGCGCCACCATTGCCAGCGGCTCGTTTGCCGCCCATGCGATGGTGGTGGCGCCCTGCTCCATGCGCACGCTCGCGGCCGTGGCGCATGGCCTGTCCGACAATCTCATCACCCGCGCCGCGGATGTCACGCTCAAGGAGCGCCGCAAGCTGGTGCTGATGGTGCGCGAAACGCCGTTGAACCTCGCGCACCTGCGCAACATGACCGCCGTCACCGAGATGGGCGGCATCATCTTTCCCCCGGTACCCGGCTTCTACCAGAAGCCGCAGAGCGTGGCGGAACTGGTCGACCATACGGTTGGCCGCGTGCTGGACCTGATCGACGTGCCGCAGACGCTGGCGCCGAGCTGGGCCGGGCTCAACGGGCAGGCCTGACAGCCCGACAAACGCGTTTAACCTCGTTCTACCCCTGCTAGCCCGTACTATCCCGTGCTACCGCTCTCGCTTCAATGCCAGTAGCGATAGCGGCGGCCGCCGTAGTAGCCGCCGCGATAGCCATAGTAGCCACCGTAAAACCCAGGGGCCACCACCACCGGCGGCGCCGCGTAGACCGGCGCCGGCGCCACTGCGACCTCGCCACCCCCATAGCCATAGCCGGGATAAGCCGGGTAGACCGCACAACCGCCAAGCATGGCGGCGCCAACCATCGCGAGTCCCATCATCAACGTTTTCATCTCATCGTCCTTGTGGCTTGTTTAGCCTTGGTCTAGCCATAAGAACGTTATACGGGGCGGTTTAGTAATACAGGGTCAACCTGCTGTAACCCTTGTTACGAATCGCAACGTTTGGGTGAACGTAAAGGACTCGGACCTCAGGCCTCAGACATCAAACCGCACCCCCTGCGCCAACGGCAGCGCATCACCATAGTTCACGGTATTGGTAGCGCGCCGCATATACCCCTTCCAGGCGTCCGAGCCGGATTCACGCCCGCCGCCAGTCGCCTTCTCACCACCGAACGCACCGCCAATCTCCGCCCCGCTGGTGCCGATATTCACATTGGCAATGCCGCAATCGCTGCCGCTTGCCGACATGAAGCGCTCCGCCTCGCGCAGCGACTCGGTGAAGATGCAAGACGACAAACCATGCTCCGACGCATTGTTCAGCGCGATGGCTTCGTCCAGCGTGGTGTACGGCATCACGTAGAGAATCGGCGCGAAGGTTTCGCTCAGCATCATCTCGTGCTGGCGATCGGTCAGCACCAGCGCGGGCCGCACGTACTCGGCATTGGGGTACTTTTCGGCCAGTACGCGCTCGCCGCCGTGCACGGTATTGCCATGCTCGCGGCAGCGCAGCAGCGCGGCGGCCATGGCGGCGCCCGCGGCGCCATCGATCAGCGGACCGACCAGCGTTGTCTCGGCCAGCGGATCGCCCACCGGCAGGCGGCCGAACACCTGGATCAGGCGCGTGGTAACGGCCTCCAGCACGTCGACATGCACGAAGGCGCGGCGCAGCGACGTGCAGCGCTGCCCGGCGGTGCCCGCCGCCGAGAAGGTCATGGCGCGCACAGCGAGTTCGAGATCGGCCGAGGGCGCGATGATCGCGGCATTGTTGCCACCAAGTTCCAGGATGGCGCGCTTGAACCGCTCGGCGCAAGCGATGCCCACGGCGCGGCCCATGCGGGTGGAGCCGGTGGCGCTCACCAGCCGCACAGCGGCGTGTTCCACCAGATGCTGGCCTAGCGCCGGGCCACCCGAGAGCACGGTGGCGATGCCAACATGCTGTGGCGCGGCAATCTCCAGCACGCCGTCAAGCAAGCTCTGCATGGCCAGCGCGGTGAGGGGCGTTTTTTCCGACGGTTTCCAGATCACGCCATTGCCGCACACCAGCGCCAGCGCCGCGTTCCAGGCCCAGACCGCCACGGGAAAGTTAAAGGCCGAGATCACGCCGCACAGGCCATAGGGATGCCAGGTCTCGCGCATTGCATGCCGTGGCCGCTCCGAGGCGATGGTAAGGCCATGCAACTGGCGCGACAGGCCGACGGCGAAGTCGCAGATGTCGATCATCTCCTGCACCTCGCCGAGCCCTTCCTGCAGGATCTTGCCGGCCTCCAGCGAAACCAGTTCACCAAGATGCTTCTTGTGTTCGCGCAGCACTTCGCCAAAGCGCCGCACCACCTCGCCGCGCACTGGCGCGGGCACCAGCGCCCAGCTGGCTTGCGCCACGCGAGCGCGTTCGATGCGCGCATCGGCCTCGGCGAGGCTGCAGGCGGGCAGGTGCCCGAATGCCTCGCCGTCGATCGGCGAGTGCACCGGCAAGGCGCCGGTGGGGCCTTCGCCGTCGCGCCACGGCGGCGTCAGCCCGATGGCCTGCCAACAGGCCGCGAATTCCTTTGCTTTCATACCGTTGCCTCTTGAAGCGGATGACGGGTGTAGTGTCGGCCAAAACGGTTGGCCAGGAAAACGTCCAGCGGCATCGCCTCTTGCGCAACGAAGCCGGCCTGTGGCAGCTCGCCATTGGCAACCAGGTCCAGCGCGGTGCAGATGCCGGCCGCCGTGGTGAGCTGGATCGCATTGACGTGGCCGGCAGCCGTTTGCGCGCCGCCAATGCGCACCGAGAACGACGCCTGTGTCAGCGGCCCGCGCCCGCCTTTGCCACCGCTGGCGGCATAGCCGGTGGCGTTGGCGAACACGATCACCACGTCCTGCTGCGTGGCGGGGATCGCGCTCTCGAAGATCTCGCGCATCCAGTCGCGGCGCTCGCGCAGGCGCAGGTCGTTGAGCAGCAGCTTCATCACCGCGCAGTGGCCCGGATAGCGGATCGACTTGTAGTCCACGCCGCGCGCCCGGCCCGCCAGCGTCTCGGGCAAGGTCCCAAGCCCTCCTGAAGTATTAAAGGCTTCGTACTCGATGCCGTCCAGCGCAAAGCTCTCCAGCCCTTCCAGCGCTGGCACTTCCACGCGGCGGCCATCGACGATGGCCTCGCACGGGTTGCAGTATTCGTTGATCAGGCCTTCGGTGCTCCAGGTCAGGTTGTACTTGAGCGCATTGCTCGGGTAGCGCGGCAGCGCGCCAACGCGCATCTTCAGGTCGAGCAGTTCGCCACCGCCGCGCAGGAAGCGCTGGGCGAGGTCATTGCCGACCACGCCGATAAAGCCGGGCGCCAGCCCGCATTGCGGCATCAGCACGGAGCGCGCACCCTCGGCCAGGCGGCGAATGGCGTGGGTGGCGGCAACGTCTTCGGTCAGGTCGAAGTAATGCACGCCAAGGCTGGCCGCTACCGTGGCCACGCCAACCGCGGCGTGGAATGGCAGTGCGTTGAGCACGGCCTGCGCGCCTCCGAGCAGCCGGGCGCAATCCTCGGTCTGGTCCGGGTCGCCGATGCGCACGGCGATGCCCTCCGGCACGCCCTCGAGATGGGTGGGTTCGCGGTCAACCAGGGTCACGCGGTAGTCGCCACTGTCATGCAGCATGATGGCGATGGTGCGGCCGATCTTGCCCGCGCCCAGCACGACCACGCGCATCGGCGTCTGCCTGGTTTGGGTGTTCTGTCCAGTTTGGTCCAGATGGCCGGTTGGCGTAATGCAGGTCATGATGTCCCTCATGGAAGTGATTCAGCGGAGCAAGCCCATAGCTGAAGTATGGTTGCGGGCACAGGCAGAATGAAGGAACAAGATTGACGAAAAGGCCTCACAATCGAACGATTAGACGAGGCCAACGATCGAATCGACGAAACACCGGCATTTGACCCGCCCGCAGCCCTAGCCCGCCCATGACCGAACTCGACCAGACCGACCGCCACCTGCTCTCCCTGCTGCAGGCCAACGCGCGCGAGAATGCCGCCAATCTCGCGCGCAAGCTCGGCATTGCCCGCACCACCGTGGTGGCACGCATTGCGCGGCTGGAGCGCGATGGCGTGATCGCCGGCTACGGCGTGCGGCTGGGCAAGGAAATGGAAGACAACGCTATCCTGGCGTTCTGCGGCATGTCGGTGATGCCCAAGAGCGCGCCCGCGGTGGTGCGGGCGCTGCAGCGCTTTCCCGAAATCGAGGAGCTGAACTCGGTTAGCGGCCCGGTGGACTACATGGCGGTGATCCGCTGCGACACCCATGCCCGGCTGGACAAGCTGCTGGACGAAATCGGCGCGCTGGATGGTGTCAATCACACCACCACCTCGATCGTGCTGGCGCGCAAGATCGACCGGCGCCGCGCCGCGGGCTGAGCCAGCGCCGCGCGCGCGAAAGGCTTATGCTGCACAACCTGGCAGCCAGCCCGGCGCGGTTTGGCACCCCGGAAACCATCCAGATCAGGAGAGCAAGACGATGAGCAATCGCATTCGAGTCGCCGTAGGCGGCGTGACCGGCTGGGCCGGCGGCGAACTGGCGCGCGGCGTGGCGCACGCGCACGACATGACGCTGGTGGCCGGGCTGTCGCGCGGCGCTGCCGGCCAGGCCCTGGCGGCGCTGACCGCGCACAAGGGCACGCCGGGCGTGGCAGTGGCCAGCATCGACGAGCTGGCGCAAGGTGCCTTCGACGTTTATGTGGAATACACCAAGCCGGACATTGCCAAGCGCAACATCCTGCAGGCGCTGGCCAAGGGCGCGCACGTGGTGGTGGGCACCTCCGGGCTATCCGACGAGGACTATGCCGAGATCGATGCCGCCGCGCGCCAGGCCGGGCGCGGCGTACTGGCCTGCGGCAACTTTGCCATCACCGTGGTGCTGCTGCAGAAGTTCGCCGAGATGGCCGCGCGCCACCTGGAGCACTGGGAAATCATCGACTACGCCAAGGCCGGCAAGATCGACGTGCCCTCTGGCACCGTGCGCGAGCTGGCATATCGGCTGGGACAGGTCCGTGAGGCCAGGCAGGTGGTGCCCATCGACCAGGTCAAGGGCCCGAAGGAAGCGCGTGGCGCGACGATGTCCGGCAGCCAGGTGCACGCCGTGCGCCTGCCGGGCTATCAGTTGGGCGTGGAGGTGATCTTCGGCGCCGACGGGCAGCGCCTGCACCTGAAGCATGAGTCCGGCGACGGCTCCAAGCCCTATGTCTCGGGCGCCCTGCTGGCGATCCGCAAGGTGCATACCTTGACCGGGCTGGTGCGCGGGCTGGACAAGGTGATGGAAGGACTTTGAGGGCCTTTGCGGCGCGCGGAGCGCCGCAAAGCCACAAACGCTACCAGCTGCCTTCCTTGCCCTTCTTCTCCGCGCCCTTGCCGCCGGGGGCCGCTTGCGGGGCGGACGCCGCCTTGGGGTTGAGCTGTTGCGCCATCGCGTTGTCCTGGTTGGCCATCAGCATGCGGGCCTGGGGCAGCAGCAGTTCGATGGTGCCGGTATTGGGATCCTCCGGAATGGCGTAGAGCTCCACGGTCAGCGGCTTTTTCATCCAGCCGGCGTGCACACTGGTGATGGGCTGGCCGGCCTTGTCCTTCATCTTCACCTGCTCGGAACGAAAGGGCTTGCCGTAGCGCGCGGTCAGGCTGTCCACCACGGCTTTCTCGGAGCGCACGCCGTCGGTCGGCACGATGACGCCGACCAGGGCGCTGCGGTCGACAAAGGCCACCACGTGGGGACCATCCATGAAGGCAGGTCGCTTGTCGCGCGGCACGCCAACCTGGCGCATCACGCCGTCGCCGCGCACTTCAACGCACAGGGCGGTCACGTCGCGGCCGTCAGGGGTGCGCTTGTCAGCGCAATCGGGCAGCGTGGGCAGCGGGCTGCCGATCTCCAGGCTATCCATCATCGGCGCCAGTTTGTCGGCGGCACCATCGTTGGAGGCAGCACCGGCCCAAGGCGAAATCAGCAGCAGGCTGGCAACAGCCAGCCCGGCGAGGGGGTATTTCATCCAGACTCCTGAGATAAGCTCCGGGTTGGAGCGCCCCCTACGCGCGTGGTTCCTGCCACCCGCCACAAGATGGCATGCAGGCACACTGCCGGGGGTTAATGCGTCATATTCATCACCGCGCTGGCCATCACCGCCAGCACCATCAGCAGCAAGCCCCACAGCAGCAGGCGCGGCACCCGGCTGGGCGGCAACTGCCGCCGCGGCGAGCGTGCCGATGACGGTAGCGGCGCGCGCTGGCGGGTATGGCCATGCAGGCCACGCGTGTGCCACACAGTGTCCGGCCCGAGGTCGCGCAAAGCCGTGCCTTCCTTGCCCTGCGGCTTGCGTGGGCTTTGCGACTGCGGCTGCGGGCGCGGTGCGCCGTTACTGCCCGGCGGTCGTTTTGTGGCCATCTGTGCTCCCCGGTTCGTCGTGCCGGCGCGGATCCTCATGTGCCGCCGGTACACAGCGCCGGGTACATGGCCCGGGCGCCGCTCATGGTAAGACAAAGCGGCAACGAGCACCATGGCCATGGCCCGCGCTTATGCGGCGGGAGCCACTTTCCGCGTGGCTGCAAGCGCCTCGCGCCGGAAAGCATGGCCCACTTGGTGATAGAACGGGTGCGGGCAGAACTGGCGTGCCAGGAACGAAGCCAGCAGCGACGAGGCCAGCAGGAACAAGGTGAGGTCCTGCGAGCGCGTCATCTCCATCACGATCACGCTGGCAGTGATGGGAGCCTGGGTGGCGGCGGCCAGGAAGGCGGCCATCGACACCAGCGCCAGCACGCGTGGCTCGGCCATGCCACCGAAGAGGTGGCCGACCCAGTCCGCCACATTGGCGCCGATGCCGGCACCGATGGCCAGCGACGGCGTAAAGATGCCACCGGGAATGCCGGCAAAATACGAGACCACGGTCGCCGCCAGCTTGGCTAGGCCGAACCACAGCGTGGCGTGCGGCTCGCCATTGATCAGGCCGGCCGCCTGCCCGTAGCCGGTGCCAAAGGTGGCGCCCCCTGTGGACCAGCCGATCGCCGCGGCCGCCAGGCCGCACAGGAAAGCCACCTGCACGGGATGCTGCAATGGCCAGGCGCGCAGCCGTGCCGGCATCAGCGCGGGCACGCCGCCGGTCAGCAGCTTGGCAAACAGGCCGCCCAGCGCGCCGTTGACCAGGGCGCACAGCAGTACCGGCCCCCAGGCATCGTGCAGCGCGAGGATCGGCGTCTTGACGCTGAAATAGGGATTGTTGCCAAGCACCGCCAGCGAGAGAAAGCCGGCTGTCAGCACGCCTGACAGCACCAGCCGGTCCCAGCGCACGGCGGTACCGCGGCCAAGCTCCTCAATGGCGAACACCACGCCCGCCAGTGGTGTATTGAAGGCGGCGGCAAGGCCCCCGGCAGCGCCGGCGGCGATCAGCGCGTTGGGGTGAAAGCCGATGCGAAAGCGCAGCTTCTCGTGGCACCAGCGCCCCCAGGCGAGCATGGCCGCGGCGCCAACCTGCACCGATGGCCCTTCGCGGCCGATGGAGGCGCCCGCCAGCAGCCCGCCGGTGGTCAGCAGCACTTTCCACATGGACTGGCGGAACGACACCAGCAGGGTCTGCGCCGGCCCCGCCGGGGGCAGGCCGAATGCGGCGATCACCTGCGGGATGCCGCTGCCGCGCGCCTGCGGCGCCAGGCCGATGGTGAGCCAGCGCAGCGCGGCCAGCCCGAACGGCAGCAGCACAAAGGCCAGCCAGGGCGTGGCCGCTGTCAGGTGCGCGTTCCAGCGCAGTGCCACCTCGGCAATCCAGGCGAAGATCAGGGAGAACAGCGCCACGCAGCCGGCGCCGCACATGAAGACGGCGTAGCGTAGCGTGGTGCGGGAGATACGCCACATCTGGCGCGACTTGCGGCCCGCTGCCATGCGGGCGCGGCGGCGCAGCGCGCGCAGCCGGTTGTGGTCGGAGGCCCGCCCGGAAACGTCTTCAGGACCGGACGGCTCGGGATCTTGGCTGCGATTGGGTGTGACGTCGTTCATGGAGCGGCAGGCGTGGGCGAAGAAACGCCGTGACGAGCCCGAGGGCCGGATTCATCACGGCGTGATGGAACTATACGCCGATCGCCGCCGGGCATGCCGCGCACAAAGTGCGCGCCAGAGGCCCCTGGCTCAGTCCAGGCTGATGTTGTTGGCGCGAATGACCTTGCCCCAATGCTCGCGATCCGCCTCTACATAGCGGTCGATCTCGGCCTGGGTGCGCGGCGGCTGGATCACCAGCCCCAGTGCGCTGAAGGTCGCCCGGAAATGCGGATCCTTGAGGACCTGCGCGGCCGCGGCCTGCAGCTTTTCCACCACGTCCGGCGGTGTCTGCCCCGGCACGGCGAGCCCAAACCAGGTTGCGGCCTGGAAGTTGGGATAGCCGCTCTCGGCCACGGTCGGCACGTTGGGCAGCACTTCCAGCCGGGTGCGGCCGGTCACCGCCAGCGCGCGCAGCTTGCCGCCCTTGATGTGGGGCAGCGAGGTGCTGACCACATCCACCATCAGTTGCACATCGTTGGCGAGCAGCGCCGAGAGCGCCGGCGCGCTGCCGTTGTACGGCACATGGGTGACCGAGATCCCGAGTTCGGTCTTGAGCATTTCGGTAGCTAGCTGCAGCGCGTTGCCCAGGCCGACCGAGGCGTAGTTGAGCTTGCCGCCGCTGGCCTTGGCGTAGGCGGCGAACTCGCGGATATTGGTGGCCGGCACCTGACTGTTGGTCACCACCACCAGCGGCGCCTCGGCGCCAACGGTGAAGATCCGGAAATCGCGCGGCGGATCGTAGGCGATCTTCTTGTAGAGCATGGGATTGAGCACCATGCTGCCATTGGTGGCAAGCACCATGGTGTAGCCATCGGCGGGTGCGCGCGCCACGCTTTGCGTGCCGATCATGGTGGCGGCGCCGGGGCGGTTCTCCACCACCACCGTCTGCTTGAGCACGCGGCTCATGCCATCGGCCAGCCCGCGCCCGAACTGGTCGGTGGAGCCGCCCGGCGTGTAGGGCACCACCAGCTTGATGGGGCGGTCGGGATAGGCGGCAGCGGCCAGTTGCGAACAGGCGAAGACGGCGGCGCCGGCCCAGGCGCGCCATCCGGTTTTCCAGCTATGCATTGTGTAGTCTCCTTGGCGTTTTTTGACGTCTGGTGTTCGGTACTCGGTACTCGGTACTTGGCATTCGGTGCCCGGTGCGGCTCAAACCCGCCGCGTGCGCCCTTCCCAGTACTTGTCGCGCAGGCGGCGCTTGGCCAGCTTGCCGCTATCGTCGCGCGGCAGCAACGCCTCCACCACGATGGTGCGCGGCACCTTGAAGCCGGACAGGCGCTGGCGCAGCCATTCGATGATGGCGCCCTCTTCCAGCGTGGCGCCCGCAACCGGTTGCACCATGGCCAGCAGGCGCTCGCCGTATTCGTCGTCGGGTACGCCGAACACCACGCAGTCGGCCACGCCGGGATAGCGCACCAGCTCGTGCTCGATCTCGGCCGGGTAGATGTTCACGCCGCCGGAGATCACCATGTCGGAGGCGCGGTCGCAGATAAAGAGGTAGCCGTCGGCGTCCAGGTAGCCCATGTCGCCCAGGCTCACCAGGCCGTCGCGGTCGATGGCGCGGCGCGCTGCCTCGTTGTTGCGATAGGTGAAGTCCGGGTAGGCGGGCTGGCGCACATAGACCAGGCCGATCTTGCCGGGGGCGCAGGCAACGCCCTGCTCATCCAGGATGCGCACTTCGCCCTGGTCAACCGGGCGCCCCGCCGTGCCGGGCTTGGCCACGGCGTCGGCCGGCGTGGCCACGGTAATCATGCCGGCCTCGCTTGAAGCATAGGTTTCATGGATCACCGGGCCGAACCAGTCCAGCATGGCGCGCTTGACCTCGGGCGCGCACGGCGCCCCGGTCGAGGCGACAAAGCGCAGCGAGGACAAGTCATAACGGGCGCGCACGTCGGCCGGCACCTTGAGCATGCGCACATACATGATCGGCACCAGGTAGAGCACGTCGATGCGGTGCTTCTCCACCAGCGCCAGCACCTGCTCCGGATCGAAGCGCGCGCACAGCACCAGGCGCTCCCCAAGCTGCAACGCATTCTGGATGAACACGCCCGGTGCGCTGTGGTACAGCGGCGCGGCCATCAACGCGCGCGTGCCCTGCACGATGCCCATGGTCTGCGCCACCACCGAGCGCATGCGCGCAAGCTGCTCGTCCAGCGTGGCCAGCGGCGGCGCGGCGCGCAGCACGCCCTTGGGGCGGCCGGTGGTGCCAGAGGTGTAGGCCATGTGGCCGCGCGGCGCCACGCGCGGGCCATCGTAGGGCTGCTGCTCTGCAAGCCAGCTTTCGTAGCCGGTGGTGCCAGCGGGGCTGTCCTGGCCCGGCGCCGCCACGGCCAGCACCTGCACGCCTGCGGGCACCACGGCGCGCACGCCGTCCAGCAGGTCGGCGCTGACGATCAAGGCCCGGGCGCCGCTGTCGGTCAGCAGGAAGCGGATTTCTTCCGCCGTGAAGTGCCAGTTGATCGGGCAATAGTAAGTGCCGGCCGTGCGGCAGGCATGCACGATATCGGCAAAGACCGGGTCGTTGCGCAGCAGCACCGCGACCACGTCGCCTTCGCCCAGGCCAAGCGCGCGCAGGCCGCCGGCCAGGCGCGCGCCGCGCTCACTCAGTTCGGCGCCGGTACGGTGGATGTCTTCAAACAGGAGGTCAGCGGCCATCAGTTGTCTCCAGCCTGGCTAGGCTTGGTGGTAGAGCGGGTCGGGGTCGGTGCGTTGACGGTGCGCCCGGCACGATCGGCGGCGTTCGTGGCCGCGATGCGCTCGCGCGCGGCTTGCCATTCGGCATCGCCCCAATCCAGGTACTGCTTGAAATAAGCGCCGTTGGCAAGGTAGTCGCCGCCATCCAGCGCAATGGTCTGCCCGTTGATCCACGCGTTGTCGCGAGCCAGCAGGAAAGCGGCCAGGTTGCCGATATCCTGCGGCTGGCCGATGCGGCCCGTGGGGTTCTGGCCGCTCATCGCGTCTTGCTGCGCATCCTGCGGACGCAGGCGCGAGCCCGCGCCTTCGGTGGGGATCACGCCCGGCGCGATGGCGTTGCAGCGGATGCCGTGGCGGCCCCACTCCACGGCCAGCGACTTGGTCATGGCGTCCACGCCCGCCTTGGACATGGCGGACGGCACCACGAAAGGCGAGCCGGTCCAGACCCAGGTCACGACGATGGACAGGACCGAGCCGGGATGGCCGTCGCGGATCCAGCGCTTGCCCACGGCCTGCGTGGTGTAGAAGGTACCGCGGAAGACGATGTCCGAGATGGCGTGAAAGCCGTTGGGAGACAGATCCTCGGTGCGGCTGATGAAGTTGCCTGCGGCGTTGTTGACCAGGCAATCGAGCGGGCCGTGCCCGCTCCAGATGGTCTCGATCATGGCGTCGACGGCAGCCGCGTCGCGGATGTCCACCGCGTGCGTCACGACCTTGGTGCCGTGCTGGTGGCGCAGCACCTCAGCGGCCTCGTCCAGCACCGCCAGCCGGCGCCCGCACAGGTGCAGCTCCGCCCCCAGCCCCGCCAGGCGCTCGGCCATGATCAGGCCCAGCCCGGTGCCGCCACCGGTGATCAGCACGCGCTGGCCGGCGAAAAGATCGTTCTTGAACATGGTGTCTCCTGCTTGTTTCAGGGCGGTGTCGCGCCCGCCTGGCCCTGCCTTGGCGATCCGGCAGGGCATGGTCACTGTAGCCTCGGCTCCCCGTATCGACAATTCCCTCGCAGCGACTCACAATGTTGCGCCATGCGCGACAATTCTCCATGGAATCCCGGATGGACCTCAACCTGATCCAGGCCTTTGTCGATATCGTCGAAGCCGGCAACTTGTCCGAGGCGGGGCGGCGGCGCGGCGTCACGCGCTCGCAGGTCAGCCGCCAGCTGCGCGAACTGGAGCACCAGGCCGGCGCGCAGTTGCTGCGCCGTACCACGCGCCGGCTGGAGCTGACCGAGGCGGGCCGCGCGCTTTACCAGCACGGGCTGCGCATCCTGCAGGAAGTGGCGTCCGCCCAGGCGGAGATCGACAGCCTTGGCACCACCCTGCGCGGCCACGTGCGCGTGAGCGTGCCGACCGGGCTGGGCGACACCTTCCTCGCGCCGCTGCTGCTGGAATTCACCGGGCAGCATCCCGGCATCTCGCTGCGCGTGTTTTTTGCCAACCGCGTGGTGGACCTGATCGCCGCGGAGATCGACGTGGCGCTCAAGGTGACTTCGCAGCCGCCGCTGGACCACGTAGCGCGAGACATCTGCGCCATCGACTGGCAGCTCTGCGCCTCGCCCGGCTACCTCGCCCGCCACGGCCCGCTGCAAACCCCGGCCGACCTGGCGCGCTGCCAATTCCTGTGCCCGCCCTATCCCGCCCGGCGCTTCGTGCTCACGCTCAACCGCGGCGAGCAGCGCGAAGAGGTGGAACTGAGCCCGCACCTGCAGTCCGAGCATTTCCCCTTCCTGATGCGCGCGGTACGCGACGGCCACGGCGTGGGCCTGCTGCCGGTATACGCCGGTTGGGACGATGTGCGCGAAGGCCGGCTGGTGCCGGTGCTGACCGAATGGAAACCGGAAGGATTGGGCAGCCGGCTCTACATCATCACCACGCCCAACCTGCATCCGTCGATGGCCACGCGCACCTTGATCGACTTCCTGCGCGCGCGGATTCCGGCGCTGGATGTCTTCAGCGCCCCGGGTGGTACCGCTTTGTGCACACCGTAGTCCCCGCACGCCGCTTGCAGCGCGCCAGCAAACTTTCAAATTGCAAGTTAAGATGCGCCGAAACCCTTGGCTTGCAAAACGAAAGTAAAAACCCGAGCCAACCCTGCAAGCCGCGCGAGAGGAGACCATGGGACATACCGACTTTGCCAGCATGCCTTGCCCGATTGCCCGCTCGATGGCGGTGCTGGGCGAGCGCTGGGCCATTCTTTTGCTGCGCGAGGCGTTCTACGGCAGCACCCGCTTTGATGAATTCCAGCACCACCTGGGCATCGCGCCCAACATCCTCAGCGCACGCCTGAAGACGCTGGTGGAACACGGCATGCTGGAGCGCGTGCCGGCGCCCGACAGTGCACGGCATGCCTACCACCTCACAGAAAAAGGCCGCGACTTCTTCCCCGCCTTCGTGGCGCTGAAGGCCTGGGCCGACCGCTGGATGACCGACGAGCGCGGCCCGCTCACCTTGCTGCAGGACAAGCACACCGGCGCGGAGATCGCCACGCCGGCGCTGGCCCGCCCGGACGGCAGTCCGCTGACGCTGGACGACCTGCGCGTCGCGCCAGGCCCTGGCGCGGGCAGCTATCTGCGGCGGCGCTTTGGCGCCGCTGCCGGCCTGCAAACCGCGGACGAGCAACCGACAGACGAAACGGAGTCCAGCCATGAATGAGCCGCAAGCCAATCCCATGGCCGGAGCCGCGATGGCGCCAGCCGCAGCCGCATCCATTGCCACCCACGCACACCCGCTGATGCGCGAACTGATGCGCCGCATCCTGCTGCTGGCCGCGCCCACCAGCCTGATCGCCTTCCTGCAGGCAGGCGCGCAACTGATCGAGACCTGGCTGGCGGCGCGCCAGGGCACGGCGGCGCTGGCGGGCTGGGCGGTAGTGCTGCCGTTTGCCTTGCTGCTGCAGCAGATGTCCACCGGCGCCATGGGCGGTGGCGTGGTGGCGGCCATCGCCCGCGCGCTGGGCGCGAACAAGCGCGAGGAGGCCTCGTCGCTGGTGCTGCACGCACTCATCATCGCGGTCACGGCGGGGCTGGCGTTTGCCGTGGCGATGGCCGGCTTCCCGCGCGCCGTCCTGGGCGCGGTGGCGGGGCAGACCGCGGCGGACGCGGCCGCCACGTATGCCATCTGGCTGTTCGGCGCCGGCGCGGTGCCGGCCTGGCTGGCCAACACGCTGGCATCGGTGCTGCGCGGCGGTGGCCGCCATGCGCTGGCGGCGCGGGTGCTCTCGCTGATGTGGATCGTCTTCCCGGCGCTGGCCTGGACGCTGGCCGAGCCGGTGGGCATGGGCCTGGCCGGTATCGGCGCGTCACTGGCGGCGGTGTCGTGGGCGGCGGCGCTGGCCATGGCCTGGGTGGTGCTGCGGGGCGGCGCGGGGTTCGTGCCGATGCTGCGCATCCGTCCGTCACGCGCGCTGTTCACACGCATCCTGTCAGTGGGGCTGGTGGCCTGCGCGCTGGCCTCGGTGGCCAACCTGTCCACGATCCTTGTGACCACCCAGCTGCGCCACTATGGCACCGCCGCGGTGGCCGCATACGGCATCTCGGCGCGGCTGGAGTTCCTGATGATCCCGCTGGCGTTCGGCGTGGGCTCCGCGCTAACCGCGCTGGTGGGGCGAGCAGTCGGTGCCGGCGACTGGGCCACCGCACGCCGCACGGCCTGGGCCGGCGCGCTGATGGCGCTGGCGGTGGCCGGCGCGGTGGGTGCGGTGGTGGGACTGGCGCCGGATGCCTTTGCCGGGTTCTTCACCAAGGATGCCGAAGTGGCGAGCATCGCGGCGCGCGCGCTGTCCTGGGTCGCGCCGGCCTTCGGCGGCTTCGGGCTGGGCATGGCGCTGTATTTCGCGTCGATGGGCGCTGGCCGCATGGGCTGGCCGATCGCGGCCGGCATCTCGCGCATCGCGCTGGCCGCCGGCGGCGGCTGGCTGCTGGCGAACGTCGCGGGCATGGGCCTGGACGGGCACTTCCTGGGCGTGGCGCTGGGCATCACCGCTTATGGCGTGGTGACGGCGTTTGGCGTGCGCGGCGCCAACTGGTCGACGCGCTGAGCCTGAGTGGGCGGCGCAAGCGACCCACTCAGCGCATCACGGCGTGCGCGTTGCCGCTCAACCCGGCATCCCTGACCTCGGTCGGCACCGCCGGCCATCCACCGCCCAGCGACTTGTACAAGGCTGCCGTGCCATTCAACACATCGACCTGTCCCTGAATGGCGGCGAGCTGCGCATCGAACACCTTCTCCTGCGCGGTGGTGACTTCGAGGTAGCTGGAGTTGCCGCCCTTGTAGTGCGCCCGCAACACGTCGGCCGCGGATATCCACCGCCTGACTGCTCTCCGTCTGTTCGACAAACTCGAAAGTGACCGGCGATTCCTGTGTCGCGGTCTTGATGATCTGCTCTGGCACCGCCCGCAGCGCCGCCGGCGGCACCTCGTCCTAGCCGCAGGTGGCCAGCAGCCACAGCAACGTGAGCGACAGCGCGCCGCCCCACAGCCAACCCGACGGGTTCATTTGCACCTGCGGCGGCTGCCGCAAGCATGCGCAACTGTTCATGCAAGTGGAACCACTGAGGTGGTGCAAGTAATTCAATCTGTCTTGCAAGCGACTTAAGTGCTTTCGGGCGCAGCTCACGCCCCTTGAATCTGCGGGCCGGGGGCCTCACGTACACCATCGATGCGCAAAACGGAAAAGCGGCTCAGCGCCGACAATTCCAGGACGCCCGCCACACTGTCACAGCGTCGCGGCGTCGCCGAAATGCTCTAAAACAATATCAATGCTGGAAGCATCCGGCCCCGACTCCCACACCCTGGAGGTGGCATGCCCCCTCGCACCACCGTTTTCGTCGCCGCCCTCGTGGTTGGCCTGCTCCACGGCTATATCGGCTTGCGCCTGTTACCCGACATGCCGGTATCCTTTGCCATCAAGGCGCTGGCCGTAGCGTGGCTGGCGCTGTCCTGGCCGCTGATTCCCGCAGGCCTGCTGGCGCGGCGCCTGGACCAGCCGTGGTCCGACGCGCTGACCTGGGTGGGCATGCTGGCCATGGGTTTCTTCTCTTCCTTGCTGATACTGACGCTGGCACGCGACGTCGTGCTGCTGTTGAGCGCGATGGCCGGCTGGCACCCGGCATGGCTGCTGCCCCGCTCCGCCGCCACGGTGCCGGTGCTGGCGCTGCTGGTCACCGTGATGGGATTTTTCAATGCGCGGCGGCTGGCGCAGGTGGTCGAGGTGGAAGTCCCCATCGCCGGCCTGCCTGACTCGCTGCACGACTTCACCATCGTGCAGATCAGCGACATCCACGTTGGCCCCACCATCAAGCGCGCCTACCTGGAGCGCATCGTCGCCCGCGTCAACGGGCTGGCCCCGGACGCCATCGCCATCACCGGCGACCTGGTCGACGGCACCGTGCGCGAGCTGTCCCGGCACACGGCCCCGCTAGGCAACCTGAAGGCCCGCCATGGCACCTACTTTGTCACCGGCAACCATGAGTATTACGCTGGCGCCGAGCCGTGGATCGCGGAGCTGCGCGGACTGGGCCTGCGCGTGCTGATGAACGAGCATGTGGTGATCGGGGAAGAGGAGGAAGCGCTGGTGCTGGCAGGCGTGACCGATTTTTCCGCCCACCGTTTCGACGAGAGCCACCGCAGCGACCCGGCGCGCGCGCTGCACGGCGCCCCGGCGGTGGTAGCCGCGCGCGTGCTGCTAGCGCACCAGCCGCGCACGGCGCCGGCTGCATCCACCGCGGGCTTCGACCTGCAGCTCTCCGGACATACGCATGGCGGCCAGTTCTGGCCCTGGAACCTGTTCGTGCCGATGCAGCAGCCTTATACCGCCGGGTTGAACCGGCATGAGGCGATGTGGGTGTATGTGAGCAGGGGGACCGGGTATTGGGGGCCTCCTAAGCGGTTTGGGGCGCCGTCGGAGATTACTAAGTTGAGGTTGGTGAGGAAGTGAAGGGGGGCTGCGGTTGCAGCGGCTTGACGTTGAGGGCTACGGCTTAACGTCAACTTCAACTGCAACCGCAACTACAACTGCAGTTTCACCACCCCTGCGGGGCGGCGCCTACTTTTTTGTCTTGCCAAAAAAGTAGGCAAAAAAGGCGCGCCGGATGGGGCGACACCCCCTCGGGATTTCACCAAAAGAGCGGCCGGGACCCAAACTCGCATCGCCTTAAGGCGATACTCAGACATGGGTCCCTCTTTTCCGCTCTTTTGGTGAAATCCCGAGGCGCCCCATACGGCCTTGGCACACCTTCACGGCTCGCTTCGCGTCGCGCACGGGTGTTTTCCGCCCCCAGGCGGGAAACACGGCAGAACCAGTGGTCGTGGGGATCAAACACCATTCGGTGTAGCCGTGATTTGCGCCCCCAGGCGGAAATCACCTGCCCGCGATGCGCAGCGAGCCGTCAGGGTTTTCATCTCCCGTTATGGGGCGCCTCGTCGTCGGGCGAAAAGAGCGGAAACGAGGAGGCCATGTTTGAGTATCGCCTTAAGGCGATGCGAGTTTGGCCTCCGGCCGCTCTTTTCGCCCGACGACGAGGAGGCTTTCGCCCCATCCGGGTCGCTTCTTTGCCTACTTTCTTGGCGAGACAAGAAAGTAGGTCGCCTCCCCGCAGGGGAGGTGAAACTGCAGTTGAAGTTGACGTTAAGCAGTTGCAGCTGAAGTTGCAGTTCAGAGCCCCCCAAATCCCCTTAACGAACAATAGGCTTATACCGAATCCGCTTAGGCTTAGCCCCCTCCTCACCCAGACGTCGCTTCTTGTCCGCCTCGTACTCCTGGTAGTTGCCCGGGAAGAATTCCACATGCGACTCGCCCTCGAAGGCCAGGATGTGGGTGGCGATCCGGTCCAGGAACCAGCGATCGTGGGAGATCACCATCACGCAACCGGCGAACTCCAGCAGCGCGTCTTCCAGCGCGCGCAGCGTTTCCACGTCGAGGTCGTTGGACGGTTCATCGAGCAGCAGCACATTGCCGCCGGAGATCAGCGTCTTGGCCAGGTGCAGGCGTCCGCGCTCGCCGCCCGAGAGCGTGCCCACGTGCTTCTGCTGGTCCGAGCCCTTGAAGTTGAAGCGGCCGATGTACGCGCGCGACGGCGTTTCGTAGCGGCCAACCGTCAGCACGTCGGCACCGCCGGAGATCTCTTCGAACACGGTCTTGCTGCCGTCGAGCGCATCGCGGCTCTGGTCCACGTAGGCCATCTTCACGGTCGGGCCGACCTTGATCTCGCCGCTGTCCGGGGTTTCCTTGCCGGTGAGCATGCGAAAGAAGGTCGACTTGCCGGCGCCGTTGGGGCCGATGATGCCGACGATGGCGCCGGGCGGCACCTTGAAGCTGAGGTCGTCGATCAGCAGGCGGTCGCCGTAGGCCTTGCTCACGCCGTTGAACTCGATCACCTCGTTGCCCAGGCGCTCACCCGCGGGGATGAAGATTTCCTGGGTTTCGTTGCGCTTCTGGTATTCCTGGCTGTTCAGTTCGTCAAAGCGCGCGAGACGTGCCTTGGACTTGGCCTGGCGGCCCTTGGGGTTCTGCCGCACCCATTCCAGTTCCTTGTGCAGCGCCTTCTGGCGGGCCGACTCGCTCGATTCTTCCTGCTTCAGGCGGGCTTCCTTCTGGTCCAGCCAGGAACTGTAGTTGCCCTTCCAGGGAATGCCGTGGCCACGGTCCAGTTCCAGAATCCACTCGGCGGCGTTGTCGAGGAAGTAGCGATCGTGGGTCACCGCCACCACGGTGCCGGGGAAGCGCGTCAGGAACTGCTCCAGCCATTCCACCGATTCCGCATCCAGGTGGTTGGTAGGTTCGTCGAGCAGCAGCATGTCGGGGCGCGACAGCAGCAGGCGGCACAGCGCCACGCGGCGCTTCTCGCCGCCGGACAAGTTGCCGACCTTGGCTTCCCACGGCGGCAGGCGCAGCGCATCCGCCGCGATCTCCAGCTGCAGCTCGGCGTTGTTGCCGTCGCTTGCCGCCAGGATGGCTTCGTACTTGGCCTGGTCCGCTGCCAGCGCGTCGAAATCCGCGTCCGGCTCGGCATAGGCCGCATAGATCTCGTCGAGCTTCTTGCGGGCTTCAAACACACCGCCCAGCGCGGCCTCCACCGACTCGCGCACGGTTTGCTCGGGATCGAGCTGCGGCTCCTGCGGCAGGTAGCCAATGTTCAGGTTGGGCATGGGCGTGGCTTCACCCTCGATTTCCTTGTCGAGGCCCGCCATGATCTTCAGGACGGTCGACTTGCCCGAGCCGTTCAGGCCCAGCACGCCGATCTTGGCGCCCGGGAAGAAGGACAGGGAAATGTCCTTGAGAATGTGACGCTTGGGCGGGACGATCTTGCCCACGCGGTTCATGGTGAAAACGTACTGTGCCATGCGGATCCGGGTGAAATTGGGGGGAATCGGCCAAGTGTAGCAAAGCCGGTCCGCACAAGGCCCTTCATGACGCCCCTGAGGACGCCTTCCTGGCACGTGGCGCGGCACCCGGCGTGCCGGCTGCGCGCTTGCGCGCACGGGTCAGGCTGGAGGTCAGGCGGCGGTAAGCGATGTCCATATGCCGCTGCATGACCGCGCGCGCCAGCTCCGGATCCTTGCGGCGCAGCGCCGCCAGCACTTCGCGATGCTCGGCGATGGCCTGGGCCCAGACCTCGGGCGTCTCGAAGTGGCTGTTCAGTTGATCGAACAGCGGCCCGAGGCGCAAGTCGAAGAGCCGGCGCACCACGCCCACCAGCACGCTGTTGCCGGTGGCTTGCGCCACCCGCACATGGAACAAGCGATCCGCATCGAGCGGCTTGATGCCGGCGGCGGCTTCGGCGGCCATCTGCGCGATGGCCTCCTCGATCGCATCGAACTGGGCCTTGCGCCCGCTCCGGGCCGCCAGCGCGGCGACCTCGCCTTCCACCAGGGCACGTGCGCGGATCAGCTCGAGCGGGCCTTCCTCGCCGGACAGGTCGAAGCCGGCGTCGACGGATGACGGCGGCTCGCACACATAGATGCCGGAGCCCATCCGCACTTCGATATAGCCCTCAACCTCGAGCGCGATCAACGCCTCGCGCAGCGATGGGCGGCTCACGCCGAGCTGCACCGACAAATCCCGCTCCGCCGGCAGGCGCGAGCCCACCGGAAACTCGCCGGCCCGGATCAGCGTGCGCAGCTGGGCGCTGATCTGGCGGTACAGGCGTTGCGGTTCGATCGAATGGATAGGCATGTGCAGCCCGAGCGTCTGGCGAAATTGGTTTGACCATTTGTCCAGCCGGCTGGAGTCTAGGCAGCACGCCAGCGAATGTCCAGGCGGATTCATCGCGCGCCGCAGCATGCGCAGCGGCATCGGTAAAGACCACTAATTGGTAATACCAGTTTACCTGTCCAGACTCGTGAACTAGACTCCGCTCACTCGGCATGCATGCGGCAAGGCAGTGCAATCGGTCGTGGGCATCCGTATCTGCAGCGCACAAGAAAGCGGGCATCAGCACACGTGGCGCCTACGCGCCAGCCGTCGCTACGCGGCCCCGCAAGAACGCAGGAGACCCGAGTGAACGACGACAAGCCGACGCCCCCCAAGCGCCGCAGCCAGGCCTGGTTTGGCCGCCTCGACCGCGATGGCTTCATCTATCGCTCGTGGCTCAAGAACCGCGGCATTCCTCACGACCAGTTCGATGGCCGTCCGGTCATCGGCATCTGCAACACCTACTCCGAGCTCACGCCCTGCAACTCGCATTTCCGCACACTGGCCGAACAGGTCAAGATCGGCGTGTGGGAAGCCGGCGGCTTTCCGCTTGAATTCCCGGTGATGTCGCTGGGCGAGACCATGCTGCGCCCCACCGCCATGCTGTTCCGCAACCTGGCCAGCATGGACGTGGAAGAATCGATTCGCGGCAACCCGATCGATGGCGTGGTGCTGCTGATGGGCTGCGACAAGACCACGCCCGCGCTGATGATGGGCGCGGCCTCGTGCGACCTGCCCACCATCGGTGTCTCCGGCGGCCCCATGCTGAGCGGCAAGTTCCGCGGCGGCGAGCTGGGCTCCGGCACCGATGTGTGGAAGATGTCGGAGGAAGTGCGGGCCGGCCAGATGTCGCAGGAGGACTTCTTCGAGGCCGAGAGCTGCATGCACCGCTCGCACGGCCACTGCATGACGATGGGCACCGCGTCGACCATGGCCAGCATGGTGGAAGCGCTGGGCATGAGCCTGCCCGGCAACGCGGCGATTCCCGCCGTGGATGGCCGCCGCAATGTGCTGGCGCGCGCGTCGGGGCGCCGCATCGTGGAGATGGTGAAGGACAACCTGGTGATGTCGAAGATCCTGACCCGGGACGCGTTCGAGAATGCGATCCGCGTCAACGCGGCCATTGGCGGCTCGACCAACGCCGTGATCCACCTGCTAGCCATCGCCGGGCGCATCGGTGTCGAGCTGAAACTGGAAGACTGGGATGCGTTGGGCCACGAGCTGCCGTGCCTGCTCGACCTGCAACCATCCGGGCGCCACCTGATGGAGGATTTCTACTACGCAGGCGGCCTGCCCGCGGTGATCCGCGAACTGGAATCGCTGCTTGCGCGCGACGCGCTCACCGTCAACGGCAAGACGTTGTGGGACAACTGCAAGGACGCGCCCAACTGGAACCGCGAAGTCATCCACGCCTTCGGCGCGCCCTTCAAGGCCAACGCCGGCATTGCTGTGCTGCGCGGCAACCTGTGCCCCGATGGCGCGGTGATCAAGCCGTCGGCCGCCACGCCGGCGCTGCTCAAGCACACCGGCCGCGCGGTGGTATTCGAGAACAGCGAGCACATGCACCAGCGGCTCGACGATGAATCGCTCGACGTCGACGAGACCTGCGTGCTGGTGCTGAAGAACTGCGGCCCGCGCGGCTACCCAGGCATGGCCGAAGCCGGCAACATGCCACTGCCGCCCAAGGTGCTGCGCAAGGGCATCACCGACATGGTCCGCGTATCGGATGCGCGCATGAGCGGCACGGCTTACGGCACGGTGGTGCTGCACGTGGCGCCCGAGGCCGCGGCCGGCGGCCCGCTGGCGCTGGTGAAGGACGGCGACGTGGTGGAGCTCGATGTGCCCATGCGCAAGCTGCACCTGCATGTCGATGAGGCGGAGCTGCAGCGCCGCCGCGCCGCGTGGCAGGCGCCCGCGCTGCCGATGGAGCGCGGCTGGACGCGCCTGTATGTCGAGCATGTGCAGCAGGCCAACCTGGGCGCCGACATGGATTTCCTGGTGGGCAAGAGCGGCGCCGCGGTGCCCAAGGACAACCACTGAGGCACGCTGTCGCGCCACGAATCACCACGGCAATCCAATCGCGGCGAACTGCCGCCCCCGGCACGAACGAGCATCAGCGGCTCACGGAGACACCACGCATGGCATCGGTCCAGATTCGCGGCATCCAGAAATACTTCGGCAGCACGCAGGTGATCCGCGGCGTGGACATCGATATTGCCGATGGCCAGTTCACCGTGCTGGTGGGGCCATCGGGCTGCGGCAAATCCACGCTGCTGCGCATGATCGCCGGGCTGGAGGAGATCACCACCGGCGAGATCGCCATCGGTAACCGCGTGGTCAACCGCCTGCCGCCAAAGGAGCGCGATATCGCCATGGTGTTCCAGAACTATGCGCTCTACCCGCATATGACGGTCTACGACAACATGGCCTTCTCGCTCAAGCTCGCCAAGGGCGACAAGGACGAGATCCGGCAGAAAGTGGCCAAGGCATCCGCCATCCTCGGCCTGGACAGTTTGCTGGAACGCTACCCGCGCCAGCTCTCAGGCGGCCAGCGCCAGCGCGTGGCCATGGGCCGCGCCATCGTGCGCGATCCGCAGGTGTTCCTGTTCGACGAGCCGCTCTCCAACCTGGACGCCAAGCTGCGCGTGCAGATGCGCGCGGAGATCAAGGAGCTGCACCAGCGCCTGCGCACCACCTCGGTCTATGTCACGCACGACCAGATCGAGGCCATGACCATGGGCGACCTGATCGTGGTGATGCGCGACGGCCGCGTGGAGCAGCGCGGCAAGCCGCTGGAGCTTTACGATCATCCCGACAACCTCTTCGTGGCCGGCTTTATCGGCTCCCCGGCGATGAACTTCGTGCCTGGCGTGCTGCGCCGCAGTGGCGGCGATGCCGCAGTCGAGTTTCCCGATGGCACGCGCCTGCCGGCACCTGCGCGCTTCGATGCCGCCGCCGGCACCGACGGCCAGCGCGTGATCTACGGCGTGCGGCCCGAGCACCTGATCCTGGGCATGCCGGGCCAGGGCCTGCAAACGCGCGTGTCGGTGGTCGAGCCCACCGGCGCCAACACCGAGATCTACTCCCGCTTCTGCGAGGCGGAGTTCATCTCGATCTTCCGCGAGCGCCATGACTTCGCCGCGGGCGACATCCTGAACCTGGTACCCGACCACCAGCACACGCATCTGTTCGATGCCGACTCGGGCCAGACGCTATTGCAGCGCGGCCCGGCGACACCGGCGGACAATCCGGGAAGCAGGCATGACCAGCACGGGGCGGAGCCCCTGACCACGGAGGAGACAAAGCGATGAGCACACCGAGCAACTTCACGAGGCGCGATTTCCTGGTGTCCACGGCGGCCGTTGCCGCCACCACGGCGATCGGCGGCCATGCCTTCGCCGCGCCGGCTGCACTGCAATACAAGCCGGAGGCCGGCGCCAAGCTGCGTGTGCTGCGCTGGAAGCGTTTCGTGCAGGGCGACGAAGACCTGTGGAACGCCAACACGAAGAAGTTCACCGAGCTGACCGGCGTCGAGGTACGCGTCGACAACGAAGGCTGGGAAGACGTGCGCCCCAAGGCCGCCGTCGCGGCCAGCGTCGGCAGCGGGCCGGACGTCATCGTGGGCTGGTTCGATGACCCGCAGCAGTACCCGGACAAGCTGGTCGACCTGACCGACCTGGCCACCTACCTGGGCGGCAAGTACGGCGGCTGGTACGACGTGTGCCGCAAGTACGGCACGCACAACGGCAAGTGGATCGGCCTGCCGCTGGGCGTGGTCGGCAATGCGCTGGTCTATCGCGAAAGCCACGTCAAAGCCGCTGGCTTCGACGCCATCCCGAAGGACCTTGCCGGCTTCCTCAAGCTGTGCCAGGGCCTCAAGGCCAAGAACACGCCGTGCGGCTTCGCGCTCGGCAAGGCCGTGGGCGACGGCAACAACTGGGCACACTGGCTGCTGTGGTCGCACGGTGGCATGCTGGTCGATACCAAGGGCAAGGTGGTGGTCAACTCGCCCGAGACGTGGGCCGCGCTGGAGTATGCCAAGCAGCTCTACGCCACCTTCGTGCCCGGCACGCTGTCGTGGCAGGACCCGTCCAACAACAAGGCCTTCCTCGACGGACAGATCAGCCTGACCGCCAACGGCATCTCGATCTACTACGCGGCCAAGAATTCGAAGGAACCCAAGCTGCAGGAAATGGCGCGCGACATCCAGCACGCGCACTTCCCCATCGGCACGCCCGGCAGGCCCACCGAGCTGATGCAGATCACGCAGATGATGCTGTTCAGGTATTCCAAGTTCCCGAACGCGGCCAAGGCCTACCTGCAGTTCATGATGGAGCCCGAACAGTACAACCCGTGGATGGAAGCCGCCATCGGTTACGTCAGCCAGCCGCTCAAGGCCTATGAGGCCAACCCGATCTGGACGGCCGACCCCAAGCACACCGTGTATCGCGACGCCGCCGCGCTGATGCTCGACAACGGCCACGCCGGGCCGCTGGGCACGGCCTCGGCCGCGGCCATGGCCGACTACATCGTGGTCGACATGGTGGCGGAAGCGGCCAGCGGCTCCAAGACACCCAAGGAAGCGGCGGCGCGCGCGGCGGAGCGGGCGCAGCGGTACTACAAGGCGTAGCTAGAAAGACAAGGGCGCGGCAGCACCGCCGCGCCCGCCGAGCCGAACCCTGCGAGGTGAGCCATGCGAGGTGAACCATGATTTCCCGCCTGTTGAACAACCGCCATGCGCTTGGGCTGCTGTTCATGCTGCCCACCGCGCTGTTGCTGCTGGTTTTCCTGACGTACCCGCTCGGCCTTGGCGTATGGCTCGGCTTCACCAACACCAAGATCGGCGGCACCGGAGAATGGATCGGTCTGTCCAACTACAGCTACCTGGCAGGCGACTCGCTGACGCAACTGGCACTGTTCAATACGATCTTCTACACGGTGGTGGCCAGCGTGGTGAAATTCGCGCTAGGCCTGTGGCTGGCGCTGCTGCTCAACAAGAACCTGCCGTTCAAGTCCTTCTTCCGCGCCATCGTGCTGCTGCCATGGATCGTGCCGACCGCGCTGTCGGCACTGGCATTCTGGTGGATCTACGACGCGCAGTTCTCCATCATCAGCTGGACGCTGGTCAAGCTAGGGCTGATCGATCGCTATATCGACTTCCTGGGCGACCCATGGCTGGCGCGCTTCTCTACCATCGCGGCCAACGTCTGGCGCGGCATTCCCTTTGTCGCCATCTCGCTGCTGGCTGGCTTGCAGACGATCTCGCCCACGTTGTACGAGGCCGCGTCCATCGACGGCGTCACGCCATGGCAGCAGTTCCGCTATGTCACGCTGCCGCTGCTGACGCCGATCATCGCAGTAGTGATGACCTTCTCGGTGCTGTTCACGTTCACCGACTTCCAGCTGATCTATGTGCTCACGCGCGGCGGCCCGCTCAACGCCACGCACCTGATGGCCACGCTGTCGTTCCAGCGCGCGATTCCCGGCGGCTCGCTGGGCGAAGGCGCGGCGATCGCCACGATGATGGTGCCCTTCCTGCTGGCCGCCATCCTGTTTTCATACTTCGGCCTGCAGCGGCGCGGCTGGCAACAGGGAGGCGACAAATGAAAGCGACGGCCGCAGCGCAGCAGCAGGACACCGCGCAGGGAATGGATTACCTGCAATCGATGCCACGGCGCTGGGTAACCATCTACATCCCGCTAGGCATCTTCGTCTTCGTGCTGCTGTTCCCCTTCTACTGGATGGCGATCACTGCCTTCAAGCCGGACGGCGAACTCCTGATGCGCAGCGCCAACCCGTTCTGGGTGATGGCACCCACGTTCGCCCACTTCAAGAAGCTGCTGTTCGACACCCCCTACCCGGAGTGGCTGCTCAATACCGTGATCGTCTCCACGATCTCCACCTTTGCCTCGCTGGCCGCCAGCGTGCTGGCCGCGTACGCCATCGAGCGGCTGCGCTTCCAGGGCGCGAAGCAGGTAGGCCTGGCCATCTTCCTGGCCTACCTGATCCCGCCCTCGATCCTGTTCATCCCGCTGGCATCGATCGTGTTCCAGCTCGGCCTGTTCGATACACGCTGGGCGCTGATCCTCACCTACCCCACCTTCCTGATCCCGTTCTGCACCTGGCTGCTGATGGGCTACTTCCGCTCCATCCCTTACGAGCTGGAAGAGTGCGCGCTGATCGACGGCGCCACGCGCTGGGAAATCCTGGTCAAGATCATCCTGCCGCTGGCCGTGCCGGGGCTGATCTCGGCTGGCATCTTTGCCTTCACGCTGTCGTGGAACGAGTTCATCTACGCGCTGACCTTCATCTCCTCGTCGGAGGTGAAGACGGTGCCGGTAGGGATCGTCACCGAGCTGATCGAAGGCGACGTCTACCACTGGGGCGCGCTGATGGCGGGCGCCTTGCTGGGCTCGCTGCCGGTGGCGCTGGTGTACTCGTTCTTTGTGGAGTACTACGTGTCGGGCATGACGGGCGCGGTCAAGGAATAAGCGCATGGCGGCAGCCAGGACGCGTGGGGCCTTGGCAGGCTAAAATGCAAGGTTCTCCTGCCGCGAGCCAGCGCGCCCGGCAATGTCGCATTCGAATCACTCCGCCTCCAAGCCCGATCCCATGAGCAAACCCGCCCGCACCCTCACCTTCAAGTGCAAGAAGTGCACCAAGCCCGTCACGCTATTCCTGCAGAAGGTGTCCGCCTGCTCGCACATCACGCCGTACCAGGGCTTTTGCAAGTGCGGTGAAATGGTGCGCCACGCCACCGGCGACAAGGACGCCGTGGAGTCCTTCGTCAGCTCGGTCGACGGCAGCTGGGCCCACCATCACCACCATCACCATTGAGCACCCGTAGCACCCCCGCCCCCACCAGCGAGACCTGGCGCCCCGGCGTCAAGGATCCGCTGCGCTTCCTCGCCGCGTATCCCGACGGCGTGCTCGACCAGGTGCGCCAGATGGTGGCCGCCAATCGCCTGGGCGAACACCTGGCGAAGAAATATCCCGCGCGGCACACCGTGCAGACCGACCGCGCGCTGTACGACTTCACCGCCGAGCTGAAGCAGGAATTCCTGCGCACCGCGCCGCCAATCCATAAGGTCGCGTTCGACGCCAAGATCGACGTGGTCCATCGCGCGCTCGGGCTGCACACCGCCATCTCGCGCGTGCAAGGCGGCAAGCTCAAGGCCAAGAAGGAAATCCGCGTGGCGTCGCTGTTCAAGGAAGCACCGCCCGAGTTCCTGCGCATGATCGTGGTGCACGAGCTTGCACACCTGAAGGAGAGCGATCACAACAAGGCGTTCTACCGCCTGTGCGAATACATGGAGCCGGCGTACCACCAGCTGGAGTTCGATACGCGCCTGTTTTTGGCGTGGCGCGAGCTGGAGGCTGCGCAGGGCTAAGCCCCTCTCCTCTCAATCCTCAATCAGCACCGGGGCTCACCACCACTGTCTTCCCATACGTCCCCGGTGCCGCCAGGCGATGCAGCACGCACACCTGCACGTTGCCAGCGAAAGCGGCCTGCCTGACGGCTGCCGCCGTATGCGCCAGCACAACTGCGGCCATGGCAGCCTGCTCTGGCTCCGGACGCGCGTTGGTCATCACGAGGTGCGTCACGACGAAGCCGGCTTCGGGGTCGTCACCTGTCAGCGCCACTTCCGCCACCAGCAAGCGGCTCTTGAGATCGGCCAGTTGCGCGTAACCGTGGCCGGCGAGCTCGCGGTGCACGCCGGCGAACACCTGCGCGAAATCGATCCTGTCGGCGAGTTGCCGTGTGGTTTCCGTAATCAGGTGCGGCATGATCAGTCCGGTTTCACCGAGGCGGAGGATACGGCGCGGGTCCAGCTCGTTTGCGCCTGCGACAGGAACTGGCGGAAGCCGGCAGGATCGAGCGGCCGGGCTTCCACGCCAAGCGCCAGCAGGCGTTCCTGCATCTGCTTGTCGGCAAGCACCGCATTCAGCTCGCGATTGAGCCGGTTGAGGATATCGCCCGGCAGCTTGCCCGGCGCCATGATTCCGTACCACGGCGCCGCATCGAAATCGCGTACGCCCTGCTCGCGCATGGTGGGCACGCCGGGCAGCAAGGCGGAGCGCCGCGCGCCGGTCTGTGCCAATGGCACCACCGTGCCGGCCTTGATATGCGGCATCAGCAGCACGGGGCTGTCGAACATCAGTGCAATCTGCCCGCCCAGCAAATCGTTGATGGCCGGGCCCGACCCCTTGTAGGGAGAGTGCAGCAGGCGCGCACCGGTCGCCTGCGAGAACATCGCCCCGATGATGTGCTGGGGCGTGCCGTTGCCCGCCGAGCCGTAGGCGATGGTGTCGGGCGCCGCGACGGACGCGCGCACCAGCGCGGGCACGGTATCGAAGCGCTGCCCGCGGGTGCCGGCCACCAGGATGAATGGCACCGCGCCGATCAGGCCTACGCCGGCCAGGTCCTTCGCCGGGTCGTAGGGCAGCGCCGGATATAGCGCCTTGCCGACCGAGACCGGCCCGACCGCGCCGAGCAACAAGGTATAGCCATCGGCCGGCGCCTTGCTGACATAGTCGCTGCCGATGGTGCCGCCCGCGCCGGGCCGGTTCTCCACCACCACGGATTGCTTCAGGCGGACCTGCAGTTCTTTCCCGATCAGGCGGGCGAGCGAGTCGGTGGTGGCGCCGGGCGCATACGGCACCACCAGGCGGATCGGGCGATCCGGATAGGCAGCGCTGGCGGCTGGCGCGAATGCCAGGCAGAGCGCTGCGGCTGCGAGCACGGGCGATAAAAAGGCGGGCAGCCGGCGGTTGCGCCAATTGGCACTGGAATGGCATGACATGGGGGTCTCCTGGTGTTTTCCATGTTGTGCGTGCATTCCAGCAGTTACGACATGCTCTGTAAAATGATGAATCGATTTTCAATTCATCACAGCAAATTATGAGATCAACGGCCACGCCCGAAGCCATGGACCTTCGCCTGGTTCGCAGCTTCATGGCCGTCGCCCGCCATGGCAGCGTGACCGCCGCGGCCGGTTCGCTGGGCCTGACGCAGCCGGCGTTGTCACAGCACCTGCGCATCTTCGCGCAGAGCCTGGGGGTGCCGCTGTTCGGGCGCGTGGGCCGCAAGCTGGAACTGACCGATGCGGGCAGGCAACTGGTGCTCGCGCTCGAACCCGTGCTCGATCAACTCGAACGGGTCATCGTATCTGCGGCCTCCCAGCACGGCGCGGTGGAAGGCACGCTGCGCATCGGCGCCACCCATACCTATCTTTCCGCGCTGGTGATGCCGGCCGTGCAAGCGCTGGTCGATGCGCATCCGGGGCTGGATATCCAGGTGTTTGAGTTTGCCGCCACCGAGGTCGACCGTTCCCTGCTCGACGGACAGATCGACCTTGGCCTGGCGTTCGCGAAGGATGCGCCAAAACGCATCGAACAGGTGCCGCTGTTCTCGGAAACGCTTGCCTTGATCGCACCCGGACACAAGCTGCCGCGCGAGCAGGAAACCGTGACCCTGGCGCAACTGGGAACGCTGCCCCTGGCACTGCTGCCCGAGCGCTTCGACATGCGCCGGCAGATCGACGCGGCCACGCAGGCCGCCGGCATCGTGCTGCGGCCCCGGCTGGAAGGCCCCAGCGTGGAAGCCTTGCTGCGCGCCGTGCTCGGCGGGCGCCTGTACACCATCGCCAGCCCGCTGGCACTGCATATCGCCGGCGCGCGGCGCAGCGGCAGCTTCGCCGGGCTAGCCTACGCACCGGTCGCGCATCCTGGCTTCCGCCGCACGGCCGCACTGCACCGGCGCCGCGGCCGGCCGGATAGCCCCGCCGCCACAGCCTTCATGGATACGCTGGGAAAGGTGATCCGGGACGCCGCCGGCAGCGGGTATCTCATACCTGGCTGACACGCCTGATGCCATCGCCCACCGTTTCGCGTCGCACGCCAATTAACAAACAGCATTTGAAATTGATAGATCCGAATAGATATTTATCAATCTTTGTTTGAATCATAAAGTCTGTACTCATGCAACCGCCGCAAGGCAAGGAAACCGAACATGAGTACAAACCACCCCATCAGACCGACGGCGCGCGCGCCGCGGAATCCGCGCCGCGACTTCCTGGGCAGCGCAGCTGTACTCACCGCCGCGCTGCCCCTGGCCGCGGCTACAGCCGGCGCCGCCACCACGCCACCCAGCCAGGCGCACCCGCAAGCCCGCACCGGCCGCACCCGGTTCTGGCCGGATGGCGCGCAACTCGTCATCTCCATCTCGATGCAGTTCGAAGCCGGCGCCCAGCCCGAGCGCGGCGCCAGCGGCCCCTTCCCTGCGCTCGACCCCAAGTATCCCGACTACCCGCTGCAGTCCTGGTACACCTACGGCGTGCGCGAAGGCATTCCACGTCTGCTGGACCTGTGGGACCGCACCGGTATCAAGGTGACCTCGCATATGGTGGGGCAGGCGGTCGAGCGCCATCCGGAACTGGCGCGTGAAATCGTCGCGCGCGGGCACGAAGCCTCGGGCCATGGCCAGACCTGGGAGCCGCAATACAGCATGAGTGCCGAAGCGGAACGCGCCAGTTACGTGCAGAGCATCGACACCATCCAGCGCGCCACCGGCACGCGCCCCCTCGGCTTCAACGCCTTCTGGATGCGCGGCTCGCCCAATACGCTGCCGATCCTGCAGTCGCTCGGTTTCCTCTATCACATCGACGACCTCAGCCGCGACGAGCCATCCGTGCTGCAGGTAGGCGGCAAGCCGTTCGCCGTGGTGCCCTACACCGTGCGCAACAACGACATCGTGCGCTTCGACTCGCCATCGACCACGGCCGAAGACCTGCTCGGCGAGCTGAAAGCGGAGTTCGATGTGCTCTACGCGGAAGGCGCCCACCGCCGCCGCATGATGTCCATCAGCACGCACGACCGCATCTCAGGTTCCCCGGCACGCGTGCGGGCGCTCGACGCATTTATCCGCTACGCCCAGGGCCATGCCGGCGTGACCTTCATGCGCAAGGACGACATCGCCCGCTTCGCGCTCGGCGCGAGCGGCGTGCCGGCGGCATAAGCCAGGGCAAAACCACGAACATACAGAACGAGTTACAAGCCGACATGAACAACGCAAGCCTCACGCCAGTACGCGCATTCGTCGCCGCCCTCGGCATCGCCCTGTTGCCGCTATCGCAAAGCGCCGCCGCTGCCGGCGACGAACTGGTCCACCCGCAGCACCTGGCCCAGGGCGCGGACCCGCCATCCGCCGCAGCCGCGCTTCTCGCCGCCCGCCGCTACGCCACCTTCTGGCACACCGGCGACGAACGCTACGCCACGCTCGCACTCGCCCCGGACTTCACCGACCGAACGCTGCCGCCCGACCGCGAGCAAGGCCTGCGCGGCCCGTTGCAGGCCTCCAGGGGATTCCGCGCCGCGGTACCGGATCTCAGCGCGGAAATGGAAGACGTAGTCATCGCCGGCGACCGGGTCGCGGTCCACCTGCGCTTTCGCGGCCACTTCACCGGGCAGTTCGGCGACAGCAAGGGCCAGGGCCAGCAGATCGACTTCCAGGCCTTCGACCTGTACCGGGTGGCAAACGGCAAGATCGTGGAGAACTGGCATCTGGAGGACAACCTGGGCCTGCTCAGGCAGATGGGGGTGAGCAAGTAGGTATTGGGCCGCAACATGCGCGGTGCGTGGCGGCACTACTTCGCCGCCGTCACCCGCCAAACCACATTGCCGACATCGTCGGCAACCAGCAGCGCCCCGCGCTTGTCGATGGCAACGCCCACCGGGCGGCCTTGCGCGTCGCCGTCCTGCGTCAGGAAACCGGTCAGCACGTCGAGCGGCTCGCCAGCCGGCTTGCCGTTGGCGAACGGCACGAAGATCACCTTGTAGCCGCTGCGCGGATTGCGGTTCCACGAGCCGTGCTGGCCGACGAACATGCCGTTGCGGAAGCGGGAAGGCAGCGCGTTGCCTTGCGCCGATGCCAGGCCGAGCGACGCGGTATGCGGGCCGACGGCGTAATCGGGCGCAATGGCCTTGGCCACCATCTCCGGCTGTTGCGGCTTCACGCGTGCGTCCACATGCTGGCCGTAGTAGCTGAAGGGCCAGCCGTAGAAGGCGCCGTCTTTGACCGAGGTGATGTAATCCGGCACGAGGTCGCTGCCGATCTCGTCGCGCTCGTTCACCGCAGTCCATAGCGCGCCACTGTCGGGCTCCCAGGCCATGCCGTTGGGATTGCGCAGGCCGCTGGCAAACACACGGTGCGCGCCGGTCTTGGGATCGACCTCCCAGATGGCGGCCCGCCCTTCTTCCTTGTCGAGGCCATTCTCGCCAACGTTGCTGTTGGAGCCGACGGTGACATAGAGCTTGCTGCCGTCCTTGCTGGCGATGATGTTCTTGGTCCAGTGGTGATTGATGGCGCCGGCCGGCAGGTCCACCACCTTCACGCCGGGCGCGGTGATCTCGGCCTGCCCCGGTTGATATGGGAAGCGCAGCACGGCATCCGTATCCGCCACGTAGAGATCATTTCCCACCAGCACCATGCCGAAGGGCGAATGCAAGTCCTTGAGAAATACGGAGCGCGCATCCGCGACGCCATCGCCATTGGTGTCGCGCAGCAGCGTGACGCGATTGGCGCTTGGCACGCCGGCGCCCGCGCGTTTCATCATCTGCGTCATGACCCAGCCCCGGATGCCCTTGCCGTCATCCGCCTTGGCCGGCGCATTGGTTTCAGCCACGAGCACGTCGCCATTGGGCAGTACGTAGAGCCAGCGCGGATGGTCCAGCTTGTCCGCGAAAGCCACGGCGACGAGGCCATCCGCTGCCATTGGCTTCGCGCCGTCGGCCCAGCCAATGGCAGGCGCAACGCGCACCGTCGGCAGCAAGGTCTTGATTGGCGCCGGCAAGGCCGGGTTGAAACCCGTACCGGCGGACACTGGCAAGGTTGCGGTGTCGCCGCATGCCGTGAGGCCGGCCGCCATCAGCAGGCAAAGTGACAGGACAGTTAGACGCTGCACAGGCATGATCGGCTCTCCGCGGTAACACGCTTGATCGCTTGATAATGGCGTCGCCGCGCCCCACTGCGTCCACTATAGGACGCGCGCCCGGCAACCGCTGTCAGCATACTGGAATCGCGCTGTAGGACAGAGGCGATGCGCAGCAGGGACAAGCCAGGAAGGGGGGAGGAAAGGCTTAAGGCGCGGAACCCCGCCCGGGAGGGACCGGCGCCGGCCTGTGGCCAGCGCCGTCTATTCGTCGTGGCCACTCAGCTCAATCGCAAGCGTAGCGGAACGCGTCATCCAGGTTCAACGGGAGCACCAGTGTGCGAAGGTGCGCTGCCTGGGCCGAAGCGCACAGCGCGGCGCGCGTCGATGCTGTCTTGTACTTCGATGCGTACTCCACGTTGAATACCGCCTTGCCCTGCGCCGTGAACGGCTTGTAGCTCGCGCACTCGTTGTATTGGAAGCACTGCTCGTTCACCGCGAAATCGAAGTCAGTCGCCAGCTGCGAGACCTGGTCCACATCATTCTTCAAGCCCACGGCCAGGCCGCGCGCATGTGCCTGCGCCGCCAGGAAACGGTTGTAGTCCAGCTGCGTGGCCGCCGTCAGCGCAAAGCCCGGCTTATTGGTATAGCCATCCACGTTGTCCGGGTCCACGCCATCGCAGCCCTTGGACTTCGCCAGATCCATGCGCGCCTGCATGATCTGGCGCACGTTGGCCGAGCGCGTATCGAGCCAACGCTCGCCCGCCCATCCCGACAACGCCTTGCCCATATCCGCCGCGGCAAACTGTTTGAAATCCGGCCGCCAGTTCTCCGAGCTACCCGCCGAGAAATAGCAGACCACACGCTTGCCCTGCGCCTTCAGAGCATTGATGGTCGCCTGCGGCGTATCCACCAGGTCGATGTCGAAAACCTGCGCCGGGTAGCTCGTGTTGAGCGTACCCGTCAGCTGCAATTGCCATGTATCGGCTGCCGTCGGCATCCAGTGCGAGACCGCCAGCGTTTGCGCCGACGGCGCCAGGGTCGCGGCCGACGCATTCACCGCCGACACGGACTTGACGGAAGCATCCGACTCCGCCGACGAGCCATCGCCTCCGCAGGCCGACAGACAGGCGAACGAGGCCACCCATGCCATACGTGCAAGTTTCCGATTCACGGATGTGTTCCTTTTGGTTTGCTGCGGTCGGGGTGATGAGCTTGGGGTGATGAGACTGGGAAAGCCAGAACTCTGTAAGGTTGTCGGCTGGCGTGGGTAGACCTTGAAGGGTTTCGCGACAGGGGTAAGGTATTCGGGTTGGATGACGGGCGCAAGACGAGCGCAGGAACCGTTGCATTCGAGGCAGCGCGAAAGGTGTCCAGCCCAAAAAACAAAACGGGCTACGCAATTCGCGTAGCCCGTTCTTAAATTCTGGTGCCGGCTGCAGGACTCGAACCCGCCACCTGATGATTACAAATCAACTGCTCTACCTGATGAGCTAAGCCGGCATGTTTGGTGCAGACCGCGATTCTACTGCATGCGGCGCAAATTGACGATGCCTTCCTGTGCTTACTTCACGACCTTCAGCGAAGGTTTCTTGGCGCCAATGCGGGACACGGGCGGCGGCGTGGGTTCGTCGTCGCCGTTGTGGTCTTCGTTGGCTTCCGCGGTGACCAGCGGCTCGCTTTCGACCGAGGACAGCTTGGGTGGCGGGTTGTTCTCGCGCTCGGTTGCTGCCTGGGTCTCGGGCACGCTGCGTTCCACCGGAAAGGCCATGCCCTGGCCGTTTTCGCGCGCGTAGATGGCGAGCACATTCTCGATGGGCACATCGATCTTGCGCGAGATGCCGCCAAAGCGGGCGCTGAAGCCGATCCACTCGTTGCCCATGTCCAGGCCGCTGGTGGCGTCGAAGCTGACGTTGAGCACGATTTCGTTGTTCTTGACGAACTCGCGCGGCACGCTGGTGTTGGCGTCGACGAAGACGGCGATGTACGGCGTGAAGCCGTTATCCGTGCACCACTCGTAGATGGCGCGGATCAGGTAGGGCTTGGTGGAGGTTTCAGGCATTGTGCTTCCAGTGGCGCAGTCCGGCGGTCCGACGCGAGCTTGCCGCGTCGGACCAAAGCCGGTTTAGCGGCGCATCACCTTTTCAGACGGGGTGAGCGCTTCGATGTAGGCCGGGCGGCTGAAGATGCGTTCGGCGTACTTGAGCAGCGGCGCAGCGTTCTTCGACAGTTCGATGCCGTAGTGGTCCAGGCGCCACAGCAGCGGGGCGATGGCAACGTCGAGCATCGAGAACTCTTCGCCAAGCATGTACTTGTTCTTGACGAAAATCGGCGCGAGCTGGGTCAAGCGGTCGCGGATGGCGGAGCGGGCGCGCTCGTGGTTCTTCTCGGCGGCCTTGCCCTTTTCATTTTCGAGGGCGTAGACGTGCGTGAAGAGTTCCTTTTCGAAGTTGAACAGGAACAGGCGAGCGCGGGCGCGCTGCACCGGGTCAGCCGGCATCAACTGCGGGTGCGGGAAGCGCTCGTCGATGTACTCGTTGATGATGTTCGACTCGTACAGGATCAGGTCGCGCTCGACCAGGATGGGCACCTGGCCGTAGGGGTTCATCACCGAAATGTCTTCCGGCTTGTTGAACAGGTCGACGTCACGGATCTCGAAATCCATGCCCTTTTCGAACAGGACGAGGCGGCAACGTTGGGAGAACGGGCAGGTGGTGCCCGAATACAACACCATCATGGTTGGATTCCTTTGATGCGGGGTCGATTGACTGGATCGGTATTCTGGCAGAACCGATATAGAGAAAGCAAATTAGAGATTCTTGACGCACATTTAAGCGCGTTCGATACGCATTAAAGATGGCTTTGACGCACATCTATCCGACATTGCGCCTTCAGCCTATAAAGCAAAAGGGCTGGGGCGGGGTTGCTCTGCACAACACCCGCCCCAGCCCTCTCCCCATCAGACCCGCGGGCCTTCCGGGGTTTTATCGCGCTTTACTTGATGTCTTTCCAGTACGAAGCGTTCAGGCGCCAGGCGAAGACGGTGAACACGCCGAGGAACATCAGCACCCAGACGCCCAGGCGCTTGCGCTGGTTCTGCGCGGGTTCCGCCATCCAGTCCAGGAAGCCAACCAGGTCGCTCGTGGCCTGGTCGTACTCGAGCGTGCTCATCTTGCCCGGGGTGATCTGCTCGAAGCCGGCGAACTTGTGCACCTTCTCGCCGTGCTCTTCCACCTCGACGAACTTGGCGGCGCGCTGGCCTTGCAGCTCCCACAGCACGTGCGGCATGCCGACGCTCGGGAACACCAGGTTGTTCCAGCCCGTGGCGCGGTTGTCGTCACGGTAGAAGGTACGCAGATAGGTGTACAGCCAGTCGTCGCCGCGGGCGCGGGCGATCACCGACAGGTCCGGCGGCGTGGCGCCAAAGAAAGCCTTGGCATCCTTCGGCGGCATGGCGATGGTCATCATGTCGCCCACCTTCTCGCCGGAGAACAGCAGGTTCTGGCGGATTTGGTCGTCGGTCAGGCCGATATCCTTGAGGCGGTTGTACCGCATCATGGATGCGCCGTGGCAGTTCAGGCAGTAGTTGACGAACAGCTTGGCGCCGCGCTGCAGCGAGGAAAGATCGCTCGTTTGCACGGGCGCCGGCTCGAGGGGGTAGCCCCCTTCGTTGGCCATGGCGGGCGCGGCGGCAAAGCAGGCGCCGGCCAGCGCGAGAATCGAAAGCAGCTTTTTCATCTTTTGTCCTTGTGCTCTTGTCGGGGTAAGTCCGGGCTCAGTGCGGGTGGAACGTGACACGTTCCGGCACTTGCTTGAACTGGCCGACTCGGCTCCACAGCGGCATGGTCAGGAAGAAGGCGAAGTACAGCAGGGTTCCCAACTGCGACACCTTTTCACCCACCGGCGACGGAGGCTGTACGCCAAGGTAGCCCAGCACGATAAACACCACCACGAACACGACGAGAATGCTCTTGTGGAAGGACGGGCGATAGCGGATCGATTTCACCGGCGAGTGGTCCAGCCACGGCAGGAAGAACAGGATCACGACCGAGCCGCCCATCACCAGCACGCCCCAGAACTTGGCGTCGATGAAGTAGAAGCCCACGGCCAGGATCACGGCGATGGCAAGCGCGCCAACCTTGATGCGCGCGTCCTTGCTACGCAGGAACACCAGGCCAAGCAGCACCGCGAAGAACACCCACAGGATCGGCAGGAAGTTCGAGGTGGTGGCACGCAGCATCGAGTAGAACGGCGTGAAGTACCAGACCGGCGCGATGTGCGGCGGGGTCTTGAGCGGATCGGCCGGGACGAAGTTGTTCGACTCCAGGAAATAACCGCCCATCTCCGGGAAGAAGAAGATCACCGCGGAGAAGATCATCAGGAAGCCGCCCACGCCCATCAGGTCGTGCACCGAGTAGTACGGATGGAAGGGGATGCCGTCCAGCGGCACGCCGTTCTCGTCCTTCTTGGCCTTGATCTCGACGCCGTCCGGGTTGTTCGAGCCCACTTCGTGCAGCGCGATGATGTGCGCGACCACCAGGCCCAGCAGCACCAGCGGCACGGCGATGACGTGGAAGGAGAAGAAGCGGTTCAGGGTCGCGTCGCTCACGACGTAGTCGCCGCGGATGAACAGCGACAGGTCGCCGCCAATCACGGGGATGGCCGAGAACAGGTTCACGATCACCTGGGCGCCCCAGTACGACATCTGGCCCCAGGGCAACAGGTAGCCCATGAAGGCCTCTGCCATCAGGCACAGGAAGATCAGGCAGCCGAAGACCCAGACCAGCTCACGCGGCTTGCGGTACGAACCGTACAGCAGGCCACGGAACATATGCAGGTACACCACCACGAAGAAGGCCGAGGCGCCGGTGGAGTGCATGTAGCGCACCAGCCAGCCCCAGGGTACCTCGCGCATGATGTACTCCACGCTGGCGTAAGCCACGGGAATGCCGGCGGCGTTGAGCGTGCCGTCCGGCTTGTAGTTCATCACCAGGAAGATGCCGGTGACGATCTGGATGACCAGGACCAGCAGGGCGAGCGAGCCGAAGAAGTACCAGAAGTTGAAGTTCTTCGGTGCGTAGTACTTGGAAAGATGATCTTCCCAGAGTTGGGTTGCGGGGAAGCGTGCGTCGATCCAGCCAAGCAGGCCGGTCGTCTTTACTTGTTTTTCGGCCGCCATGGTCAAGCGTCTCCTTTTTCATCCTTGCCGATCACGATCTTGGTGTCGGACAGGAACTGGTACGGGGGTACGTCAAGGTTTTGCGGAGCCGGCTTGTTCTTGAACACGCGGCCAGCGAGGTCGAACGTCGAGCCGTGGCAGGGGCAGAGGAAACCGGGATCGGAGCCGAGCTGGGGATTGGAGCCGGAGCCAAAGGGGCCGGAGGGCGAGCAGCCCAGGTGGGAGCAGATGCCCACCACGACCAGCAGATCTTTGTGTTCTGCGCGGGAACGGGTTTCGTTCTTGCAGTACTCGGGCGTCTTCATGGTGAAGGGAACGTCCGAGTTGGGGTCGGCGACTTCGGCATCGGTTTTCTTCAGCGACGCGAGCATTTCCTCGGTGCGCTTCAGGATCCAGACTGGTTTGCCACGCCATTCAACGGTCATCATCTCGCCTGATTTCAGAGCGCTGATGTCGGCTTCTACCGGAGCTCCGGCGGCCTTTGCCTTCTCTGACGGCGCAAACGTACTGACGAACGGAACCGCTACCGCCACGCCTCCGATGCCGCCAGCGACTGACGTCGCAATCAACCAATTGCGGCGACCCTTATCCACGTTCTTCACGTTTTGCTGGTCACTCATTCCAAACCCCAGGGGATGTCAAATTAGATTTTGCGTCAACCGTAAATTGTACCTTAGGCACATGTGGCATTGAAAGGCGCACGGTGATTGCGCGACGTACGATAATCGGCCACAAAAAGGGCGATGTGGCCTGTACGCTTGCGTTACAGGCGGTGATGGGGCAGGCTTTTATCCTGACGACCGTTCAACGAAAGCAACACTGGGAGAAAAGCATGGGGATGATGTCGGAGTTCAAGGCCTTCGCAATGCGGGGCAATGTGGTCGACCTGGCAGTCGGTGTGATTATCGGCGCCGCGTTTGGCAAGATTGTCGATTCCGTGGTGAATGACCTGATCATGCCGGTGGTGGGCCGCATTATTGGCAAACTCGACTTCTCTAACCTTTTCGTGGTGCTATCCGAGCCGCCGGCGGGCGTGCCGCACACGCTAGACGCCCTAAAGAAAGCCGGCGTTCCCGTATTTGCCTATGGGAATTTCCTGACTATTCTGGTCAATTTCATCATTCTGGCTTTCATCATCTTCATGATGGTGCGCGCCATCATGAAGATGCGTGCCGCCGAACCGGCGCCAGCACCGGCCGCCACGCCCGAGGACGTGGTGCTGCTGCGCGAGATCCGCGACAGCCTGAAGGCACGCCAGCCCTGAGGCAATGCCGGGCGCGGCCAGCCGCCACACCCACCTCGCGGCACGGCCCGGAATCAAACCGGGTTGGGAATATCGATAAAGGTATGGCGCAGGCCGAATTGCTGCGCCAGGTGTTCGCCTAGCGACTGGATGCCATAGCGCTCGGTGGCGTGATGCCCCGCCGCCAGGTAGGCCACGCCGCTCTCGCGCGCCAGATGGGTGGTCTGCTCCGAGACCTCGCCGCTCAGGTAGGCATCCACGCCGGCTGCCACCGCCGCGTCGAAGTAGCCCTGGGCGCCGCCGGTGCACCAGCCCACGGTGCGGATCATCTGCCCAGGGTCGCCGATGGCAAGCGGCTCGCGGTTGAGCACGCCACCCACATGGGCGGCCAGCGCGGCGAGCGGCATGGATTGTGGCAAGGTGCCGGTCCAGCCAAGCTGGCCGTCTCCAAAGCGCCCGGTTGGGGTGAAGCCGAGCTGCAAGCCCAGCTGGGCGTTGTTGCCGAACTCGGGATGGTCGTCGAGCGGCAGGTGATAGGCGAGCAGGTTCACGTCGGCGCCTAGCAACCGCTTCAAACGCGCGTGCTTTTGCCCGATCACGCGGGCATCTTCGTTTTTCCAGAAGTAGCCGTGATGGACCAGGATGGCATCGGCGCCAGCCTCGATGGCGGCTTCGACCAGGGCCAGGCTCGCGGTTACGCCGGTGGCGATGTGCTCTACCTCGGGGCGGCCTTGCACTTGCCATCCGTTCGGGCAATAGTCTTTGTATCGAGGTACTTGAAGCAGGTCGTTCAAGTACAATTCAAGATCTTTTGTTTTCATATCCTGCCCAAAATCCAATATGTTGCGCCGCTTTTGGCTGTTCTTTGCTCAGGCTGTCACCGTTGTGCTGGCAGTGTGGTTCGTTGTGGCCACACTCAAACCCGAATGGCTGCAGCGCGGCCGGGTGGCCGTGCAATCCGGTTCGCCCATCGTTGCGCTGAAGGAAGTCGTCCCCAATGTGGCCGGCTCCTCCGCGCCGGGCTCCTACAGCGAGGCGGCCCAACAGGCGATGCCGGCGGTGGTCAACATCTTCACCAGCAAGAACGGTAATAAGCAAACGCCCAATCCGCAGGCAGAAGACCCCTGGTTCCGCTTCTTCTTTGGCGATCGCCTGCCGGAGCGCCAGGAGCCGGTCTCCAGCCTTGGCTCGGGCGTCATCGTCAGCGCGGAAGGCTACATTCTAACCAACCACCACGTGGTGGACGGCGCCGACGAAATCGAGGTCGCCCTGACCGATGGCCGCAAGGCCAACGCCAAGGTCGTGGGCTCGGACCCAGAAACCGACCTGGCCGTGCTCAAGATCACGCTCAAGGACCTGCCGGCGATCACGCTGGGGCGTATCGAGAACGTCAAGGTAGGCGACGTGGTGCTGGCCATCGGCAACCCCTTCGGCGTCGGCCAGACCGTCACCATGGGCATTGTCTCGGCGCTGGGCCGCAGCCACCTGGGCATCAATACCTTCGAGAACTTCATCCAGACCGACGCAGCGATCAACCCGGGCAACTCCGGCGGCGCGCTGGTCGACGCGCAGGGCAACCTGCTGGGCGTCAACACGGCTATCTATTCGCGCTCCGGCGGCTCGCTGGGTATCGGCTTCGCCATTCCGGTGTCCACGGCCAAGCAAGTGATGGAGTCGATCATCTCCACCGGCTCAGTGACACGCGGATGGATCGGCGTGGAGCCGCAGGACATGACGCCGGAGATCGCGGAGTCCTTTGGGCTCGAAGCCAAGGAGGGCGCACTGATCGCGGCCGTGGTCCAGGGCGGGCCGGCTGACAAGGCCGGCGTGAAGCCGGGCGACGTGCTGGTCTCGGTGGATGGACTGAGCATTACCGACACCACCGCCCTGCTCAACGCCATCGCCCAGCTCAAGCCAGGCGCCGAGGCCAAGATGAAGGTCGTGCGTCGTGGCAAGCCAACCGAACTGACGGTGATGATCGGCAAGCGGCCACCGCCGCCGCGCCGGGCGCTGCCACTGGATGAGGAAGAGTAAGCCGGCAGCGGGTCCAGCTTTCAGATCATACCCTGCCATCGCCGCAAGCCGCTCCATCCAACCCCGCCCATTGTGGCGGGGTTTTTGTTTTAGGGCCGGACGGTGACGCGTATCGAGCCGGGTGAACGAACCTGGCGTTGCGCTACGAACGCCCGGAAAGGACGTCCTGCCACTGCGACTGCGAAGTCGCCGGGCATGTGGGAGAACGCCCAGAGGGCGCGACACCACGAGCCGGGAAGGCTGTGACATTGGCGAATCTGAACACTCCAGGCCTCGCCGTGCGCGGGGATGCGGGGGAATTTACGGGAGGTTCGATGCGCACCGCTCAGGTGACATCGAGGCAGTGCGCGGTGACTACCCAGCGCCGGGTGTGATCCGAGATCCCGCATTGCACGCCGCCTCGATACTGCGGCACAAAACAAAATGCCGGCATCCTTGCGGATGCCGGCATTTTGCATTCAAACCAATCTAAAGCGAGCTTACGCCCGCGTTAAATTAGAACTTGTGGCGGATACCAACGGTAGCGCCGAACTGGTTCGCGCCTTGCTGCACGTTGGTCGTGGTGGAGGTGTTGAAACCGTCCACGCCCAGCGACGAGCCGTTCTTGTTCTTCACGTACGACAGCGAGGTGTACAGGTCGGTACGCTTCGACAGAGCGTAGTCAGCCGTAGCGACGAATTGCCACGGATCTGCGCTGGTTTGACGGAAGTCTTGATAGTACACAGCGCCGGTCAGCGAGAACGCCGGGGTCAGCTGATAGCCCAGACCAGCCCAGTACACGTTCGAGCCCGTGTTGAGCAGAGGGGTCGCACCGTTGTTGATGGTTGCGCCCGTCAGGCCAGCACCGTTGGCAGCCTTAGCATAACGGTAACCAGCGTACACCTTGGCCGGGCCGAAGGCGTAGGTACCAGCAACGCTGGCGCGGCGGATCAGAGCCGCGTTTGCAGCGCCAACGCCAGTGCTGTTCGTCTGGTCATAGAAAGCGCCGACCGAGAACGGGCCTGCTGCGTAGCTTGCGCTCACGCTGTATTCGCGGCCGCTGCGGAACTGACCAGCAACTTCTTGGCCGTTGTTGGTGAAGCTGTACAGACCAGCGACGGTCAGGCCACCGAACGTGCCAACGTACTTGGCCGCGTTGTCGGCGCGCGTAGCGAATTCAGCAGCGGTCGAGGTGATCGAGTAGCGGGTCGAAATCGCCATCGGATCATAGATCAGACCGAAGTCATACATCAGGGTCTGTTGACGGCCCAGGGTCAGGGTGCCGTACTGGTTCTGCAGGCCAACATAGGCACCGCGATTGAACAGACGGTTGCTGTCAGATTGACCGCCGGTGTCGGTGTTGAAGCCGCTTTCCAGGACGAAAATGCCCTTCAGGCCACCGCCCAGATCTTCAACGCCACGCAGGCCCCAACGCGAACCCGATTGGTTGCCCGAGGTCATGCGGTACAGCTTGTCGCCGGCATCATTTGCCTTGTTGTTGAACGACAGACCAGCGTCAACCACGCCGTACAGGGTCACGCTCGATTGGGCATACGCACCACCAGCGGCCAGGGCAGCTACAGCGGCTGCAAACAGTTTCATCTTCATATCGACACTTTCCTTGTCAACTGATTGGGAAATCTTGGCTTGCCCAAGTGCTTGGGCGACGCATTTACCTTCACGTCTGTTGCGTATTATGGGTCAGCGCCCCCGGCCGCTAGAAGGCTTTTTCATCGTTAACCATGGTTACGGACACATTTTGTTGTGATGTCGCAACAGCATGGACGATGTTTTTCACCATTTTGGTGCAAAAGTTACGGCACCAAGCCTTGTTCTCGCCATTCTGCCCGGCCGTCAATCTGGCTGGGCTTCGCTGGCTGCAGCGTCGGTCGCAACGGGCTTTGTGGTGAATCGCGCCATGATCAGCCCCAGTTCATAGAGCGCAATCAAAGGCACCGCCAGCAACAGCTGGGACAGTACATCGGGCGGCGTCACCACGGCGGCAATCACGAAGGCGCCGACGATCACATAGGGGCGAATCTGCTTGAGCTTCTCCAGTTCGACCACACCGAAACGCACTAGCACGATCACGACCACCGGCACCTCGAAGGTAATGCCAAAGGCCAGGAACATGGTCATGGCGAAGCTGAGGTATTTGTCGATGTCGGTCGACATCTCGGCCCCCAGCGGCGCGTTGTAGTGCGCCATGAAATGGAACACCGTGGGAAACACGAGGAAATAGGCAAACGCCACGCCGCAGATAAACAGGATGTAGCTGCTGCTCACCAGCGGCACGATCAATCGCTTCTCATGCTGGTACAAGCCGGGCGCGACGAACTGCCATATCTGGTAGAGCACCCAGGGCAGCGCTATCAGGAAGGCGACCAGCAGCGTCACCTTCATCGGCACAAAAAAGGAGCCGGTGACGTCGGTGACGATCATCCTGCCGCCCTTGGGCAGCGACTCCATCAACGGCCTGGCAAACAGGTTGTAAATGTTCGGCGCCCAGTAGACCAGGCTGACGAACACCAGGATCACGCCTGACGCGGCCTTGACGATACGCGAGCGCAACTCCACCAGGTGAGAGATGAAGGTTTCCTGCGGACCATCGTCTTGCGGGTCTTGGGGATCTTGGGAACGAGAGTCGCTCATGGCGTGGACCGCTCAGCCGGGATGGCTGGCATCGAGGAATCGGTGGCGATACAACGGCACGGCGCGCAAGTCGGAACGCACGACAGCGGTGGCCGGCCGGTTACCGGCGTGTGGACAAGCCCCTTCATGCTCACTCGAAGAAAGAGCGAGCGGGACCGGTGGCGGGACGGTGGCGCTTGACGCGCGCGGCGCCGGACTGCGCCCACACGCGTACATTGTGCTGGCGCTTGTACCACAGGGGCTGCGCGCCTTGCTTGACGCGCCAGCTCTTGCGGCCGTTGTGGGGCTTGTGCGCCGTGTCCCAGGAAGGCACATAGCCACTGGCCGGGCTTGCCCCTGCCTGCGTGCTTGAGTCAGTGCCGGTCAGTGCATCGTTCAGGGCCTGGCCGTGCTCGTGCACTTCCTTGTGGATGGTGCGCTCGACATCGCGCGCGGCATCCTCGAACTCCGTGCGCATCTTGCGCAGTTCGTCGAGCTCGACCTCGCGGCTGACTTCTGCCTTCACATCATTGATATAGCGCTGCGCGCGGCCGACCAGTGCGCCGACCGTGCGCGCCACCTTCGGCAGCCGCTCGGGACCGATCACCACCAGCGCCACGGCGCCGATCAGTGCAAGCTTGGAAATGCCGAGATCGATCATGCGAGGTTCGGGAGGATGAGGCCGTAACAATGGCCGCCCCGGCCAGCGCGCAGATCGTCACGCAGGCAAGCGTGGCGAAGCGAACGTGGCCGGCAAGGCATTGCTGCCAGGAGGAGAGACATCGGGCGTGCTGACAAGGGTGGGATCGCGCTTACTGCTGGCGCGACTTTTCCTTGGCTTCGACGTCGATGGTGGTGGTGTCACGCAGTTCCTTGGCCGGCGCGTCCGGCGCGTCAGCGGGGTTCCCGTTGGCATCCTTCATGCCGTCCTTGAAGCCCTTCACGGCGCCACCGAGATCCTGGCCGATATTGCGCAGCTTCTTGGTGCCAAAGACCAGCATGACGATCACCAGCACGATGAGCCAGTGCCAAATGCTAAACGAACCCATTTTCTGCTCCTGATGAAGCCTGGGGCGGCGCCTTGCCACCCCGGCTTGTTGTTCCGTCACTGAAGGCCATGCCGGGCGACGGTTGCCGGCACGGCATCTGACCGAAGGCCACGCGGCCCGCGGTCCTGCATGGGCTGGCTGCCAGGCTGGCTTGAGGCCAGCTTTTAAGGCAGCGGCACCTTCCACTGGTTGCGCGGGCCGCCAAGCACGTGCAGATGGAGGTGGTACACCTCCTGTCCGCCATCCGGGCCGGTATTGATCACCGTCCGGAAACCATTGCCACAGCCTGCCGCGCGCGCCAACTCCGGCACTTTCAACATCATTTTAGCAAGCACCGCGCCTTCGCCGGGTCCGCAATCGGCCAGCGAATCGACATGCACCTTGGGAATGAGCAGGAAGTGTACCGGGGCTTTCGGGTGGATATCATGGAAAGCCAGCATTTCGTCATCTTCATACACCTTGCGCGACGGTAGCTGGCCGGCCACGATCCTGCAGAAGAGGCAATTGTGCGGTGAATTCATGAAAATTTCATTGCGCGCAGCAAATCAGGCTGCGATTTCGCCGGGAACCCGCCGGGATCCCGTCAGAAGCATCAGAAACGCTGATCCGGGTACATCGGCTTGCTGTCATTCAGGTAGAGCCAGCCCTTGACGATACGATACAACATCCACAGGGACAGCACGCCCCATGCCGCAAAGGCCAGCGGTATCAGGAACACCGTGGCAAACAGCACGCCGCCCAGAATGGCCCACGCCACCGACCACCAGAAGGAGCGGATCTGCCAGGCAAAGTGGGAGGCGTAGAGGGTGCCCCGGGTGTCGTCGCGCTTGACGTACCCGACCACGATGGCGATCAGCGCGGTGATGCCGCCGGTCAGCCAGAAAATGGCGTACAGGGCATAAAGAATGTGCGTCAGCTTGCGCAGGCTAGCGAGCCGGTCGTTGTCAGCGGTGATCACATCCCCCATCGTCGTTGCTCCTCAAAGCGGCTCGTAGTTGCGGGTTGCCGGCGGGCCGGCGTGGCTATTCAACTGCCGTCGGCCTTGCGCTGGGCTTTTTCCTCAAGGCCGGACAGGCCTTCGCGGCGAGCCAGCTCGTTGACCACGTCGGCCGGCTTCAGGCCGAAACGGGCGAGCAGCACCATGCTGTGGAACCAGAGATCGGCCACCTCGTACACCACCTTGCCGACCGCCTCCGGACCCAGGCCGGCAGCGCGCGCATCCTTGGCGGCCATCACGGTCTCGGTGGCTTCCTCGCCGATCTTCTTCAGGATGGCGTCGTCACCCTTGTGGAACAGGCGTGCCACGTAAGACTTGTCAGGGTCTCCGCCGTTCTCCGGCTTGCGCGACTCCAGCACGGTGGCCAGGCGGGCCAGCACGTCCGCGCTGCTCAAATGTTGTTCGCTCATGGCTTGGCCGCGTAGATAGTGGACGGATCCTTGAGCACAGGCTCGACGGTCTGCCAGTCACCGCTCTCGGCGTCGCCCTCGAACTTCTGGAAAAAGCAGGAGTGGCGCCCGGTGTGGCAAGCGATGCCGTCGTTCTGGGTGACCTTGAGCAGGACCACGTCTTCATCGCAATCCAGGCGCATCTCGTGCACCTTCTGTACGTGGCCGGATTCCTCGCCCTTGTGCCACAGGCGCTTGCGCGAGCGCGACCAGAACACGGCCTCGCCGATCTCCGCGGTGCGCTGCAGCGCTTCGCGGTTCATGAACGCGAACATCAGCACGTCGTTCGAGCCGACTTCCTGGACAATCACCGGCACCAGGCCGTTGTCGTCCCACTTAACCTTGTTGAGCCACTTCTTTGCCATGTCGGTTCGCCGTGTTCAGATTCGCACCGGAATGCCCTCGCGGGCCATGAATGCCTTTGCTTCGCCAACGGTGTGCTCGCCGTAGTGGAAGATGCTGGCGGCCAGCACCGCGTCGGCGTGCCCCAGCTTGATGCCGTCGGCCAGGTCCTTCAGGCCGCCCACGCCACCCGAGGCGATGACCGGCACGGACACCGCGTCGCTGACAGCCCGCGTGAGTTCAAGGTCGAACCCGCTCTTGGTGCCGTCGCGGTCCATGCTGGTGAGCAGCAGCTCGCCGGCGCCGCGCGCGGCCATCTCGCGCGCCCAGGCCACGGCGTCCAGGCCGGTGGCCTTGCGCCCGCCGTGGGTGAAGACTTCCCAGCGCGCCGGCTCGCCGGGCGCGGAGCTGCGCTTGGCGTCGATCGCGACCACGATGCACTGCGACCCGTAGCGCGCGGTGGCGTCCGACACCAGCTGCGGGTTGGCGATGGCCGAGGAGTTGACGCTGATCTTGTCAGCGCCGGCATTGAGCAGGCGCCGCACGTCTTCCACGGCCCGCACGCCGCCACCTACCGTCAGCGGGATGAAGACCTGGGAGGCCACCGCCTCGATGATGTGCAGGATCAGGTCGCGGCCGTCGCTGGTCGCGGTGATATCAAGAAAAGTGATTTCATCGGCACCCTGCTCGTCGTAACGGCGGGCGATCTCGACCGGGTCGCCCGCGTCGCGCAATTCGACGAAGTTGACACCCTTGACCACCCGCCCGTTGGTCACGTCGAGGCAGGGGATGATACGTTTGGCTAGCATGAGATTCCTTGCCCGCCACGGCGCTGCGCGCATGCGTGGCGCCGGTGGCTGCAATTGTCGCGCGCGAGGCGCGTTGTCTTACTGCTCGGCGCCGAGCTTGTCGGCAAGCGCCTGGGCTTCGGCGAAATTGAGGTCACCCGAATAGATCGCGCGGCCGCAGATGACGCCTTCGACACCATCCTTTTGCACGCTGCACAGGCGTTCGATATCGGCCAGGTTGGACAGCCCGCCGCTGGCGATCACCGGAATCGTCGCCGACTGCGCCAGCTTGACGGTGGCATCGATATTGATGCCCTGCAACATGCCGTCGCGGCCGATGTCGGTGTAGATGATGGCTTCCACGCCGTAGTCCTCGTACTTGCGCGCGAGGTCGGCGACTTCGTGGCCGGTCAGCTTGCTCCAGCCGTCGGTGGCAACCTTGCCTTCGCGGGCGTCCAGGCCGACGATGATATGGCCGCCGAACGCCGTGCAGGCATCCTTGAGGAACCCGGGATTCTTGACCGCGGCCGTGCCGATGATCACGTACGACAGGCCGCCGTCGAGCCAGCGCTCGATGGTGTTCAGGTCGCGGATGCCGCCGCCGAGCTGGATCGGGATCTCATCGCCCACCTCGGCGATGATGGCCTTGATGGCAGCTTCATTGCGGGGCTTGCCCACGAACGCACCATTGAGGTCGACCAGGTGCAGGCGCCGTGCGCCCTGCTCCACCCAGTGACGTGCCATGGCGGCGGGATCTTCGGAAAAGACGGTGGCCTGGTCCATGTCGCCTTGTTTAAGGCGTACACATTGACCGTCCTTCAGGTCGATGGCCGGAATGAGCAACATAAGTGTGACGAGCGTGATTGAGTGAAAGAGAAAATTGAGCTAGCCACCGTGGCCGGCCAACTCGGTCCCGAAAAAGCCGCTATCGAGGTTCAGGGATTCCAATGCACGAAGTTCCGGTACAGCTGCAAGCCCATGGCGGCGCTCTTTTCCGGGTGGAACTGCGTGGCAAAAATATTATCGCGCGCTACCGCGCTCGTAAATAAGACACCGTAGTCGGTTTCGCCGGCAATATGCGCCGGATCCTGCGCATGCACGTAGTAACTATGCACGAAATAGAACCAGCTTTCATCGGGGATGCCAGCCCACAGCGGATGGGAGCGTGCCTGCCGCACCCGGTTCCAGCCCATCTGCGGCACCTTGTAGCGTGAGCCGTCCGGCTGGGTCATGCCTTCCAGCTCGAAGCGGATCACCTCGCCGGGCAACAGCCCCAGGCAAGGCGTGCTGCCGTCCTGCGTCCTACTTTCCTTGCTGAAGTCGAACAGCATCTGTTCGCCAACGCACACGCCCAGCATCGGCTTGCTGGCGGCGGCCTCGATCACCGCCTGCTGCAAGCCGGACGCGCCCAGCGCGCCCATGCAGTCTGGCATCGCCCCCTGGCCGGGCAGCACCACGCGGTCCGCCGCGCGGATCGCCTCGGGCTGGTCCACCACCTGTACGTCCGCCTCGGGCGCCGCCGCACGCAGGGCCTGCGCCACCGAGCGCAGGTTGCCCATGCCGTAATCCACAATTGCTATGGTAGTCATGATTTCAAAACAGGCAACAATGTCTTAAGCCCGTCCACAATGAATTCCACGGCCAGCGCCGATAGGATCAGTCCCATCAGGCGCGTACCGATATTGATGCCAGTGCGGCCGATCACGCGCGCGATCGGGTCCGCGGCGCGGAATACTATATATACCACTGCGCCCAGCGCGATCCCGATTCCGACCAGAATCAGCAACTGGTACCAGTGCTGGGTCTTGCCGGCATAGACGATCACCGTGCTGATCGAGCCGGGCCCGGTCAGCAAGGGCAGCGCCAGCGGCACCACCGCGATGCTGGCCTTGGCTTCCGCCTCGTCCTCTTCCTCGGGCGTCGCCTTGGTGCGGCTGGTCTGGGCGTTCAGCATGTTCATCGCCATCATGATCATGATGAGGCCACCGCCCACCTGGAGCGAAGCCACCGAGATATTGAAGAACTCAATGATCTGCTGGCCCAGCAAGGCGGAAATACCCACTACCGTCGCCACCGAGATCGACGCAATCTTGATGGTATGCCGCTTTTCTTCCTCGGTCTGCTGGGTGGTCAGGCTGATGAAGAACGGAATGGCCCCGATCGGGTTGATCAGCGCCAGCAGCGAGATGAACGACTTAAGCGTATCCATCGGGTTGGGCTAATGTCGCGCTAATGCCGCGTTGGTGCCGCATCGGCACCACATTGATCGGAAATTTGCCGCCGGCGGCGCAGAATGCGCCGCCATGCGAGGCTGGTGGACGCCGCTAAGGCTCAGCCGACGAGGGTGCCTTTGGTCGACGGAATCGTGTTGCCAGCGCGCGGATCCATTTCCACCGCCATGCGCAGCGCGCGGCCGAAGGCCTTGAACACGGTTTCGCATTGATGATGGGCATTGATGCCGCGCAGGTTGTCGATATGCAGCGTCACCGCGGCATGATTGACGAACCCGCGGAAGAACTCAATGGTCAGGTCCACATCGAAGCTGCCCACCCGCGCGCGGGTAAACGGCACATGGAACTCCAGGCCCGGGCGGCCGGAGAAGTCGATCACGACGCGCGACAGGCATTCGTCCAGCGGCACATAGCTGTGGCCGTAGCGGGTGATGCCCTTCTTGTCGCCAATGGCCTTGGCAACGGCCTGGCCGAGCGCGATGCCGACGTCTTCCACCGTGTGGTGGTCATCGATATGGGTGTCGCCGCTGGCTTCGACCTCCAGGTCGAACATGCCATGGCGCGCGATCTGGTCCAGCATGTGGTCGAGGAACGGCACGCCCGACGCCAGTTTCTGGCGGCCGGTGCCATCGAGATTCAGCGAAACGCGAATTTGCGTTTCCGAAGTATTGCGGGTGACCTCTGCAACACGCATGGTGTTAATCCTGCAACGCCGCCTGGAAGGCAGCGAGAAATTGCGCGTTCTCTTCGGGAGTGCTGACCGTGACGCGCAGACAGTTGGCCAGCAATGGGTGCATTTTACCCACGTTCTTGATCAAAACCTTGCGCGCGAGCACCCCGTCGAACACACGGGCGGAATCGTCGACGCGCACCAGCAGGAAATTGGCGGCGCTCGGGTAGACCGTCACGCCCGGCAAGGCGGCCAGGGCGCTGGCCACGGTGGCGCGCTCGGCGCGCAGTTGCGCAGCCTGCTGGTCCAGCACGTCGACATGCTCCAGCACGAACAGCGCGGTGGCCTCGGTCAGCACATTGACGTTGTACGGCGGGCGCACCTTGTCGATCTGCGCGAGCCAGGCCGGCGCACCGGCCAGGTAACCCAGCCGGATGCCGGCCAGGCCCAGCTTGGACACGGTGCGCATCACCAGCAGGTTGCCGAACTCGGCCAGGCGCGGCATCCAGGTGTCCTGGGCGAATGGCTGGTAGGCCTCGTCGACCACCACCAGGCTCTGGCAGGTCTCGCCCTGGGCGGCGCGCACGATGGCTTCCATGTCATCCGCATCGAACAGGTTGCCGGTGGGATTGTTGGGGTAGGCCAGGTAAATGATGGCAGGCTGGTGCTCGGCCATGGCCGCGAGCATGGCCGCCCGGTCGAGCGTGAAATCCGCCTTGAGCGGCACGCCGACGAATTCCAGCCCGGCAAACTGGGCGGACATGGCGTACATGACGAAGCCCGGTACCGGTGCCAGCACCTTGGCGCCCGGCCTGGCGGCGGCCAGCGACAACATGCTGATGATCTCGTCCGAGCCGTTGCCCAGCAGCACGTCCATGCCCGCGGGCACGTCCATGACCGTTTTCAGGCGCGCGCGCAGCACTTCGCTGCTTGGCACCGGATAACGGTTCAGCGCCACCTCGGCCAGCCGCGCGGCCAGCTCTGCGCGCAGCGCGTCGGGCAGCTGGTAGGGATTCTCCATCGCGTCCAGCTTCACCAGACCGTGCGAATCCGGCACATGGTAGGCGCCCATGGCGCGTACGTCGTCACGGATGATGCGTTCGATCAGGGAAGGCTGCACTACGGACATTGGATTACCTCTTTGGTCGGTGGTTGTCGGTGCTGATTGCTGCAATCCGGCCGGGCGCCGAAAAAACCGGAACCCGGCCGCTGTGCCTCAGTTACGCCTGAGGCGATACTCGGCGCTGCGGGCGTGGGCCTGCAATCCCTCGCCATAGGCCAGCTCGGCGGCGATCTGGCCCAGCATCTGGGCGCCCTGCTCGCTCACTTCGATCAGGCTGGAGCGTTTCTGGAAGTCGTACACGCCCAGCGGCGACGAGAAACGCGCGGTGCGCGAGGTCGGCAGCACGTGGTTGGGCCCCGCACAATAGTCGCCCAGCGACTCGCTGGTATAGCGGCCCAGGAAGATGGCGCCGGCGTGGCGGATCTTCTCGGCCCAGTGGCGCGGGTTCTCGGCGGAAATCTCCAGGTGCTCCGGCGCGATCGCGTTGGCGATCTCGCAGGCCTCGTCCATGTCGCGTACCCGGATCAGCGCGCCGCGCCCGGACAGCGAGGCACGGATGACGTCGCGGCGCGGCATGGAGTCAAGCTGGCGGTGGATGCTTTCTTCCACCTGGGCCAGGTAGTTCGAGTCGGGGCACAGCAGGATGGATTGCGCGAGCTCATCGTGCTCGGCCTGCGAGAACAGGTCCATCGCCACCCAGTCCGGATCGGTGGTGCCGTCGCAGATCACCAGGATCTCGGACGGGCCGGCGATCATGTCGATGCCGACGGTGCCGAACACGCGGCGCTTGGCCGCCGCCACGTAGGCGTTGCCCGGGCCGACGATCTTGTCGACCTGGGGCAGCGAGCCCGTGCCGTAAGCCAGCGCGCCAACCGCCTGCGCGCCGCCGATGGTAAACACGCGGTCCACGCCGGCGATCTGCGCCGCGGCCAGCACCAGCTCGTTGCGCACACCGCCCGGCGTGGGCACGACCATGATGACTTCCTTGACGCCGGCCACGCGTGCTGGGATGGCGTTCATCAGCACGGACGACGGATACGCCGCCTTGCCGCCCGGCACATAGATGCCGACGCGGTCCAGCGGGGTCACCTTTTGTCCCAGCACGGTGCCGTCGGACTCGGTGTATTCCCAGCTGTGGCTGCCGCACTCGATCTTCTGCTTCTCGTGGTAGGCGCGCACGCGCGCCGCCGCGGTTTCCAGCGCGGCGCGGCGCTTGGGCTCGAGCTCGTCGAGCGCGGCTTCGAGCTTGGCCGGCGAGATCTCCAGCGCGGCCATGGAGCTGGCTTCCACACGATCGAAGCGCTGCGTGTACTCCAGTACCGCGGCGTCGCCGCGCGCCTTCACATCGGCAAGGATCTGCGCCACGGCGCGATCGATGGCGTCGTCTTCTCCGGCTTCGAACGCCAGTACCTTGCGCAACTCGGCGGCAAAGCCCTGCTCGGTTGAATCCAGCCGGCGGATTGCGAGGTTTTCCATAGAATTTTCGTTCATGACTCCATTCCCCAGGCTCTCTCTCGCGCGGCGTCAGGCCAGCGCGGCGGAGGCCCGTTCAAACGCGTCGAGAATCGGGGCAAGCCGCTCACGCTTGAGTTTGAGGGCAGCCTGGTTGACCACCAGGCGCGACGATATCTGCACGATCTCTTCCACTTCGACCAGGTTGTTGGCGCGCAAGGTCCCGCCGGTGCTGACCAGGTCGACAATGGCGTCGGCCAGTCCCACCAGCGGCCCGAGTTCCATCGAGCCATACAGCTTGATCAGGTCCACGTGCACGCCCTTCTTGGCGAAGTGCTCGCGCGCGGTCTGCACATATTTGGTGGCCACGGCCAGCCGCGCGCCCTGGCGCACCGCGCTGGCGTAGTCGAAGCCGGCCGAGGTTGCAACCGACATGCGGCACTTGGCGATATTCAGGTCGATCGGTGCGTAGAGCCCGGCCATGCCGTGTTCCATCAGCACGTCCTTGCCAGCCACGCCGAAGTCGGCCGCGCCGTATTGCACGTAGGTCGGCACATCGGAGGCGCGCACGATGATGACGCGCACGTCCGGATCGGAGGTGGGCAGGATCAGCTTGCGCGAGGTTTCCGGATCCTCGGTGACATGGATGCCGGCCGCCTCGAGCAGCGGCATGGTTTCGGTGAAGATCCGGCCCTTGGAGAGGGCCAGCGTCAACTGGGTCGGGGAGGGGCTCATCTGCGTCCTTTTATCTTTTCGTGCGCTCAGGCGATGCGGCGGATCTTGGCGCCCACGGCCGACAGCTTGTCTTCCATGCGGTCATAGCCACGGTCAAGGTGATAGATGCGGTCGATCACGGTCTCGCCCTCGGCCACCAGGCCGGCGATCACCAGGCTGGCGGAGGCGCGCAGGTCGGTCGCCATCACCTTGGCGCCCGACAGCCGGGGCACGCCGGTGACCACCGCGGTATTGCCTTCGACCGCGATGTCGGCACCCAGCCGGCTCAGCTCCTGCACGTGCATGAAGCGGTTCTCGAAGATGGTTTCGGTAATGCGAGCCACGCCGCCGGCCACGCTGTTCAGCGCCATGAACTGCGCCTGCATGTCGGTCGGGAAGGCCGGGTATTCGGAGGTACGGAAGCTCACCGACTGCGGGCGCTGGGCCATCGTCAGGCGGATCCAGTCTTCACCGGCCTCGATGGCGGCGCCGGCTTCGCGCAGCTTGTCGAGCACCGTGTCCAGGATGTGCGGCGACACGCCGCGCAGCACCACATCGCCCAGCGTCGCGGCGGCCGCGCACAGGAAAGTGCCGGCCTCGATGCGGTCGGCGATCACGGCGTGGCTGGCGCCATGCAGGCGATCCACGCCCTGGATCACCAGGCGGTCAGTGCCGATGCCCTCGATACGGGCCCCCATCTTGACCAGCAGGTTGGCCAGGTCGGTCACTTCGGGCTCACGCGCGGCATTCTCGAGCACGGTCTCGCCGTCGGCCAGCGTGGCGGCCATCAGCAGGTTTTCGGTGCCGGTCACGGTGATCATGTCGGTCACCACGCGCGCGCCCTTCAGGCGCTTGGCGCGGGCATGGATAAAGCCGTGCTCGATGCTGATCTCGGCCCCCATGGCCTGCAGGCCCTTGATGTGCTGGTCGACCGGGCGCGCGCCAATGGCGCAGCCGCCGGGCAACGACACGCGCGCTTCGCCAAAGCGCGCCACCAGCGGGCCCAGCACCAGGATCGATGCGCGCATGGTCTTGACCAGCTCGTAGGGGGCCTCGGGCGAGTTGACGTCGGCGCCGTTGAGCGTCACGCGCGTGCCGTCCTGCTCGGCCTTCATGCCCATCTGGCGCAGCAGCTTGAGCGTGGTACCCACGTCCTGCAGCCTGGGAACGTTGTCGAGCGAGAGGGTGTCGGCGCTAAGCAGTCCCGCGCACAGGATCGGCAGCGCGGCGTTCTTGGCGCCGGATACGCGGATCTCGCCTCGCAGCGGGCCATTGCCCTGGATCTCGAGTTTGTCCATGTTCTTTCAATTCCGGCCGGCCGCCCGCTGGCGTCCGGCATGTTTCATTACGGTCCGTGGCGGTGCGTCAAGGCGCGCCGCCGCAGCATCTGATACCCGTGGGCCGCCGCGCGAGTGGCGCGGACCCTGATTGTCATGTCCGGCCTGTCGGGCGGCCAGCTTGTTGGTCCGTATTTATTCGTGCGAGTCCGCCTTGTTCCGGCGCTTAGCTTACTGCTTTCCCTCGCCCGCCTGCGCCTGCCATTCGGCCGGCGTCAGCGTCTTCATCGACAGTGCGTGGATCTCGGCGCGCATGCGGTCGCCCAGCGCGGCATAGACCTGCTGGTGCCGCTGGATCAGGCGCTTGCCGTCAAACTGGGCGCTGACGATGGTGGCAAAGAAGTGCTGGCCGTCGCCCTCCACTTCCAGGTGTTCGCAGGACAGCCCTTGGGCGATGTAGTCACTGACTTGTTGGGGTGTAGGCAGCATGATGGTCTTTTCGCGTTGATTCGCTTACGGTTCCGGATCTGGATAGATGGGCTCTTGGCGTTCTGCTCTTGTGGGTAGCGTTCAGTGGCGCAGCTTGTAGCCGCTCTTGAGCAGCTGCAGCGCGACCGTGGCAAGCACCACGAAAGCCGTACCCACGACTGCGAGGCTGAAGGCCGGCGCCACGTCGGAGACGCCAAAGAAGCCATAGCGGAAGCCGTCGATCATGTAGAAGAACGGATTGGCGTGCGACACCGCTTGCCAGAAGGGAGGCAGCGAGTGGATCGAATAAAACACGCCGGACAAGAAGGTGGCCGGCATGATCAGGAAGTTCTGGAAGGCCGCAAGCTGGTCGAATTTCTCGGCCCAGATCCCGGCGATCAGCCCCAGCGTGCCAAGGATCGCCGCGCCCAGCACGGCAAACACCAGGATCCACGCGATGTTGGCGAAATGCAGGTTGGCGAACCAGGCCGTCACCAGCAACACGCCCAGGCCCACGGCCAAGCCGCGCACGATGGACGCCACCACATAGGCGCCGAACATTTCCCAGTGCGACAGCGGCGGCAGCATGATGAACACCAGGTTGCCGGTGATTTTGGACTGGATCAGCGACGACGAACTATTGGCAAAGGCGTTCTGCAGCACGCTCATCATCACCAGCCCCGGCACCAGGAAAGCGGTATAGCTGATCTGGTCGTACACCTTCACGCGGTTCTCAAGCACGTGGCCGAAGATCAACAGGTACAGGATCGCGGTGAGCACCGGCGCCGCCACGGTCTGGAAGCTGACCTTCCAGAAACGCAGCACTTCCTTGTAGAGCAGCGTGCGAAAGCCTACCAGCCCTCCCACCGCCATCGGCGCAAGGTGGGTGTTGATGGCGTCCTGCGTGCCGTCGAATTCGGTTGGCATCTTCATGCTGCAGCCTCCACCGCCGTATCCGGCAACGCGCCCGGCATGTGACCTTCGCGCCGCATGATCTGCACGAACACGTCCTCCAGGTCTGCCTTGTTGATTTCCATGTCTTCGATTTCGCAGCCGGCCTCGCGGCAGGCGGCCAGGATCGGCTCCACCGCCGGGTAGCCCGACAGCCGCAGCCGCACCGCGCGTTCGCCCGGATTGGAGGAAGGCATGCGCAGCGGCTCAAGCGTGGCCGGCAAGGTACCACGGGAAAATGTCAGCGCCAGCTGCAGCCCGGCGAACTGGCTCAGCAGGTTGCTGGTGCGGTCCAGCGCCACCACCTCGCCGAACTTGAGCATGGCGATGCGATCACACAGCGCCTCCGCCTCTTCCAGGTAGTGCGTGGTCAGGATGATGGTGTGGCCCTCGCGATTCAGGCGTGAAATGAACTTCCACAGCGTTTGGCGCAACTCCACGTCAACCCCGGCGGTGGGCTCGTCGAGCACGATGACCGGCGGCCGGTGCACCAGCGCCTGGGCCACCAGCACGCGGCGCTTCATGCCGCCGGAGAGCTGGCGCATGTTGGCGTCGGCCTTGTTGGTGAGATCGAGGTTGGCCATGATCTCGTCGATCCAGTCGTCATTGCGGGTCAGGCCGAAGTAGCCGGACTGCAGGCGCAGCGTCTCGCGCACCGTGAAGAAGGGATCGAAGACCAGTTCCTGCGGCACCACACCCAACATGCGCCGCGCCAGCCGGTAATCGGACACCACGTCGTGGCCGAGCACGCTGACGCTGCCGGAATCGGCACGGTTCAGGCCCGCCAGGATGGAGATCAGCGTGGTCTTGCCTGCACCGTTGGGGCCGAGCAGGCCGAAGAATTCGCCCCGCTCGACGGTGAAGCTGACGCCCTTGAGCGCTTGCAGGTTGCGGTAGCGCTTGCGAACGTCTTTGAGTTCGATGGCTTTCATGGCCGGATACTGTTTGGCAGGCGCGTAGGGCTCTTGTGGGCTCGCACGCCGGCCTCCTTGAAATGGCGGGGACCGCCTGGGTGCTTCGACCGTGTCTTGTCCGTGCCTTATATGCCGGAACGGTCGAACAACCCGGAATTATAGGGGATGCGGGAGCAGTCCCGCTTTGAGCGCGAGGCGTGGCGCGAGCCATCGCCCGGGCATCGCGGTAGCAAGCGCAGATCAGCAGCTTGCCACGGATGCCGGTTCAATGTCGGTGGGAAACGGTGTCTTGCGCGCGCCGCGCGCCCGTGGCGCCCGCCTGGGCGCCGAGTTGCAGCAGGGAATCGACGCCGTACAGCGTGGCCAGCTCAGCCAGCTGGGCCGATACGCCGACGAACACGAGCGACTGGCCGCGGCTGGCGGCATCGCGCTGCCAGGCCAGCAGCACCGCGACGGCAGCGGAGTCGACCTGGGTCAGCTTGCCGCAGTCCACCTGGGCTTCGCCCTGGGCCAGGCGTGCCAGCCCGTCACGCAGCACGGCGGCGGCGTTGCGGTTGGTCAGCGAGGTGTCGAGCGAAAGCATCTGGCAGCGGTCCGGGGATGCGGGTCTGGAAAAAAGCACTCCCGCGGGTGCGGGAGTGCTCATTGTAGAACACTTCGGCCAGCCATGCTGAGCCTGCCGCTCAGGCAGGCTCGCAGGCTCAGTTCTTGGCGTTGGCGAGCTGGCGGTTGCGGTCCTGCAGCGTCTTGATCACACCGTCCACGCCCTGCTGGCCCACGATGGTGTTGAAGCTACCCTTGTAGGCCTCGGTCAGCCAGGCGCCCAACACGTTGATGTCGTAGACCTTCCAGCCTTGCGGGGTCTTCTCGAGGCGGTAATCGAGCTGGATCGGCTCGCCCTTGTTGATGACCTGGGTGCGAATGGTGGCATCGGTATCGTCCGGGCTGCCGCGGTACGGACGGAACTGCACGCTCTGGTCGCGAATCTGCGCGATGGCGCCCGAATAGGTGCGGATCAGCAGGGTCTTGAACTCGTCGGTGATCTGCTTTTGCTGCTCGGGCGTGGCCTTGGACCAGTTGCGGCCCATGGCGATCTGCGTAGTCTTCTGGAAATTCGCGTTGGGCAGGATCTTCTGCTCCACCAGCGCCGAGATCTTGCCGATGTTCCCGGCCTGCATGTCCTTGTCCGCCTTGACCGAAGTCATCACGTCGCTGACCACGGCCTTGACCAGCCCGTCGGGCGTGCTGGCATCCTGCGATTGGGCGTGGGCGGCGCCGGAAAAGGCAACCACGGTAAGAAAAGGCAGCAACAGTCGCTTCAGCATATTTCGTCCTTATCAATTCGATAACGCAGGGACACCGAGGTACGGCATCCTAGCGCGTCCCGGCACCAAGGCCGGCAATGGTCATGCGCCGAGTTGGAGTTCGGGCAAGGCCTGGGAGTTCGCGGTGCCGGAGCTTCCGACACCACTTTTTCATACTTTGTTGCACCACTCACAGCGGCGACACGAGCCGCGGCAAAACCCACTCAGCGCAGACGGAAATTGCCGATATTGCCGGGCATCTGCACTGGCGGCGTGGGTAGCGCCTGGTTTTCCTGCGTGGCATCCGGCGGCGGGGTGGTCGGCACGGTATCGTCGCTCTCCGGCGGGTTGCCGTCATAGATCTGGTACTCGCGGCGCTGCAGGTACGCATCGCGCATGAAGGCGTACTTGTCGAGCGCCGCCATCTCGATCAGGCCCGTGGCGCCAAGCAGCGAAGCCCGGGTGTTGACGACACGCACCCCGAACAGCGAGTTGCGCAGCCACACGGGATCGATATACGCCGACGGATCAATCTGGCGGTCGACCAGCATGCCAGCGGTATCGCGCACCGTGCTCGGCCCGAACAGCGGCAGCACCAGGTACGGGCCGGCCGGCACGCCCCATACGCCCAAGGTCTGGCCGAAGTCTTCCTTGTACTTCGGCAAGCCCGCCGGCGTGGCGATGTCGATCAGCCCGCCGATGCCCAGCACGCTGTTGATGGCCACGCGCATGGTGTCTTCCGCGGCGCGGGTGGGCTTGCCCTGGAGCAGGTTGTTGACGGCCGAGTAGACATCGCTGACGTTGGAGAAAGCGTTGTCGATCGCGGTGCGGATCGGCGATGGAACGTAATCTGCGTACACCTGGGCAACCGGGCGCAGCACGGTCCTGTCGACGGCGTCGTTGACCTTGAAGACTTCCCGGTTGAAGGGCTCGATAGGATCCTTCGGGTTGGCGGTCGGGCCAGTGGCGCAACCTGCCGCCAGCCATGCAACCGATGCTGCCAGCAAGCAGTTTCGTCCCACGCGCCAGCGCGCGGCAGCACGCCTGCCGGTCATTTCACCACCCCCGCCGCGCCGCTGGCGGCTCCAGCGGCAGCGCCGCCGGCATTGTTGCCACCCGCCCCGGCATCGGCGGCCTTGTTATACAGGAACTGCCCGATCAGGTTTTCCAGCACCACGGCCGACTGCGTCATGGTGATGCGCGAGCCTTCAGCCAGCATGGCGGTGTCGCCGCCCGCCTCAAGGCCCAGGTACTGCTCCCCGAGCAAGCCCGAGGTCAGGATCTTGGCCGAGGTGTCCTTGGGAAACTGGTAGCGCTTTTCCAGGTTGAGCGTCACGGTCGCCTGGTAGGTCTTGTCGTCGAAGCGGATATCCGCCACGCGGCCCACCACCACGCCGGCGCTCTTGACCGGGGCGCGCGGCTTCAGGCCGCCGATATTATCGAAGCGCGCCTGCACCGAGTAGGTGTCCTGGAACGACAGGGCACTCATGTTGCCGGCCTTGAGCGCCAGGAACAGCAGCGCCACGAAACCCGCCACAACAAACAGCCCAACCCAGAAATCGAGTGTATTTCTTTTCATCTGCGTCTCTTCTTCAAGTACTCCGGCTCCGCCGACCGCACCGGCCAAGTCAGCTGAACATCAGCGCAGTCAGCAGGAAATCCAGCGCCAGCACCGCCAGCGAGGCAATCACCACGGTGCGCGTGGTGGCATGCGATACGCCTTCCGGCGTCGGCTTGGCCTGATAGCCCTGGTACAACGCTATAAACGTCACCGCGACGCCAAAAATGAAGCTCTTTATGACGCCATTGAGCACGTCATTGCGAACATCCACCCCGTTTTGCATCTGCGACCAGAACGCGCCCGCGTCCACGCCGATCATCTGCACCCCGACCACATAGCCACCAAGGATGCCAACGGCGCTGAAAATTGCCGCCAGCACCGGCATGGCAACCACGCCAGCCCAGAAGCGCGGCGCGATCACGCGCTGTAGCGGATTGACCGCCATCATTTCCATGGCGGTGAGTTGCTCACCCGCCTTCATCAGGCCGATCTCGGCGGTCAGTGACGTGCCGGCGCGGCCGGCGAACAGCAGCGCCGTCACCACCGGGCCCAGCTCGCGCACCAGCGACAGCGCCACCAGCAGCCCTAGCGCCTGCTCGGAGCCGTAGCGATTTAGCGTGTAATAACCCTGCAAACCCAGCACGAAGCCGACAAACAGGCCTGAGACCGCAATGATCACCAGCGACAGGTTGCCGACAAAGAAAATCTGGTCGCTCACCAGCCGGAAGCGGCGCAGCAACGCCGGAGACATCGCCAGTACCGTGAAAAACATGCGCGTGGCATGACCCAGGCCGCTGACCGACTGCCGCACCGCGGAGCCGATGCTCGTGAAAAATCCCATCATCGTCCCGCCCCGCTCACGAAGTCCTCGGCCAGCGACGGCCCCGGATAATGGAACGGGACCGGGCCGTCAGGCTCGGCATGGACGAACTGGTGCACGAAGGGATCCGTCGAGGCACGCAGGGCCTCGGGCTCGCCTTCGGCGGCAATGCGGCCATTGGCAATGAAATAGACGTAGTCGGCGATGAGAAAGGTCTCGTTGACGTCATGCGACACGATGATGGTAGTGGCCCCCAGCGCGTCGTTCAGGCTGCGGATCAGTCGCGCGGTCAGGCCCAGCGAGATCGGGTCGAGGCCGGCAAAAGGCTCGTCGTACATCAGCAGGGCTGGATCGAGCGCGATCGCACGGGCCAGTGCCACCCGGCGCGCCATGCCGCCGGAGATCTCCGACGGCATCAGCTCGCGCGCGCCACGCAGGCCGACGGCGTTGAGCTTCATCAGCACCAGGTCGCGGATCATCGACTCGGGCAAGTCGGTATGTTCGCGCAACGGGAAGGCAACGTTGTCGAACACGGAGAGATCGGTGAACAACGCACCAAACTGGAACAGCATGCCCATCTGCCGCCGCACTGCGTACAGGTCATTGCGGTCCAGGGTCGGGATATTGGCGCCGTTGAAGAGCACCTGGCCGCTCTGCGGCCTGACCTGGCCGCCGATCAGGCGCATCACGGTGGTCTTTCCGCAGCCGGAGCCGCCCATGACGGCCACCACCTTGCCACGCGGGAAGCGCATGCTAAGGCCCGACAGGATTGGCTTGCCGCCCGCCGCATAGGCGAAATCGACAGATTTGAGCTCGACGAGGTTTGAGGCGGAATCGGTCACGTTGGCACCGTGTTAGGCAGTCCGCCATTATAAGGGCTACTACCTAGCGCTGCCCGAGGCAGTGTGGCGCAATCCACATCCACTCAACGCAAATAATTGTTTCATCACATTTGAGTTGCGGACTTCGGTCATCTCTGCCAAAAGGCGAAGCTTAGGGTTCAGTGGGCCCGCCAGTTTGCCGCAAGATGACCTGCCACTGGATCGACTCCGACCGGATCGCCGTCGCAAAGGCTTCCGGCGAATCGCGCAACGGCGTCAGGCCCGCCGCCAGCAGGCGATCCCGCACCTCGCGCTCACCCATGACGCCATCCAGCTCGCTGGCGATCCGCGCCACGATGGCATGCGGGGTCTTGGCCGGGGCAATGACGCCGTACCAGGCTCCCGCGCCATAGCCATCCACCCCCGACTCCTGCAGCGTGGGCACCGTGGGCGCCAGTTGCGAACGCGCCACACCAGTCACGCCGAGCAGGCGCAAATTGCCGCTCTTGACCTGGGCCTGCACGGAAGCAAACGCGCAGAAGCAAGCGCTGACGCGCCCGGCCAGCATCTCCTGCACCACCGCCGCCTCGCCCTTGGCCGTAACCAGCGGCACCCCGTTCGGCACACCATGCACAGCGTATTGGGCATAAAGGTGCGAGGGGCTGCCGGCCTGGCCGGAACCGTAGCTGTAGGATCCCGGACTGGCATTGACCGCAGCGAGCCATTGCTGCGGCGTGCGCATCGGCAGGCGCGCATCGATCACCAGGAACAGCGGCATGGTCGCGACCCGCGCTACAGGCGTGAAGTCGCGCACTACGTCATAAGGCACCGGCTCCAGGCCCGGCTGGATCAGCATGGTGGCCTGGTGGAACAGCAGGGTATGCCCGTCGGAACTGGCCTTGGCCACCACGTCTCCCGCCGTGGTGCCGCCCGCACCGGGCCGGTTGTCGACGTCGACCGGCACGCCGAGGCGTACCGTCAGGCGCTCGGCCAGCAGGCGCGCCACGGCATCCGGCACGCTGCCGGCCGGAAAAGGCACGATCAGGCGAATGGGGCGGACGGGAAACGATATCGGGCGCGCAAACGCTGCCGGCGCCGGGGTAGCCGGTACGGAGGCCGGCCGGGCCAGGCCGGGCCCGCTCGCGGCAAGCAGCAGGGCAGCAAGGAACAGCGGATGCCAGGCGTGCAGAAACAACTGCAGACAAGCCGGCATGGCAGCGGGGTGAAGCAACTTCGCCTTACCTCGCCAAAGCCGCGAAACAATGCGCACTTCGGACATCAATTCCTCCGGGCCACTGGCATCGCCGTGGCGTCTTGATCGGCTGAAAAGGGATTAGCGAGGCAGTCTTTATTTTCTTTGTTTTAATTGTCAGGTCATTCTACGAAGAATGCCCAAAACCGCACAGACCACGTTAACCATAGCCGGGACAACCCTGTGAGCATGGCTGGGCGCGGATCTCCGGGCATCCACGGCGCCTGTGCTTCGACGCCGCCTATAATCGCCCGTCATGCGTGAATACACTCCTCGGCCCATGCTGGCCACCGACCTGCCCGCCGTGCTGGAAATCCAGGCCCAGTGCTATCGCGGCATGCTGCTCGAGTCCGCCGCAGCCCTCGGCAGCCGCCTGGCGCTGTCGCCCGCCACTTGCTGGGTGGCCGCCGGCCGGGACGGCGAGCTGGCAGCCTATCTGTTTACCCACATGTGGCCCCAGGACAGCCTGCCGGCACTCGACGAGGTACTGGAGCGGCATTGGGAACGCGATGGTAAGCCGGCCAGCACCCTGACCTGGTTCGTGCACGATATGGCGGTAGCACCCGCGGGCCAGGGCCGCGGCCTGGCGCCAACGCTCTACGCCGCGGCCCGCGCGGCCGCGCTCGCTGCCGGATTGCGCTCGTCGCGGCTGGTCGCCGTGCAATCGGCTGCGGCATGGTGGCGCAGACTCGGGTACGAGAATCTGACGCCTCCCAGCGCTGCCGTGTCCGCCAAACTGTCGGCTTACGGCGACGATGCCGTGCTGATGGGCCGTACGCTGCAGCCAGGCTGAGCGCACCCATGAAAAAACCCGCCCGGCTTGCGCGGGGCGGGTCTTGTGGCGCGAGCAACGCGTCACGGCATCAGCAAAGCCATGGCGCAGATCAGCGCGGCAGCTCGGAATGCCCCATCAGGAAGGCATCGACCGAACGCGCGGCCTGGCGGCCTTCGCGGATCGCCCACACCACCAGCGACTGGCCGCGGCGCACGTCGCCAGCGGCGAACACCTTGGGCACGTTGGTGTGATACGCACGATCGCCTTCGGTGCTGGCACGGGCGTTCTTGCGCGCATCGGTATCCACGCCAAAAGCGGAGAGCAGCGAGCCCACCGGGTTGGTGAAGCCCATGGCCAGCAGCACGAGATCCGCCTTGAGGATGAACTCGCTGTCCGGCACTTCCTGCATCTTGCCGTCCTTCCATTCGACGCGGCAGGCCTTGAGCGCGGTGATTTTGCCGTTCTCGCCAATGAACTCCTTGGTGGCGACCGACCAGTCGCGGTTGCAACCTTCGTCGTGCGAGGACGAGGTGCGCAGCTTGATCGGCCAGTACGGCCACACCAGCGCCTTGTTCTCTTCTTCCGGCGGCTGCGGCAGCAGCTCGAACTGAATGATCGATTCCGCGCCGTGGCGGTTCGACGTACCCACGCAGTCGGAGCCGGTATCGCCGCCACCGATCACGATCACGTGCTTGCCATCGGCGCGCAGCGCGTTGGGCTCGTCGCCGGCCACTTCCTTGTTCTGCGGGATCAGGAATTCCAGCGCGTAATGGATACCGTCGAGATCGCGCCCCGGGACCGGCAGGTCGCGCGGCACTTCCGAGCCACCCGCCAGCACCACAGCGTCGAACTGGTCCTGCAGGGCCTGCGCCGAGATGGTCTCACGCGCATAGTTCTTGATGCCGGCCGGCAGTTCGCCGTCGGTCACCATCACGCCGGCACGGAAGGTCACGCCTTCGGCCTGCATCTGTTCCATGCGGCGGTCGATCAGCCACTTTTCAAGCTTGAAGTCGGGGATGCCATAGCGCAGCAGGCCACCGATGCGGTCGTTCTTCTCGAACACGGTCACATCATGGCCGGCGCGCGCCAGTTGCTGGGCGACGGCCATGCCGGCAGGGCCGGAGCCAACCACGGCAACGGTCTTGCCGGTCTTGTGCTTGGGCGGCTGCGGGGCAACCCAGCCTTCTTCCCAGGCCTTGTCGATGATGGCGTGCTCGATCGACTTGATGCCGACCGGTGCTTCGTTGATGCCCAGCGTGCAGGCAGCTTCGCACGGTGCCGGGCAGATGCGGCCCGTGAACTCGGGAAAGTTGTTGGTCTGGTGCAGCACCTCGATCGCCGACTTCCAGTCCTGGCGATACACCAGGTCGTTGAAGTCGGGGATGATGTTGTTGACCGGGCAGCCGTTGTTGCAGAACGGGATGCCGCAGTCCATGCAGCGCGCGCCCTGGATCTTCGCTTCGCTGTCGGACAGCGCGAATACGAATTCCTTATAGTGCTTCACGCGCTTGGTTACGGGCTCGTAACCTTCGTTCTGGCGCGGAAATTCGAGAAAGCCAGTCGCCTTACCCATGTTGCGTCCTTGGTCATGCTGAGCGGCACCGGCGCATGCGCCGGCCCCGCTGTGAGGTCAGTATCTTGTGAGGCCGGCGCGAATCCGCGACAGCGCTCATGCTTGGTCGGGCTCGCTGCCCTGCCCTTGGGGCTCAGGCGGCGATGGCTTCCCGGTCGCTGTCTTTCGCTTCCTGCTCCTTGGCGTACATCTCGCCCAGTGCGCGCTTGTACTCGGTCGGGAAGACCTTGACGAACTTGCGGCGTGCCGTGGTCCAGTCGGCCAGCAATGCTTTGGCGCGCTCTGAGCCCGTGAAGCGGAAATGCTGCTCGATCAAGCCCTTGAGGATGACTTCGTCAAGCTGGCGCTGGCCGCCCATCTTGTGCCAGGAAGCGGGCGACTGGCCCTTCTCCTGGTCTGCCGCGGCCAGCACCGTTTCCAGTGCCACCATCGAGGTGTTGCAGCGCTTGTCGAACAGGCCGTCCTCGTCATAGACATAGGCCATGCCGCCCGACATGCCGGCCGCGAAATTGCGCCCGGTGCCGCCCAGCACCACCACGGTGCCGCCGGTCATGTACTCGCAGCCATGGTCGCCCGTGCCTTCCACCACCGCGGCCGCGCCGGAGTTGCGCACCGCGAAGCGCTCGCCTGCCACGCCGTTGAAGAAGGCTTCACCGGCAATCGCGCCGTACAGCACGGTGTTGCCCACGATGATGTTGCGTGTCGGGTCGCCGCGGAACTCATGCGGAGCGCGCACGATCACGCGTCCGCCGGACAGGCCCTTACCCACGTAGTCGTTGCCGTCGCCCACCAGGTCCAGCGTGACGCCGTGCGCCAGGAACGCGCCGAAGGACTGGCCGGCGGTGCCTTGCAACTGGATGTGGATGGTGTCGTCAGGCAGGCCTTCATGGCCGTACTGCTTGGCCACCACGCCCGAGAGCATCGCACCGACGGTACGGTTGACGTTCTTCACCGGCTGGATGAACGACACGCGCTCACCCTTGTCGATGGCCAGGCGAGCCTTGGCGATCAGCACGTGGTCCAGCGCCTTGCCGGCTTCCAGCGACAGGCCGTGGTCCTGCACGTCGGTATGGAAGCGCGGCACCTCGGCGGGGAACGGTGCCTGGTAGAACACGCGGGTGAAATCAAGGCCGCGCGCCTTCCAGTGCTCGATGCCGGGCTTGGTGTCGAGCAGATCGGCGCGGCCGATCAGCTCGTCGAACGTGCGGATGCCCAGTTGCGCCATGATCTCGCGGGCTTCTTCGGCGATGAAGAAGAAGAAGTTCACCACGTGCTCTGGCTTGCCCTGGAATTTCGCGCGCAGCGCCGGATCCTGCGTCGCCACGCCCACCGGGCAGGTGTTCAGGTGGCACTTGCGCATCATGATGCAGCCTTCGGCCACCAGTGGTGCGGTAGCGAAGCCGAACTCGTCGGCGCCCAGCAGCGCGCCGATGACGACGTCGCGGCCGGTCTTCATCTGGCCGTCGGCCTGCACGCGGATACGGTTGCGCAAGCCGTTGAGCATCAGCGTCTGCTGCGTCTCGGCCAGGCCCAGCTCCCACGGCGTGCCGGCGTGCTTGATCGACGACAGCGGCGATGCGCCGGTGCCGCCGTCATGGCCGGCGATCACCACGTGATCGGCCTTGGCCTTGGCCACGCCCGCGGCCACAGTGCCCACGCCCACTTCGGACACGAGCTTGACCGAGATATCGGAGGCCGGATTGACGTTCTTCAGGTCGTGGATCAGCTGCGCCAGATCTTCGATCGAGTAGATGTCATGGTGTGGAGGCGGCGAGATCAGGCCCACACCCGGCACCGAGTAACGCAGCTTGCCGATGTAGTCCGAGACCTTGTGGCCGGGCAGCTGGCCACCTTCGCCGGGCTTGGCGCCCTGTGCCATCTTGATCTGGATCTGGTCGGCGGACGCCAGGTATTCGGCGGTCACGCCGAAACGGCCCGAGGCCACCTGCTTGATCTTCGAGCGCAGCGAGTCGCCAGCCTGCAGTTCCTGGTCGCGCACCACGGCTTCGGTGCCCAGCAGGCCCTGCAGCGTGTCGCCTTGCTTGATGGGGATGCCGCGCAGCTCGTTGCGGTAGCGGTTCGCGTCCTCGCCGCCTTCACCGGTGTTGGACTTGCCGCCGATGCGGTTCATCGCGACGGCCAGCGTGGCGTGGGCTTCGGTGGAAATCGAGCCCAGCGACATGGCGCCGGTGGCAAAGCGCTTGACGATCTCCTTGGCCGGTTCCACTTCTTCCAGCGCAATGGCGCGGGTCGGATCGACCTTGAACTCGAACAGGCCGCGCAGCGTCATGTGACGGCGGCTCTGGTCGTTGATGATGTTGGCGTATTCCTTGTACGTCTGGTACGCGCCCTTGCCGTCGTCGGCGCGCACGGCGTGCTGCAGCTTGGCCACCGAGTCCGGGGTCCACATATGCGCTTCGCCGCGAACGCGGTAGGCGTACTCGCCGCCAGTATCCAGCATGTTGTCCAGCACCGGGTTGTCGCCGAAGGCGTCCTGGTGCAGGCGCAGCGCTTCCTCGGCCACCTCGAAGATGCCGATGCCTTCGACATTCGTTGCGGTGCCATGGAAGTACTTCTGCACCAGCTCGCGCGACAAGCCAATGGCTTCGAAGATCTGCGCACCGGTGTACGACATGTAGGTGGAGATGCCCATCTTGGACATCACCTTCTGCAGGCCCTTGCCGATCGCCTTGACGAAGTTCTTGACCGCCTTCTCGGGCGACAGGTCGCCGGACAGGCCTTGTGCCATGTCGGCCAGCGTTTCCATCGCCAGGTACGGGTGCACGGCTTCGGCGCCGTAGCCGGCCAGCAGCGCGAAGTGATGCACCTCGCGCGCCGTGCCGGTTTCCACCACCAGGCCGGCCGAGGTACGCAGGCCCTTGTCCACCAGGTGGTGGTGGATGGCGGACGTTGCCAGCAGCGCGGGGATGGCCACGTGCTCCGCATCGACGCGGCGGTCCGACACGATCAGGATGTTGTAGCCCGAGCGCACGGCATCCACGGCTTCCGCGCACAGCGAGGCCAGGCGGGCTTCGATGCCTTCCTTGCCCCATGCCTGCGGGTAGCAGATGTTCAGTTCATACGAACGGAACTTACCGCCTGTGTAGTGCTCGATATTGCGGATCTTGGCGATGTCCTTGAAGTCCAGCACGGGCTGGGACACTTCGAGGCGCATCGGCGGGTTGATGTTGTTCAGCTCGAGCAGGTTGGGCTTGGGTCCGATGAAGGACACCAGCGACATCACCATGTTCTCGCGGATCGGGTCGATCGGCGGGTTGGTGACCTGGGCGAACAGCTGCTTGAAGTAGTGGTACAGCGTCTTGTTCTTGGACGACAGCACGGCCAGCGGGCTGTCATTGCCCATCGAGCCGGTGGCTTCCTCGCCGGCCAGCGCCATCGGTGCCATCAGGAACTTGACGTCTTCCTGCGTATAGCCGAAGGCTTGCTGGCGATCCAGCAGGCGTGCGTCCGGCTTCTTCTCGGCAGCCACGTCCTCGGGCTTGGCATCCAGCTCGTCGAGCTTGATGCGCACGGCGTCGATCCAGCTCTTGTAGGGCTTGGCGTTGGCCAGGTTGTCCTTGAGTTCCTTGTCGTCGATGATGCGGCCTTGCTCCATGTCGATCAGGAACATCTTGCCCGGCTGGAGGCGCCATTTCTGCACGATGCGCGACTCGGGGAACGGCAGCACGCCGGCTTCCGAAGCCAGCACCACGATGTCGTCCTCGGTCACGTAGAAACGTGCCGGGCGCAGGCCGTTACGGTCCAGCGTGGCGCCGATCTGGCGGCCATCGGTGAAGCAGATCGCGGCGGGGCCGTCCCACGGCTCCATCATGGCGGCGTGGTATTCGTAGAAGGCACGGCGGTTGTCGTCCATCATGGTGTGCTGTTCCCAGGCTTCCGGGATCATCATCATCATCGCGTGGACGAGCGGGTAGCCCGCCATCGTCAACAGTTCGAGGCAGTTGTCGAACGATGCGGTATCCGACTGGCCGGGGTAGATCAGCGGCCACAGCTTGGGCAGGTCGTCGCCCAGCACCGGCGACGAGATCGCGCCGGTCCGTGCGTTGACCCAGTTCACGTTGCCCTTGACCGTGTTGATTTCGCCGTTGTGGGCGACCATGCGGTACGGGTGGGCCAGTTCCCAGGCCGGAAAGGTGTTGGTGGAGAAGCGCTGGTGCACCAGGGCCAGGGCCGAGACGGCGCGCGGGTCCTGCAGGTCCAGGTAGTACTCGCCGACTTGCGTTGCCAGCAGCAGGCCCTTGTACACGACCGTGCGCGCCGACATCGACGGCACGAAGTATTCCTTGCCGTGCTTGAGCTTGAGCGCCTGGATGGCGTGGCTGGCGGTCTTGCGGATCACGTAGAGCTTACGTTCCAGCGCGTCCGTGGTCATGATGTCGCGGCCGCGACCAATGAAGATCTGGCGGATCACCGGCTCGGTGGTGCGCACCGTCGGCGACATCGGCATGGCGGCGTCCACCGGCACATCGCGCCAGCCCAGCACGACCTGGCCTTCCAGGCGCACGGTGCGCTCGAGCTCTTGCTCGCAGGCCAGGCGGGAGGCGTGCTCCTTCGGCAGGAAGATCATGCCCACGCCGTACTCGCCGGACGGCGGCAGGGTCACGCCCTGCTTGGCCATGTCTTCGCGATAGAACTGGTCCGGGATCTGGATCAGGATACCGGCACCGTCGCCCATCAGCGCATCGGCGCCGACCGCGCCGCGGTGATCCAGGTTTTCCAGGATCTTCAGGCCTTGCTGGACGATCTCGTGGCTCTTCTTGCCCTTGATATGAGCAACCATGCCGACGCCGCAGGCGTCTTTTTCATTGGCGGGGTCGTACATGCCCTGGGCTTGCGGACGCGAGGCAGGCGCGTGCGCGGCGGCGGCAGACTCTGCGGCCTGCGCTTGGGCCATCGTTTGCTTTGATTGGGATTGCGATTGGTCCACGGGCTTGATTCCGGTGAGGGCTGCGAGCCAGCAAGGCAGACCGGAACGGGGACCGCACTCTTCCACCGGGGCCGGTTGAAAACCGGGGACGGGGAACCAGAGAGACAGCGGGGCCGCAGCGGCGTACACAGGCGTGACGCGCCGCACAATGAATGTGGGTGGAGGAACTATAAAAGAATCGTACGCGTCCCGCAAAATTTTTAAATGGGGTCAGATCATAATAAGCCTCGCACCACAACGGGGATGGTCTTTATTTGGGGACAGATAAAGAATGGTGCATCGCGGGATGTGCATTATTGATCTCGCCGCGATCGAGCGCGCAGCGCTTCACAGGCCCGCCCCGAGGCTAGACCGCGTCCGGCTCGGACTCCCTGTCCATTGCGGACCGGCCCGCCGGGCGGCCCTTGGGCAACGGCTGCACGCGCCGCCCGCCCTGTCGCTCCAGCTGTGCAAGGAAGGCCGCGTCACCCAGAGGCCAGCCGCTATGCGCGTGGCTGCGAAGCGTGGCCAGGGTCATCGACGACAGCCCCTCGGCGGTGACGGCACGGTAATTGGATTGGCGCTCGAACGGCGTATTGCCCAGCGCCCAGTACGCAGAGTGATCGCTCACAAAGGGGCTGGCCTCAATGCCGGCGTGATGGCGATAGCTGCTCCAGCGATCCCCTTCAGCCGAAATCACCTCGCCGGCACGCACGGCGTTGCCCTCCACGTACTGCATGGCTGGCAGCATCCAGGCAGCGGGATCGAACACCGCCGAGCGAAAGCGGCCATCCCAAAGCGTGCCGGTACGGTCCGCCACCCGGTTGAAATAGCGCGCGTAGCGGCGCCCTACCGCTTGCATGGTGAGGCTGAGCGAATCGGCATGCCTGGGGGTTGCCACGAGGTGGACATGATTCGGCCGCAAGGCGTAGGCGTGGATCGCCAGGTCGTGCTCCCGCGCGGCCATGCGCAGGCAGTCCAGGTAGTGGAGGTAGTCGTCGGTGCCAAGGAAGACGGGCTGACGATTGTTGCCGCGTTGCAACACCAGTGCCGGCAGCGAAGCCGGAGAGAAACGAGGAAGTCGGGCCATGATGGGCGAAGGGAATCGGCGATAGGTGCTTGCCGCTCGGATGGCTTAAACGGAAGCGATGCCCGATGATAGCGTAGCCGCAGCCTGATCCGTCCCCAATTTTCCCGCTGGCCGCGCTGGCCTAACTGCCTTCGTCGACAGCAAAAATGCGGCGGTGCTCCCGGATCGCATAGCGGTCGGTCATGCCGGCGATGTAGTGCGAGATCAGCCGGGACGGGTCACGGCCTTGCCCCGCCTGATACTGCGGCGGCAGCAGGCGCGGATCCGCCATGAAGACATCGAACAGGTCGGTGATGATGCGCTGGGCCTTGGAGGACATACGCATCACCAGGTAATGGCGATAGAGATGGCGGAACAGGAAACGCTTGAGCGCCGCCGCTTCCTCGCGCACCGGCGCGCTGAAGGCCACCAGCGGGCCTGCAGCCCGCACGGCCTCGATGTTGCGCGGATTGGCGGCGGCAATGTTCTGGCTGGTGGTTTCGATCAGGTCGACGATCAGCGTGTTGATCATCCGGCGCACGGTTTCGTTGATCACGCGCCGCCCGTTGATACCGGGAAATGCCGCCATCGCCTCGGCGCGGTGGCGCCCCCACATCGGCACTTCGTCCATCTGCTCAAGCGTGAGCAGCCCCGAGCGCAGGCCGTCGTCGATATCGTGGTTGTTGTAGGCGATCTCGTCGGCCAGGTTGGCCAGCTGGGCCTCCAGCGAGGGCTGCGTTCCCTCCAGAAAACGCCGGCCCAGTTCGCCAAGCGCAGAGGCATTGACGCGCGAGCAATGCTTGAGCACGCCCTCACGGGTCTCGAACGTCAGGTTGAGCCCGTTGAAGCCGCCATAGCGCTCCTCCAGCTCATCCACCACCAGCAGGCTCTGCAGGTTGTGCTCGAAGCCGCCGTGGTTCTTCATGCAGTTGTTCAGCGCATCCTGGCCGGCATGGCCGAAGGGCGTGTGGCCAAGATCGTGCGCCAGCGAAATGGCTTCGACCAGGTCCTCGTTCAGGCGCAGGTTGCGGGCGATGGAGCGGGCGATCTGCGCCACTTCCAGGCTATGGGTGAGCCGGGTGCGGAACAGGTCACCTTCATGATTGACGAAGACCTGGGTCTTGTACTCGAGCCGCCGGAAGGCCGTGCTGTGGATGACGCGGTCGCGGTCGCGCTGGAATTCCGTGCGCGAGGACGAGGGCGGTTCGGCATGCACCCGCCCAAGTGTCTGCGCGGAGCGGGCGGCATAGGGAGCGAGATGGCTTTCGAGGTCGGTCATGCGGCAATCCGGTCAGGCGTGCGGCCGGGTGGCGGTGCGCCGCCCGGCTGGCGTTGCAAGGCACAACCGATCACGTCAGGCGACCGGCGCCTCGGTAGGCGGCCTGAGCACCGCGTGCTGCAAGGTAGCGCGCAGGTCAGGGTCTGGCACAGTGGTGATGAAGGCTTCGCCCAGCTTCCTGAGCAGGATGAACTTGATGCTGCCAGCTTCTGCCTTCTTGTCCACTTTCATCAGTTCAATGTAGCGGTCGGTGCCCAGTTCCGGCGCGACCACCGGCAGCATGGCGGCGCGGATAAGGTGCACCACGCGCGCGCGCGTTTCGGTGTCGATGAAGCCGAGCCGGTGCGACAGGTCCGCCGCCATCACCATCCCGCAACCTACGGCCTCGCCGTGCAGCCACTCGCCGTAGCCCATGCCAGCCTCGATCGCGTGGCCGAAGGTGTGGCCAAAATTAAGCATGGCGCGCAGGCCGCCCTCGCGCTCGTCCTGGGCCACCACCGCGGCCTTGATCTCGCAGGAGCGCTTGACCGCCAGCGCCATGATGTCCGGGTCGCAGGCGTTGAGCGCGCGGATATTGCGCTCGATCCAGCCGAAATACCCGGCGTCGGCCATGGCGCCGTGCTTGATCACCTCGGCCAGGCCCGCCGCGAGTTCGCGCTCCGGCAGCGTGCGCAGGGTGTCGATGTCGGCAATCACCGCATTGGGCTGGTGGAAGGCGCCGATCATGTTCTTGCCGAGCGGGTGATTGATGCCGGTCTTGCCGCCCACCGACGAATCCACCTGCGAGAGCAGGGTCGTGGGCACCTGCACGAACGGCACGCCGCGCATGTAGCAGGCAGCGGCGAACCCGGTCATGTCGCCCACCACGCCGCCGCCCAGGGCGATCAGCGTGGTCTTGCGGTCGGCGCCCGCGCTGAGCAGCGCGTCGAAGATCAGGTTGAGTGTTTCCCACTGCTTGAAGGCTTCGCCGTCGGGCAAGGTCACGGTGCGCACGGTCTTGCCGAGCGCCGCCAGGCTAGCCTGGACGCGGGCGGCGTACAGCGGCCCTACGGTCTCATTGGTGACGATGACGGCATGCTGGCCACGCACATGGGGGCGGAACAACTCAGTCTGGTCGAGCAGGCCGGTGCCGATATGGATGGGGTAGCTGCGCTCCCCAAGGCTGACTTCAAGGGTGATCATTGTGATTCTGGTCCTGCGCCGGGAGGTTGTCCGCGCACTCGCCGTCGGCCCCTTCGGGCTCTTCGGCGGCAACGGTGAAACCGGCCATTTCAAGTTGCATCAACACCATATTAGCAAGCTGCGCTACCGAAGGCTTGCCGGTTTCGATGATGAAATCCGCCACCTCGCGGTAAAGCGGGTCACGCTCGCCATAGAGCGTTTCCAGCCGTCCCTTGGGGTCTTCGGTCTGCAGCAGCGGGCGATTGCGGTCGTGGCGGGTGCGCAGCCACAGGTCGTGCGGGCTGGCGCGCAGGTAGACCACGGTGCCGCGCGCCTTCAGGTGCGCGCGATTCTCCGGGCGCAGCACGGCGCCGCCGCCGGTGGCCAGCACGATGCCGCGGCGCTGGGTCAGCTCGTCGATCGCCTGCGCCTCGCGGTCGCGAAAGCCCGCTTCGCCCTCGTGCTCGAAGATGATCGGGATACGCACGCCGCAACGCGCCTCGAGTTCATGATCCGAATCGAAGAACGGGTAATTCAGGCGCCGGGCCACGGTGCGGCCGACGGTGGTCTTGCCGGCACCCATCAGGCCGACAAAGAAAAGGTTCGGGCGGGTGACTGTCACTGGCGTGTCGGGCGGGAGCCGGGTCTCTGGCCGGCCCTCGCGGTGGAAAACTGCATCATCTTCTTATGTTGGGACGATCCGGGCAAGTGGCGAGGCGCAATCGGCACAAGGCAACCCGCCTCGCGACACGCCTTGCGCGCCTGCCACATGCACCCTCGCCCAATCTCTCTAGCCCGCCTGGACAATAAAAAAAGCCGCATCGGAACGATGCGGCCTGTCAGTCTACTGCATCCGGCTCGAGCGGGCGCTATTTCAGTGACACGCTGTCGTTGAGCACGCGCGGTGTCAGGAACACCAGCAGCTCGGTCCGGTTGTTGACCTTGGCGTTGTCCTTGAACAGGTTGCCGAGGATCGGGATATCCCCCAGCAGTGGCACCTTGTTCACATTGGTGGACTCGGTCTGGCTATAGATGCCGCCAATCACCACCGTGCCACCGTTCTCCACCAGCACCTGCGTCTGCACGTGCTTGGTGTCGATGGCGAAACCCGAGGTAGTCTGGATGCCCACGCTGTCCTTGTTGACGTCGACATCCAGCAGCACATTGCCTTCCGGCGTGATCTGCGGCGTGACTTCCAGCTTCAGGTTGGCCTTGCGGAACTGCACCGAGGTGGCGCCACTGGAGGTGGCGGCCTGGTAGGGCAACTCCGTGCCTTGCTCGATCAGCGCCTTGATATTGTTGGCGGTGACCACGCGCGGGCTGGAGATGATCTTGCCCCGCCCGTCCGCTTCCAGCGCGGACAGTTCGAGCGCCAGGAAACGGCCGGCCGCGTTGTTGAACAGGCTGACCGCGACCGAGCCCGGGTTGACCCCGTTGATCGCCGCCGCCGGCAGGCTAAGCGCCGGGCCGTTGTCCCAGGTGGCGTTCTGAGTCACCGGGCTTACAACATTGGTGTAGGTGTTGCCGTAGCCGGCGCCGGCCGTCTTGGAGGCAAAGCCCAGCTTCACGCCGAGGTTGCGGCTGAAGGTATCGTTGGCCTCGACGATGCGCGCCTCGATGATGACCTGGCGCACCGGGATGTCGATCTTGCCGAGGAAGCCCTGCACCTCTTCCAGCTTGGTCGCGATATCGGACACGAACAGCTGGTTGGTACGGGGATCGGCCGTCAGCGAACCGCGCTTGGACAGCATGCGGGTGCTGCCCGTCGTGCCGGCCAGGCCGCCCACCGCGCCAATCGGAGCGACACTGCCCAGCGCGCCCGCGCCGCCGGTGGTACCCGCCGCGGCCAGCCCGAGCAGCATGCGCCGCACGTCTTCGGCACGCTGGTAGTTGAGCTGGAACACCTGGCTGCGGATCGGCTCAAGGTCATTGATCTGCTGCTGTGATTCGAGCTCGAGCTTTTCCTTGGTGGCCAGCTCGGCCTTGGGCGCCACCCACAGCACATTGCCGTTGCGGCGCGAGGCCAGTCCCTTGGCATCGAGCACGATCTGCAGCGCCTGGTCCCAGGGCACATCCTTCAGGCGCAGCGTCAGGTTGCCCTGCACGCTTTCGCTGGTGATGATGTTGAGGTTGGTGAAATCGGCAAACACCTGCAGCAGCGAGCGGATGTCGATGTTCTGGAAGTTCAGCGAGAGCCGCTCGCCACGGAAGCCTGCCCCGCTGATCAGCTTGGCCGGATCTTCCTTGACCGGGCGCACCTCCACCACGAACTGCGTATCGGTCTGGTAGGAGCTGTACTCCCAGTTGCCGCGCGGCTCGATGGTCAGGCGGGTGCTGCCGTTGTTGTCGCTCGCGCGCATGCCCTGCACCGGCGTGCCGAAATCCGTCACGTCAAAGCGCCTGCGCATGCCGTCGGGCAGCGATGTATTGAGGAAATCGACCACCACGTTCTGGCCCTGCTGCGCAATATTGATGCCGGAGTCGCGCGAGGAAAGATCCACCACGATGCGGCCAGCGCCATCCTGGCCACGGCGGAAATCGATATTGCGCACGGTCGGCCGCATCGCGGGCACTGCCGGCGCCTGCGCCGAGCTGGGGGCGAACGTCGGCACAGCCGCACGGGCAGTCGGGGCGACATTGTCGAGCAGCACCACGAACAGGTTGCCGCGCACCTCGGTGCGGTAGCTGGCCACGCGGGTCAGGTCGAGGATCACACGGGTGCGATCGCCGATCTGGACCACATTGGCGCTCTTGAGCAGCTTGCCGCCGAAGTCATATTGCGCCCGCCCGGCCGCGAAGCCGGTATCGAGAAAGTCGATGGCGAGCTTGGGCGGATTCTGCGTGGTGAAGTCGGCCGGCTTTTGCGCCGGCGGCCCCTGCATCTCGACCGTGAATACGGTCTGCTCGCCCACCGTGGTGGCATCGACGCGCTTGATGGCGTTGCCCGGCGTCGGTTGCGCCAGTGCCGCCGGCGCGGCCAATACCAGCGTCATCATTGCGGCGCCCGCAAGCGCCCGGTACCAGCGACCCATGATCATGCCGACCCCTCCAGCTTCAGGCTGGTCATTTTCTCTTTCCACTCGGCTACCCCTTCCCGGACCAATTCGCGCAACACGATCTCCTGATCGTTGATGCGGACCACCCGGCCGTAGTTCTGGCCGAGATACTGCCCCACCTTGACGTGGTGGATCTTGTTATCTACCTGCACGACGCCGTAGGTCTCGCCGCTCTTCTTCATGGCGCCCAGCATCTTGAAGTTCTCCAGTGGGAAATCCTCCAGCGGCTCGCGCCGGCGGCCGGATTCCGGCGACTCGGACAGGACCCGGTTCAGGTCGCCGATCTTGTTCTGGGCAAAGGGCTCGGGCGCGCTGCGGCCCGCGTAGTCGCGCGGCACGTAGGGCTTGGGCTCGGGCAGCGGCGCCGGCGGCGGCGCCTTGGCAGCCTGGGCTTGCGCCATCCACTGGCGCAGGCCGTCTTCCTCGCTGCCCCCGCAGGCTGCCAACAGCGCGGCGCCGATCAGCGCGCAAGCGCAGGCACGCAGGCGCGAAGCCTGGATCGCTGGCATCATTTCTTTGCTCCCGCGGCCGTCTTGGCCGCCGCGGCTTCCGCCTTGCGCTGCGCCGCCTGTTCGTCAGGGTCCAGCGCGCGGTAGGCCATGGCCGTGGCTTCCATCGTCAGCCCGCCATCCTTGCCGGTGGTGAACTGCAGCCCCTGCATCGAGACGATGCGCGAGAGCGCAGCAACATCGGCGTTGAACTGGGCCACGTCGTGGTAGCGGCCGGTAACCTTCAGGTTGACCGGGATCTCGGCAAAGTAAGGCTTGATCACGGCGGCTTGCGGCTTGAACAACTCGAACTGCAGGCCGCGCGCCACGCCAGCGTGATTGACATCGGCCAGCAGCGCGTCCATCTCGGTCTTGTTGGGCAACTGGCGCTCGACAAGCGCCACGCGCTGCTCCACTTCCGCCTTTTGCTTACGCAGCGCATCCAGGTTGGCCACCTGCGCCACCTTGCTCAGGTAGGACTGCTTCAGGGTGTCCTGCTGGGCATGCCGGCGATCGAGATCCTCGAGCTTGCCGCTCCAGTAGAACTGCCAGCCCAGCAGCAGCACCAGCACCGCAGCCAGCACCGCGAACAGCACGCGCGGGGCCCCCGGCCAGGTTTCCGGCTCATTGAGGTTCAGGCCACGGAACTGCGCGGTGAGATCGTTCAGCGTGGCGAGCGAGATTTCGCTATTGAGTGCCATGGTCAGCCCCCTCCGCCTGCTGGCGCACTCGCGCCGGCGAGGCCGGCCTTGCCCTTCTTGCCGTCCTCCGGCGCTTCCGGCGCACGGTAGGCGAAGCGCATGGAGAAATCGAACAGGCGCCGCTGCTCGCGCAGGTTGTTGGTCATCATCACGGCCTTGGATTCGCCCAGCTCGGCCTTGTCCAGCCACTGCACCTGGCTAAGGTTGCGCAGCAACTCCGACACACGCTCGTTCGACTGCGCGATGCCGGTCACGGTAAAAGCGTCGCCGGTCTGCTTGAGGGTGGTCAGGTACACGCCTTCGGGCACCTGGCGCACCAGTTCCTCCAGCAGCTGCACGGGACGGTTGCGCTCGTTCTGCAGGCCCTCGATGGCTTTCTGCCGCTGCAGCAGCCCTTCGATATCCTTGCGCAGCGTATTGACCTCGCGGATCTGCCCGTCCATGCGGTTGTTCTCTGCGAGGAGCACCTGGTTCAGGCTGGACACGGCATCGACCCGGTGATCGATGTACATGCCGCCCAGCAGCACCACCAGCGCGCCGGCGCCGGCCGCGCCGCCCAGCAGGGCGTAGACCTTCTTGCGCCGCGAGGCCCTGCGGGCCTCGTGGTAAGGCAGCAGATTGACTGTCGGGATCGAATTGATAGACATGCGGCTTCCCTCGCTGGCTTACTGCAGGCCGCGCAGCGCAAGCCCGGCGCTCACGATGTAGGCCGGCAGGTCGCGCTGCAGATAGCGCTCGTTGACCTTGACGGCTGTCATCATGTTGGCAAAGGGGTTGGCCAGCGTGGTGGTGATCTCGGTTTGCTGCTCGATCGCGGCTTGCACGCCGACCAGCGAAGCATGGCCGCCGGAGAGCAGGATCTCGTCGACCCGGCCGATGCTCGAAGCTGACAGGAAGTTGCGCACGGCGCCTTGCACCTCCACCGCCAGCGCCTCCAGGGAGGGCTTGAGCAACTGGGTGCGCCAGGCTTCGGGCAGCGTATTCTTGCGCTTCTTGATCTCGGCCTTGAGCGCGTCCAGCGTAAACATGCGCGCCGCGCTCTGGGTGAGCTGGTCGCCGTAGCTGTTGAGCGGCTGCTCGTAGAGCTCTTTCCAGCCTTGGTAGAAGATCGCCTTGGAGCGGCTGCCGCCAAGGTGGATCACGGCCACCACGGGCAGTTCCTTGGCGTCGGTGGCGCTGATGTCGGCGGACACGCCCAGCATCTGCACCACGGAGCGCTGCACCGCGTATTCCTCAACGTCCATCACAAGCGGCTTGAGTCCGGCCATTTCGGCAGCGGTCACGCGCTCCTGCACACGGTCGCTGTTTGCCGCGGTAACGCGCACGCCGATGCCGCCCTCGGTTTCGCTGGGGCCGATCACGGCAAAGTCGAAATTGACGGCCTGCGATGGCGGATAGAGGCGATGCGCCTCGGATTCCACCTGGACGTAAAGCTCGTCCTCGGACAGGTTGTCCGGCAGGCTGACGGTCTGCGATTCGGTCAGCATCGAAGGCACGCCGAGCACCACCTCCTTGGTGCGGATGCCGGCTTTGCCGAGGGCGCGCTTGAGAGCGATGCCAACGGCTTCGATATTGACCACGTTGCCATCGGCAACGGCATTACGGTCCAGCAGTTCGCTGGCACATTTTTCCAGCCGATAGTCGTTCTTGCCACTGCCCACGGACAGCTCGACTACCTTAACGCTGGACGACCCGATGTCAACGCCGACCGTCGTACGGCGCAACAACCCCGACAAGATACCTCGCCGCAAGGTGACCCCCTGACCGTTGAACTCGCCTTGGCTTGGTTGCTCTAATTTGGCGAGTCTGTATTGTTTCTTGGATGAAACGTTTTGCTCTTTTAGTTGGTGGATTCTCACCAAAAAACGGGGCGCTGGCAATGTGCCGGTTTGACCACGATTGCTTTTCATCAACACCCCTCACAAAGCGTTGCCAAAATCCCACGGTGCCCCTCGCCCTACCCACTTCGCCCATCTTTTCGTTTCATGCAGATCTCAATCTCATTACATCTTGTAACAGCGCGATAGCGGCTTGCGCGCCACAACGCGCCGGGAGCGGAGTATCCCGGGAGATATAATCCCGGCACCTCTAACTAGGTATTTCCCTTATGGCCACAGCACAACAGAAGCCGTCCCTACCTGCCCGACGTCCGATCTGGATGCGGCTAACCTTTTGGGCCCTGGGCCTGCTGGTGGCCGGGATCGTGGCGGTGGCACTGCTGGTGGGATACGCGCTGCTGGTGGCCGCGCCCAACCTGCCATCGCTCGACACCATCACGGATTACCGCCCGAAGATCCCATTGCGGATCTACACGGCCGACAACGTGCTCATTGGTGAATTCGGCGAGGAACGGCGCAATTTCGTGCCGATTACGGAAATACCGGACGTGATGAAGAAGGCCGTGCTGGCCATCGAGGACGATCGCTTCTACGAACACGGCGGCGTCGACTTCGTCGGCGTGCTGCGCGCTGGGCTGGCCAACCTGCGCGGCGGCCTGTCGCAGGGCGCCTCCACCATCACCATGCAGGTGGCGCGCAACTTCTTCCTCTCCAGCGAAAAGACGTACACCCGCAAGCTGTATGAAATGCTGCTGGCGTACAAGATCGAGGCCAACCTGTCCAAGGACCAGATCCTCGAGCTGTACATGAACCAGATCTACCTGGGGCAGCGCGCCTATGGCTTTGCCAGCGCGGCCCGGGTGTATTTCGGCAAGTCGATCAAGGACGTGACGCCGGCCGAGGCCGCCATGCTGGCCGGCCTGCCCAAAGCGCCGTCGGCCTACAACCCGGTGGTCAACCCCAAGCGCGCCAAGGTGCGCCAAGAGTACATCCTGCAGCGCATGCGCGACCTGCGCTACCTCACGCCCGAGCAATACGACCAGGCCATCCACGAGGAACTGAAGGTGCGCGGCGAGGGCAATGAGTTCTCCACCCACGCCGAGTACGTGGCCGAGATCGTGCGCCAGTTGATGTACGCGCAATACCGCGAGGAAACCTACACCCGCGGCCTGACCGTCTACACCACGCTGAACAAGCCCGACCAGGACGCCGCCTATGAGGCGGTGCGCTCTGGCATCATGAATTACGAGCGCCGCCACGGCTACCGCGGCCCCGAGGCCTTTATCGACCTGCCCGCCGGCGCGGACGAGCGCGAGCAGGCCATCGACGACGCACTGCTGGAGCACCCGGGCAGCGACGACCTGCGCTCGGCCGTGGTCACCAGCGTGACGGCCAAGCAGGTCACCGCCACGCTGCTGTCCGGCGAAGTCGCCACCATCGAAGGCCAGGCGCTGCGCTTCATCGCGCCGTCGCTGGCGGCCAATGCGCAACCCAAGGCCAAGATCCGGCCGGGCGCGATCATTCGCGTGACACAGGACGAGAAAGGCGCGTGGACGGTCACGCAGTTGCCGGAAGTATCCGCCGCATTTATCTCGCTCAATCCGGAAGACGGCGAGATCCGCTCGATGGTTGGCGGTTTCGATTTCAACCGCAACAAGTTCAACCACGTGACGCAGGCCTGGCGCCAGCCCGGCTCCAGCTTCAAGCCGTTCATCTACTCCGCGGCACTGGAAAAGGGATTCTCCCCTGCCACGGTGATCAATGACGCGCCGCTGTCGATCAGCGATAACGGTGGCCAGGTCTGGGAGCCGAAGAACTACGACGGCAAGTTCGAAGGCCCGATGACCATGCGCCGCGCGCTGGCCAAGTCCAAGAACCTGGTGTCGGTGCGCATCCTGCGCGCCATCGGCACCCAGTACGCCCAGGACTACATCACGCGCTTTGGCTTTGACGCCGACAAGCACCCGGCTTACCTGCCGATGGCGCTGGGCGCTGGCAGCGTCACGCCGCTGCAGATGGCTGGCGCCTACTCGGTCTTTGCCAACGGCGGCTACCGCGTCAATCCCTACCTGATTCAGAAGGTGGTCGATGCGCGCGGCAACGTGATCTCCGAAACCAAGCCCCAGCGCGCCGGCGCGGATGCGGTACGCGTGCTGGATGCCCGCACCGCCTTTATCGCCGACACCATGCTGCGTGAGGTAGTGCGCAGCGGCACGGCCAACAGCGCCAAGCAACGCCTGGGCCGCAACGACCTGGCCGGCAAGACCGGCACCACCAACGACGCCGTCGACGCCTGGTTCGCCGGCTACACGCCCAAGCTGGTGGCCATCGCCTGGATGGGCTACGACCAGCCCAAGAGCCTGGGTGTGCGTGAGACCGGCGGTGGCCTCGCGCTGCCGATCTGGGTGGGCTACATGGGCAAGATGCTCAAGGGCGTACCAGAGCTCCCCGAACGCCAGGCTCCGGAAGGCGTGGTCATGGTGGGCGGCGACTGGACCTTCGAGGAAAACGCGGGCGGCGCCGGCGTGGCTTCGGTTGGCCTGGGCGATCCGTGGCCTGGCAAGCCGGACGAAAGCACGCAATCGCCCGCCGACGTCGAGGCAGAGAAGAAGCGCATCCTGGAAATGTTCGGCGGCGGCTGAGGGGCCCCGCCGGGACAGCTTCCCGCCAATGAAAAAGCCGGCTTCGCGCCGGCTTTTTCGTGCCTGGGCGAGAGCGCTCAGGCCAGTTTCAGCGTCACCCCCGCCTGCTGGCTCACGTAGCCCGATAGCGCCGCATACAGCTCACCGCCGCCGCGCGTATCGACCCAGCGCTGGCCATCATGGCGAAAATGGAAACCGCCCGAGCGCGCGGCCACCCACAGTTCCTGCATGGGCGCCTGGCTGTTGACGATGATCTTGGAGCCGTCTTCGAATTCGAGCTCCATGAGATTGCCGGCACGGTTGATTTCGATGTCGGCGTCGGCCGCGTCGGCGGCGGTTTCCACCGCGCTTTCCAGCCGGTCCAGCTCTTGCTGGGCCAGCGCCAGGAACTCACTTTCACTCATGGGGGGCATGCTAAACTCCAAGACCGCCGGCCAGCGCCGCTATAGCGATGTAGCGCCGTAGCCGGCAGCGTATTGAAAAGTACTTCGTATTTCCGGTGGTCCCGCCGCGCTCCGCTTGAGGGACACTCCGGGACGATCGGGGACGACCCTGAACGACATTTTAAGGACGACCCGATGTTGCGTCGTGTTGCGATTGTATCGGCGTTTGCCGCCAGCCTTGCGATGCCCCTGCTGTCGGGATGTGGCATCCGCGGCCCGCTGACGATGCCCAAGCAGCCTCCCGCACCGGCGCAGCCGGGCGTACCGGATCCAGGCCTGGGCAACCCGGCCGTGCCGAATCCGGCGGCCCCCAAGGGCTCCGCCGCCACAGCGGCACCCGCCACGGCTCCGGACGCAGTGCCGGCCGCCACTCCCACCGCCAAATAACCATGACCGCCTTCTTCCATCGCCACGACGGCGCCCTGAGCGTCGAGCACGTGCCGCTCGCGCGTATTGCCGCCGAATACGGCACCCCTACCTACGTCTACTCGCGCGCCGCGCTGACCGCCGCCTACCAGGCCTACGCCGCTGCGTGCCAGGGGCGCCGCGCGCGCGTGCAGTACGCCATGAAGGCCAATTCGAACCTGGCGATCCTGCAGGTCTTTGCCAGGCTCGGCGCGGGCTTCGACATCGTGTCGGGCGGCGAGCTGCAGCGCGTGCTGGCGGTGGGCGCAGATCCGCGCAAGGTAGTGTTCTCGGGCGTGGGCAAGACCACCGCCGAGATGGAACTGGCGCTCCAGCACGATGTGCTGTCGTTCAACGTGGAGTCAATCCCCGAGCTGGACCGCCTCAATGCCGTGGCCGGCCGCCTGGGCAAGCGCGCGCGCGTGTCGCTGCGCATCAACCCGGATGTGGACGCCAAGACCCACCCGTATATCTCCACTGGCCTGAAGGGCAACAAGTTCGGCGTCGCCTTCGAGGACGTGCTGCCGACCTACCGCGCCGCCGCCGCGCTGCCGCACCTGGATATCGCGGGCATCGACTGCCATATCGGCTCGCAGATCACCGAGGTCGCCCCTTACCTGGAAGCACTGGACAAGGTGCTGGACGTGGTGGAAGCGCTGGAACGCGAAGGCATCAACCTTGAACACATCGACGTAGGTGGTGGGCTCGGCATCACTTACGACGACGAAACCCCGCCGGACATCACCGGCTTTGCCCGCACGCTGCTGGACCGCGTGGCCGAGCGCGGCCATGGCCATCGCGAGGTGCTGTTCGAGCCGGGCCGCTCGCTGGTGGGCAACGCCGGCGTGCTGCTGACCCAGGTCGAGTTCCTCAAGCCGGGCGCAGCCAAGAACTTCTGCATCGTCGACGCGGCCATGAACGACCTGGCCCGCCCTGCCATGTACGAGGCCTACCACCGCATCGAGCCCGTGCAGCTGCGCGAGGCTGCGCAGGCCACCGCCCTGACCTACGACGTGGTCGGCCCGGTGTGCGAATCCGGCGACTGGCTCGGCCGCGACCGCGCCCTGGCGGTGCAGCCGGGCGACCTGCTGGCCGTGATGTCGGCCGGTGCCTATGGCTTTGTCATGAGCTCCAACTACAATACCCGCCCGCGCGCGGCCGAAGTCATGGTCGACGGCGACGACGTGCACCTGGTGCGCGGCCGCGAGCACGTGGCCGACCTGTTCCGCGACGAACGCCTGCTGCAAGGCTAAGCTCCCGCCCTCTGCGCCACCACTCGCCCCCCCCCAATGGCCCCCAGCGTCCTGATCCTGGGCGGGCGCGCGCCCGTGGCGCTCGATCACGCGCGCCGCTTTGCCTGCCAGGGGTGGCGCTCGGTGGTGGCGGACAGCATCCCCTGCCATACGGCCGGCGCATCGCGCGCCGTCTGCGCCACCGTGCGGCTCGCGCCGCCGCGGACCGAGCCGGCCCGTTTTTTCGAGGACCTGCGCCAGGCCGTGCACCAGCATCGCATCGACCTGGTGGTGCCAACCTGCGAAGAAGTCTTCTTTCTCTCCCGCCACCGCGCCAAGCTGCCGGCAACACTCACCGTGGCCGTCGACGACTTCGACAAGCTGCGCGGCCTGCACAGCAAGTGGCAGTTCCTGGCGCTGGCGCGTGAGTGCGGATTTCGCGTCGCCGACAGCGCGCTGGTGGACTGCCTCGGCCAGGCACGCGCCTGGGCCGGCGCCACGCCGCTGGTGCTCAAACCCGAGTATTCCCGCTTCGGCGCACACCTGCGGCTGTACCCGCAAGGCGTACCCACCGCTGCGCCGCCGCTGCCCGCACACGGCCGCTGGGTGGCCCAGCACTTTGTGGCTGGGCCGGAAATCTGCTCCTACAGCATCGCGCATCAAGGCCGGCTGCTCGCGCACGCTGCCTACCGCCCCGCCCACCGGCTCAGCCAAAGCGCCAGCTTCTACTTTGCGCACCATGAATCCGCCGCTATCCAGCGTTGCGTCGAAACGCTGGTGGCCAGGATCGGCTTCACCGGGCAGATCGCCTTCGACTGGATCGAGGCCGATCCGGCCCACCCCACCGTGCTCGAATGCAACCCGCGCGCTACCAGCGGCCTGCATTTGTTCGGCCTGGACGACGCCGTGCCGGCGGCGCTGGCCGGGGACGCGGCCGTGCGTGACTGCATCACGCCATCGGCGCAGCGCCCGCGCATGATCACCGCGGTCATGGCGAGTGCCGGGCTCTACGACATGGCAAGGCGCGGCAGGCTGGGAGAATGGCGCCGGGCCTTTGCCGGCGCCGACGACGTGATCACCCGGCCCGGCGACCGCGCGCCGCTGCTGGGCGCCATGCGCGATCTTGCCGCCTACGGGCGGCTTGCCCTCAGCCGGCGCTGCAGCCTGCGGGCCGCCACCACGCGGGATATCGAATGGGATGGCGAGGAGCTCTCGCCTTGACAATGCTCTCGGGCGACAACGGCGCAGCATCGCGATTCAATCGCTGCGCGCAAAGCCTGTCGGCGCTGCATGCCCGGGTGCCCACCCCGCAACTCGTACGCAACCTGCAAAGCCAGGTCGGCCTGCTCCGTGCCGGCGATTGGGCCATGCCGGTCACGGTTGACAGTGGCAAAGCCGATGCCACCGCGGCCTGGGTCTGCTCTCCGCTGACCACATATTGCCGCTACGCGGGCGAGGAAATCGACCGCCATCTGCACGGCGCGCTGGCGTTGCCGCTGCGCCTGCTGTGCCGCGGCTACGGTCGCTGGCTGGGCGCTGCCGGCGTCGACCGCGCGGTGGCCATCAACAATTGGCTGCTGTCGACCAACCTGTATCCCGCGCTGGACACCAGCGCGCTGCAACACACCATCGCCCAGGCCCGCGCCCGCTGGCCGCGCCACGCGCTGTGGTTTCGCTCGCTCAATACGCGCCAGCACCCCGACTGGCTGGCGGCACTGGCGGCCGAGGGTTTCAGCCTGGTACCGAGCCGCCAGGTGTGGTGCTTCGAGGCCGCGGACCTGGCCAAGGGACGCCATGCCAACCTCAAGCGCGACCTGCGCGAGATGCAGCGCTCCGAGCTGGCACGAGCCGGCAACGAAAGCATCGGGGCAGCCGCCGGCCGGGAGGATGACTACGAGCGGATCGCCGCCCTCTACGGGCTGCTGTACCTCGACAAATACTCCCGCCTCAACCCGCACTACACCGCCGCCTTCATGCGCCACTGGCATGAGGCGGGGCTGCTGGAGTTGCATGGCTGGCGCGACAGGCAAGGGCAACTGCAGGCCGTGGTGGGCCTGTTCGTGCAGGGCGGCATCATCACCGCGCCGGTGGTCGGCTACAACACGGCCCTGCCGGCCCCGCTGGGGCTGTACCGGCTGCTGATGGCAACGGTGTTCGCGCGCGCCATCGAGACCGGCTGTGGCATCAACCTGAGCGCTGGCGCGGGCCACTTCAAGCGCCTGCGCGGCGGCCAGGCGGCAATCGAATACAGCGCGGTGTATGCGGCGCACCTGGCGCTGCCGCTGCGCGCCGGCATCGGGCTGCTGCGCTCGCTGGCCACGCACGTCGGGGTGCCTGTCATGCAACGGTTCCAGCTATGACGTTATCCACACCCTGGCCAGAATCCGTCTTCTCGCAATGGTTCGCCGTGGCGCGCAGCAGTGCGCTGCATACCCGCCCGCTGGCGGTCACGGTGCTGGATCGCCCACTGATGCTGGCACGCCTGCCCTCCGGCGAGATCCTGGCCTGCGAGGACCGCTGCCCGCACCGGCAAGCGCCGCTGTCGCATGGGCGCATCGGCCCGCTTGGCGTGAGCTGCCCGTACCACGGCTGGACCTTCGGCGCGGACGGGCGCTGCAGCGCGGTGCCCGGATTGGCGCCCGAAGCCTGCCTGCCGCAGGTTGGCGTGCGTCGCCTGCCGGTCCTGGAGCATGACGGGCTGGTCTGGCTGCGGCCGGGCCCGGAGATGCCCGCGGCCGACAGCCAAGCCGCGCAGGACTCGCGCTCACTGCCGGCGCCGGTCGCCACCCTGCCCGCCGGCTCCCGGCGCTTCCTGTGGCAAAGCCGCTGGCAAGCCCATGTGCTGGACGCGATCGAGAACTTCCTGGATCCGTTGCACACGCACACGGTGCATCCTGGGCTGGTGCGCAAGGATGGCGAACGCGCGCCGGTGCGGGCCCGCTTGTCGAATACGCCACGGGGGTTCACGGTCGACTACCTCGACCAGCCGATGCAGTCCGGGCTGCTGTATCGCTTGTTCGAGTCGCCACGGACCGGCGAGAGCGCGCATTTCAGCGGCGCGGGCACGGCCCAGATCGACTATCGCTACGCCAACGGCAGCCGGCTCTGGATCACGCTGAATTTCACACCGGAAAGCACGACGCAAACCCACGTATTTGCCACCCTGCACGTGGCCGGGCGATGGGCGCCGGCATGGGCGGTGCGGTTGCTGGCATGGCCCCTCTTGAGGCGCGTGGCGTGTCAGGACCAAGCAATGCTGGCGCTGCAATCCGACAACCTGCGGCGCTTTCCGGGGCGGCGCCACTGCTCGACGGAGCTGGACCTGGTCCGGGGCCATCTTGAATCCCTATGGCTCCCCCAAGCTGGGCAGCCGCCCCGCCCTGCCGAGCGCGAAATCACGCTCTACCTTTGAGCTCTACCGCTGTGCGTTGAGGCCCGTTGCGGGCTTGCGCCACCACCACCAGACCCGCATCGCCAACAAGCCGAACACCACGGCGGCATAGATCGATACCGTGCCAAAGTCGTGCTTGCCTGCCTTATGCCACCAGTAGTGCAGGATCGCCAGCACGGCGATGGCGTACACCGCCCGGTGCAGCCCTTGCCAGCGCTTGCCACCCAGCCACTTGACCATGGCATTGGCCGAGGTGGCCGCCAGCGGCACCATCAGCACGAAGGCGGCAAACCCCACCGTGATGAAGGGGCGCTTGGCGATGTCCTTGATCATGTAGGCCACATCGAAGCCCCGGTCCACGGCAAGCCACAACAGGAAATGCTGCAGCGCGTAGAAGAAGGCAAAGAGCCCGAGCATGCGGCGCAGCCGGATCAGCCAGTTCCAACCCGTGAGCCGGCGCAGCGGCGTCACCGCCAGCGTGACGCACAGCATGACCAGCGTCCAGGTGCCGGTCGAGCGCGTGACGAACTCCAGCGGATTGGCGCCGAACTGATCGGCAAAGCCGAGATAAAGCAGCCGCAAGAAAGGCAGCACGGCAAGCAGCCACACCGCCACCTTCACCGTGCGCACGCGTTCCGGCGCAAGCATCGCGAGCCCGCGCTGCCCGGCCGCCCGCGACGGGCGCACTGCCAGGCGCGATGGGGACATATCCGGTGGCGCCATCAGAAGAACTTCCGCAGGTCCATGCCCTGGTACAGCGATGCCACCTGCTGCGCGTAGCCGTTGAATGGCAGCGTCTTGCGCTTGGGCGCGAACAGCGCGCCAAAGCCGCTGCCTTTGTCCTCGCCGATGCGGCGCTCCGTGGCCTGACTCCAGCGCGGGTGATCCACGTCCGGGTTCACGTTGGAGTAAAAACCGTACTCCTGCGCCGCGGCCAGGTTCCAGCTAGTGGCGGGCTGCTTGTCGACGAAGCGGATCTTGACGATGGACTTGGCACTCTTGAAGCCGTACTTCCAAGGCACCACCACACGCACGGGCGCGCCGTTCTGGTTGGGCAGCACCTCTCCGTACAGGCCAAAGGCCAGCAAGGTCAGCGGGTGCATCGCCTCATCCATGCGCAGGCCTTCGGTGTAGGGCCAGTCCAGCACGCGAGCGCTGACGCCCGGCATCTGCTTCTTGTCGTTGAGCGTGACGAACTCCACGTACTTCGCGCCCGGCTGCGGCTCGACGCGGCGGACCAGCTCGGCCAGCGCGTAGCCGCTCCACGGAATCACCATCGACCAGCCCTCGACGCAGCGCAGCCGGTAGACCCGCTCTTCCATCGGCATCAGGCGCACGAGTTCGTCGATGTCGTAGACCTTGGGCTTCTTCACCAGGCCTTCGACCGCGACCTGCCACGGCCGGGTCCGCAGCGTGCCGGCATTGTGCGCCGGGTCCGCTTTGTCGGTACCGAATTCGTAGTAGTTGTTGTACGTGGTGACATCCTCGTAAGGCGTGCGCTTCTCGGGCACCACGTAGGCATTGTTGGGCGTGGCCGGCAGCCTCTGCCCGCGCGGCGCCTGGGCATGCGCATCACGTGCGAACCATGGCGCCAGCGTGCTCCCCGTTGCGCCCGCGGCAGCCAGCGCCAGCAGGCGGCGCCGCGCGTCGAAAACACCGCGGGGCGTGATCTCGCTGGCGGCAATGTCGTCGCCGCGTAGCCATTTCGGAGAGGGGATCAGCATCGTTGTTCCTCGTTGCGTGCCATATGCAAAATGCGGTTCACCGTTCGTGCCTGGCCCGGGCGGGGCCCGCCTGCACGATTGGACTTGCGCTTGAGTCGGTTGGAGCGAGGGAATCCTGACATCTTTCTTTAAGGCCCGTCGTCGTCGCCTCGCCCGGCCTTCGTATGCATTGTGGCCGGCAAACGGATGCAGGGTGCCCCGCGCAATGCATGTGTGAGGCTCAACCGCCCTGATACTGCCGGTAAACAGCCTCCGCCAGTGCCAGCAAGGGTGCACGTTCCAGCGGCCCGGCCAGCGCGAAGCCAAGATCCCGGTCTACCCAGTAAAAGGCCATGGTACGCGCCGCAGCGGCGGGACGCTCGCTTGGCCCCGGGCCCATGCGCTCCAGCCGGAAGCCCGTATCGGGCGTGTCGCGCGCCATGTGCCGCAGTTGCAGCGACAGCCGGGTGCCGTCGTCGGCCTCGTACATCAGGATGGCCGACGGGCCGCCCTCGGCCACCCCGAGACGGCCCCCGATCAGGTGGAATCCCTGGGCGCGCAGGTCCGGCACCCGCAGCGGTGCCCCCAGGCGCTTGGACAGCCAGGCAACAAGATGGGCTTCATCGGTGGCCGCCACCTCGACCGGATGGCGCACCTCCGGCGCATAGACGACATGGCTGGCCAGCGCTTCGCGCGCGAAGCGCTCCACCGACGGCGCCCCGGCCGCCAGCGTGTCCGCGCGATCGTGCGCAATCCACCCGATTGCGCCGCCTACCGCCAGCGAGGCAAGGCTGCCGGCCAGCGCCATGCTCCAGCCACTGGGTCGCCGCGCCGCATCGCGGCGACTGCCGCGCAGCCTTGATGGAAGTGCCGCCAGCGGCACGGATTCATTGAGCACGCCGTCGAATGCCGCGTGCAATTCTTCCGTCTGCCGCCGCCAGCCTCCCACGCGCTCCCCGGCCTCGGGATGGGCGGCCAGGTACGCCTCCACCTCGGCGCGTCGGGCGGGATCGAGCTGGCCATCGGCATAGGCGTGGAGATCGGCTTCGTTGACTGGGGACATCATTTGACTCGCTGCAGTCCGGCCGCGCGGCCGGCGGCCTGCGGGTTCGCCTCGGCCGCCTTGGCTGGCGCGCCGTCCATCAGCATGCGCATCTGCTCCCGAGCCCGCGACAGCCGCGACATCACGGTGCCCACCGGCACCGCCAGCACCTGCGCCGCCTCGGCGTAGCTAAGCTGCTCCAGGCCGACCAGCAGCATCACCGCGCGCTGCGCCTCGGGCAAGCGGGCCAGCGCCCGCGCCAAGTCCAGCCGCAGGCCGGGCTCAGGCGCAGCACTGGGTACGTCGGGCAGCGTATCGGTATAAGTCACCAGGTCGGCGCGACGGTACGCGTTCACACGCAGCCGGTGCATCATGGTCAGCAGCCAAGACAGCAGTCCATCCGCGCCATCGCCCCACCAGGCGCCCGCGCGCAGGCGAAAGCGCCAGCGGTAGCGCAGCGCGCGCTCGAGCGTGTCCTGCACCAGGTCGTCGGCGGACGCCGCGTCACCGGTCAGGCCCCGGGCGTGGCGCCGCAAGCGCGGCGCCAGCGCCACCAGTTGGCGGTCGAAGCCGTCCATGCCGTCAGGCCGCCCTCACCCGTATCAAGGCGTTGCCGCGTGCCAGGCGTTGTTGAAGTTGTCGCCCGCGCGGTCGCCCGGCTTGGCATCCTTGGAGAAACGGTAGAGCGGCTTACCGCGATAGGCCCATTGCTTGCCGCCATCGTCGCGCGTGATCACGCTGTAGTCGCCCGTGGCGCTGGTGCCGGGCGCGGCCATCAGGGGTGGCCAGTTGGTGGCGCAGCCGCCATTGCAAGCGCTCTTGCCGGCCGTGTCACGATCGAACGTGTAGAGCGTCAGGCCCTGGGGATCGGTCAACGTGCCACCGGCAACTTTCACCGTGGGCGGCATATTGCCGGCGCTGCCACCCATGCCACCCATGCTGCCCATGCCCGAACAGGCGGACAGCAGGACCGCGGCGGAAGCGAGCGCGAGCACGGCGGGACGGGACAACGATGCGAGGGAAGCGACTACTGCGTTGGGACGGGAAAGGGCCATGATGTCGATCTCCATGCGATGCGGCACCGCCAGCCGGCGCCGTCCCTTCAGTAAACACCGGATGTGACGGCTTTATTCCATTCGGGCGAAAAAAAACCTGCCGCATCGGGGCGATGGGCAGGTTTTCTCGTTGCGGCGCAATACCCAGATCAGAGTTCGCCGTAGCTATGCAAGCCGGAAAGGAACATGTTGACGCCCAGGAAGGCGAAGGTCGTGACCAGCAAACCCACCAGCGCCCACCAGGCCGCCATGGTGCCGCGCAGGCCCTTCATCAGCCGCATATGCAGCCAGGCCGCGTAGTTCAACCAGACGATCAACGCCCAGGTTTCCTTGGGGTCCCAGCTCCAGTAGCCGCCCCAGGCCTCCGCCGCCCACAGCGCGCCCAGGATGGTGGCGATGGTGAAGAAGGCAAAGCCCACCGCGATCGACTTGTACATCACATCGTCGAGCACTTCGAGCGAGGGCAGACGCTCGGCGAGAATGCCGTGCTGCTTGAGCAGGTAGGCCACCGACACCATGGCGGCCAGGGCGAAGGTGCCGTAGCCGATGAAATTGGCCGGCACGTGGATCTTCATCCACCAGCTCTGCAGCGCTGGCACCAGCGGCTGGATTTCGCTCGCGTCGCGGCTGACCGTATACCACAGCAGGAAACCCACCGCCGCCGATACCACCAGCATCACGAACGGCCCCAGCGCACGGGTCTTGTAACGGCCTTCGTAATACAGGTGGAACAACGAGGTGATCAGCGTGAACAGCACGAACACTTCGTACAGATTGGAGATGGGGATGTGGCCGATGTCGGCGCCGATCAGGTAGGACTCGTACCAGCGCACCAGCATGCCGGTAAAGCCCAGCACCACCGCTGCCCAGACCATCTTGCTGCCGATCTGCAGCCCGGTCTCCGAGCGCGCCAGCAAGCCGCCCCAATAGAACAGGGTGGACAGGAACACCAGGGCGCTCATCCACAAGATGGCGGACTGGCTCGACAGGAAGTACTTGAGGAAGAAGGCCTGCTCGGCGCGCGGCAACTGGCCCTGGTAGAGCTGGATCGCGAACAGCGACAACACGGTCAGCGTCACCATCAGCAGCCGCACCGGCTTCCAGTGCCATCCCAGCAGCGCGAAGGTAGGCACCGCGGCGATCAGCACGCCCTTGTCGTAGACATTCATCCACTCGCCGTAGCGCGCCAGCGCGAAGCCCGCGCCCACTGCCAGCATCAAGGCAAAGAGCCAGTCGACCCAGCCCAGCCGGCGCAGGAACGACGGCTCCAGGTAGGCCTGCTCGGCGTCACTCGCGGCAACGCCCGCCGGACTCTCGTGCATGCCCGGCCGGGCCCGATTCACATTCGAAGACATAGTGGTTCCTGCTTAATTGCGGGCGCCGGCCGTGTCGATGCTGCCGGCGGCACGGCCTACATCGTCGCGCAGCGCGACAAACTCTTTCTCGAAATCCAGTGTACGGCGCTGCGTGGACATGGCCATCAGCACATGGCTGGCGGCGCCCTGCCCGCCGGCGGTTCCCGCGGGGTCCGCGGGATCCGCGGGATCCTTCACCCAGAGCCAGACGCGGCGCTCGCGGATGTAGAACATCGAGAACACGCCCAGCACCAACAGCAGACAGCCAAGATACACGATGTTCTTCCCTGGTGCACGGGTCATCTGGAACACGCTGGCCTTCACTTCCGTGAAGTCGTCGAGCTGCAGGAAAACCGGCGCGGTGTAGAAGAAACTGTCGGACAGCGCATTGATGGCTTGCTGCATGAAAGCGCCGCTCTGGGCACTATTTGGCACCACCGGCAGCTTGTCTTGCGCGCGCGCCAACTGCCAGAGTTCCCACATCGAGCCATTGAGGATCTTCAGCAGCACATCCGCGGCTTTCTGCTGCTCGGCCGGCGGCACGGACTTTTCCAGAAAGGCGGCAATCGCGGTGAAGCCGCCCGGCGGGGCTTGCGGGTTGCTGCGCGAGGCACCTGCAAACAGGTCGAGCGCACGCAGGGCGCTCTCGGCCAGCTGGCCGCGCAAAACTTCGCGGCCATCGCCCGGCATCGAGGCAAGTGCGAAGCGGCGCGCGGCTTCGCTGCGCATCGCGCGGTCCTGGAGCGCGGCACGCAGGCGCATCCAGTCCGCCACGCTGTTTTGCTCGTCAGCCGGGATGCGCAGGTAGCGGAACGGCTCGCTAGGCGTATCCCGCATGCCGGCAAGGAAGACCGACTGGCCGTCGAGTTGCACCGGCACCATGTAGTTGTTGAATTCGCGGGCCTGGCCGTTGCGGTCGCGCAACTTGTACTGCACCGAAGGGCCAACGTTGCGCAACTCCTTCGCACGGTCAGGATTGACCGCCGAGCCCAGGTGAGACTCGAGCTTCTCGTTGAGCGACTTGCGCGCAACGCCACGCGCGTCCGGCTTGCCCGATGCATCGGTGACGTTCTCGATATTCATCAGGCGGAAATCGCTAAACTCGACCGTCAACCCCTCGGCGTCGGCCGCGTTGCCCGTGCCGGTCAGTGGCGCGTTGGCGCCCACGGTGCCGGCAAAGGCAAAGGTCTTGTCGCCAATACCCTGCATCGGGTAGCCAACGAACTTCAGCTTGGAGCCACCATCCTCGAAGCTGGACTGGTAGATGGCCACGCCATCCACCACCAGCGGCTCGTTGACCTTGATGGTGGCCTCGGTCTTGCGGCCGGTGGCGCGGTCCGTGATGACCACGTCGGAGGCGAACAGCTTGGGCATGCCGGTCGAGTAATGTTCGACGGTGAACTTCTTCAGCGTGATATTGAACGGCAGGTCCTGCACCAGCGCGCCGTCCGAGATATTCAGGATAGCGGTGGACACCGTCGAGCCTTCCGGCACGAAGGCGTTGCCGCGAAAGCCCGGATTGTTGACCGACAAACGGTGCTCAGGCGGGATGTCGTTGATCACTGCGTTGCCGCTGATCGGGCTCTTGCCGCCAAACCACATCTGCGCGCGGATCAGCATGTCGCCATCGAGCAGGCCGCCGACGCAGATCACCACGATAGCGGTGTGCGCGAGGATGTAGCCGAGCTTGTTGGCCGCGCCCGCCTTGGCGGCCAGCAAGGTGGCGCCTTCATGCGCAACGCTCTTGATGCGGTAGCCGCGATTGGCCAGCAGCGCGGTGAGGCGCGTCACCGCATCGGCGCGGGGGCGGCCCGAATCGAACTCGGCATGATGGTGGAAGGACCGCAGGCTGCGCTCACGCACGTGGTCCTTCCACGAGCGCATATCCTTGATCATCTTGGGCGCGTTGCGGGTCAGGCACAGCGAGGTGGAAATCACCAGGAAGGTCAGGATCAGCAGGAACCACCAGGAGCTGTAAACCTTTTGCAACGACAGCGCGTGGAACAGGTCAGCCCAGAAAGGACCGAACTGGTTCACGTAGTTGGGATAGGGCTCGTTCTGCTTGAGGACGGTGCCGACCACACTGGCAATCGCAATCACCGTCAGCAGCGCGATAGCGAAACGCATCGAGGACAGCAGCTCAACCGCGTCGCGTAGCAGGCGGTGAGAAGTCTTCAGGTGCAGTCCTGACGTGGAAGCGGTGGACATGTGCAGTGGGGCCCTCGGCCTTGAAATGAAAAAGGGTGGACTTGCTCGCGCAGGCCACCCTCTTCGATTGTTGCCGGGCTGCTTGGTTGCACCTGGGCGTGGTGCCTCGCGAGTGACGAGGCCCGCTGCAGTGCTCCGGCTACCCGGCGCGGAACGACTTAGCGAATCCCTGCGACGTAATCGGCCACAGCCTTGATCTCGGCGTCCGACATCTTGGCGGCGATGGTGGTCATCACGGGATTGTTCTTGCGGGTGCCCTGGCGGAACGCAACCAGTTGCGCTTCAGTGTACTCGGACCATTGGCCGCCGATGCGCGGGTACTGGGCCGGAATGCCGGCGCCGGTGGGGCCGTGGCAAGCCGCGCAGGCCGGCACGCCCTTGGCCGCGATGCCACCGCGGTAGATCTTCTGGCCGGCTTCGATGGTGTCCTTGTTCTTGGCGGTGGCAGGCTTCTGGGTCTGCTTGGCCAGGTAGGCGCCGACGTCCTTCATTTCCTGCTCGGACAAGGCGGCCGCGTACGGCGACATGATGGCGTTGTTGCGAGCCTTGGCTTTGAAGTCGTCGAGCTGCTTGTGCACGTATTCCGGATGCTGGGCGGCCAGCTTCGGGTTGGCGGCGCCGCCGCTGTTGCCGTTGGCGCCATGGCAGCTCAGGCAAGCCGGGACATTGCGATCAGGAGCACCTTGCGTGTAGAGGGTTTCGCCCTTGGCCGGATCAGCCTTTGCGGCGGCCTGCTCTGCGGCAGATGCCAGACCGGTCATGGCAGTTGCCGGCAGAGCCAGCGCCACAACAGCCAGAAGTTTCGCAATGCGGTTCATTCGCACACCTTGTCTGAATTGTTTTGAATTCCATGGGGCACGCCGTTCAGCACACTGCCCGCGGTGAGGACGCGATGGACAGGCACTTTGACATCGGAAATTCATCACGACGGACCGCCGGCTCGCCTGAAGCCAGAAAACGCCCAGGCGAAAGCCGGATGGCACCGCCCCCATGCGAACGAGAGCGGCAGACCGTGCGAATATCCCGGTAGCAGGCCCAGACCCCCGGTTGGCCCTCTTGCGCTGGCGCCAGGCTTCGGCGCCATAACAGGGACTAGACCAACAGGCTTGCTACCACGATGGAACGGACACGCAAGACTTCCCTGCCAGATAAATGCGCGACCAAGGATGCCGCGCGTCACCTAATCGAGAGGCCGTTAACCGCGTTATTGTACAATAAATCGTGTGCCGGATAGAGGATGTGCGCGCCGCGACGCGGCCAGACGCCAGCCCCGGCCATCCAGGCGGCCGCATGTGCCGCCCACCTCACTCACATCGGCGCGGTGACGCCGGCGAACCCGCCTGAATCCAGGCGGCAGCCCGCCCCCACCCGCCCCATCGCCCAAGCGCATGTCCCTCCTACATCAGGCCCGCTTTTTCGTTACCGTCAATCATCTGCGCGACCTGCCTGCCACGGCTGTGCCGGAAGTGGCGTTCGCCGGCCGCTCCAACGCCGGCAAATCCACCGCCATCAACATCTTGTGCAACCAGAAGCGGCTGGCTTTTTCGTCGCGCACGCCAGGCCGCACCCAGCACATCAACTTCTTCGGCGTGGCCCCGGTCAAGGCGCCGGACCCGCTCGCCTTCCTCGTCGACTTGCCGGGCTACGGCTATGCGCAGGTCTCGGGGTCGGCCAAGTTCCATTGGCAAGCGTTGCTAAGCGACTACGTGCAGACCCGCTCGCAACTGTCCGGCCTGGTGCTGATGATGGACGCGCGCCGCCCCTTTACCGACCTGGATTGCCAGATGGTCGAGTGGTTCCTGCCCACGGGCCGGCCCATTCACGTGTTGCTGACCAAGGCTGACAAGCTGACCAACAGCGAGAACGCCCTGGCCCTGCGCGAAACCCGCAAGGTGCTGGCCGGCTACGCGGAACAGCTCGACACGCCCGTCCCCCTGACCGCGCAGCTGTTCTCCAGCCTGAAGCGCCGCGGCATCGAGGAAGCCCAGCGCGTGGTGGCGGGCTGGCTGTCCCTGCCCGAGGCCCTGCCCCCGGTGGCCACGGACAGCAAGGCCGCGGCAACGCCGCAAGCCGAACCGGATGCTGGCGATATCCCCCCCGAAGCGCCCGCGAACTGATCCTCCGCCCCCCCAGCGCGTACCCACTCCTGCGCTGCCCCCTGCCGAACCGGCAATTGCACCGGTACACGAGCGGGCAAAAAAAACCCCGTTGCAAGCAACGGGGGCGAACTTTCCCACCGGTTAAGGGCGGGTACCCGCTCAGGGAGGAGTAGCGGGGGACGCTGCATCACGCAAGCGCAACGCAGAGTGTCCGCGAGTATGATAGCGGGCGAGATCAAAAGTTTAGTTTTTCTTTCGCAAGCGGCCTGGTCAGGCACTCGCCAGCCACATCGCGCCAGCCGCCCGGCAGACTCCCGCACTTCTTTTCCGACTCCTCTCAAGCCATGTCCACTTTTCCCGAGTACCGTCCGCGCCGCATGCGCCGTGATGATTTCTCACGCAGGCTGATGCGCGAGAACCGCTTGTCGCCAGATAACCTGATCTATCCGGTATTCATCGTCGACGGCCAAAACCAGCGTGAGAGCGTGGCGTCCATGCCCGGCGTGGAGCGTCTGTCGATTGACCTGTTGCTGCCGGTGGCGGAAGACTGCGTGAAACTCGGCATCCCGGTCATCGCGCTGTTCCCGGTGATCGATCCGGTCTTGAAAACGCCCGACGGCATCGAGGCGACCAACGCCGAAGGCCTGATCCCGCGCGCCGTGCGCGCGCTCAAGGACCGATTCCCGGAACTGGGCGTGCTGACCGACGTGGCGCTGGATCCGTACACCAGCCACGGCCAGGACGGCGTGCTGGATGACGACGGCTACGTGATCAACGACGTCACCGTGGAGATCCTGGTCAAGCAGGCGCTGACGCAGGCTGCGGCCGGCGTGGATATCGTGGCGCCCTCGGACATGATGGATGGGCGCATCGGCGCCGTGCGCGCGGCGCTGGAAGACGGCGGGTATATCCATACCCGGATCATGGCGTACTCGGCCAAGTTCGCCTCGGCCTTCTACGGCCCGTTCCGCGATGCGGTGGGCTCGGCGGCCAACCTGGGCAAGGGCAACAAGATGACCTACCAGATGGACCCGGCCAACTCCGACGAAGCCCTGCGCGAAGTGGCGCAGGACATCATGGAAGGCGCTGACATGGTGATGGTCAAGCCCGGCATGCCTTACCTCGACATCCTGCGGCGCGTGAAGGACGAGTTCCGTTTCCCCACCTACGTCTACCAGGTCAGCGGCGAGTACGCGATGCTCAAGGCCGCAGCCCAGAATGGCTGGCTGGATCACGACAAGGTCATGATGGAATCGCTGCTGGCCTTCCGGCGCGCCGGCGCCGATGGCATCCTGACCTATTTCGCACGCGACGCCGCTCGCCTGCTCACGCGCTGAACCGGCCCGGATGCAGCTGCTAGGCTTTTCCGCCAGCCAGGTCCATCCGCTCGCCTCGCTCGACGCGGCGCGCGACTTCCTCGCCGGCAATGCAGCGGCCCGTTTCGTCTGGGTCGACACGCCGATCGAGGAAATCAGCGCCGCGCCGACGGCCTGGCGCGACAGCGTCCAGGCGCTGACGGGCGCCCCGGTGCTGGACCTGCATCTCATCGATGCCACCAACCCGTCGCATCCGTCGTATTTCGATACGACGCATGCCTACGACATGGTGATCTTCCGCAAGCTTACCTTCGAGACCAGCCGGCTGATCGCCGAGGCTGGCGCAGAGGGGGCGGCGGCATCCGGAACGAGTACGAGCACGACGGCAACGGCGGCGGCCTCGGCCACCGCCGCGATGGACATGCCGACGATGCCGGGCCAGCCCGTGGCTTCGGCCACGGCCTGCGCGACAGCCGGCCCGCAATCCGCGGCAAAACCCAGTACCTCAGCCAAGCCGCGCCGCTACCCGCCGGGCTTCCTGCCCGCGCTAGCCAAGATCGATACCCAGCCGGTCACGTTCTTCGTCTTTGACAACGTGCTGCTGACGGTACGGCCCGCGCAATCGCGCACGCTGGACCAGGTGCGCCAGCGCCTGCTTGAACTGTGCCAGGCGCCGCGGCCGCAAGCGGCGTCAAAGACACGGGCCAACGGCCACGCCGCGCTGGTGCATGGCATCCGCCCGCCAACGCGCCCGGAAGACCTGATGCTGCGGCTGCTCAACGCCATGGTCGACCGCTACCTGGACCTGCGTGCGCCGCTGACGCGCCAGCTCGACCGGTGGCAGCGCGCGCTGCTTAACGCGCGGCGCAGCTTTTCCAGCTGGGAAGGCTTGCTCGATGCCCGCATCGAGCTGCGGCGGCTGGAGCACCTGTGCGAGGAGCAGCACGACGCGCTGCAAGAGTTCCGCGACAGCCTGCTCGACAACAGCTATAGCATCGCGAGTGAAGGGCCCGCCACAGGCACTCCAGGTACGCCAAGCACGGCGGGCCGCGACGATGCGCTGCTGGTGCGGATCAACGACGTGATGGAGCACGTCTCGCGCGTGCTCGCCCATGCGCGGCGGCTGGAGGACTCGATCGAGTCCGCGGTGCAGATTCACTTCTCTTCGGTGGCGCACCGCACCAATCGCACCATGCGCACGCTGACGCTGATCACCGCGCTGTTCATGCCGCTCACGCTGATCACCGGCATCTTCGGCATGAACTTCGACCGCATGCCGTGGCTGCGCGAGCCCCAGGGCTTCTGGTGGTCGCTGGGGCTGATGGGGGCGGTGGTGGTGGTGCTGGCCGCGGTATGGGCGCTAGGGCGCCGGCTGGAGCAAAGCTAGCCGACGCCAGCCGAAGCTGGCGCCTCGGGTATTTCAGGTATGTCTCAGGTACTAGCCTTGGTATCGAGCGCGCGCGACAACGTGTCGAGAAACCGTGTGGCCGGCTGGTAGCCGATCGCGCGGACCGGCCGCTCGCGCCCGTCGGCGCCGTACAGGATGATGCCCGGGGGGCCGAACAGGCCGAAGCGCTTGAGCAGCGCGCGGTCATCGGCGTTGTTCCGGGTGACATCCGCCTGCAGCATCACAACCTCGGACAGCCGCGCCCGCACGCGCTCATCGGTAAATGTGAAGCGTTCCATCTCCTTGCAGCTCACGCACCAGTCCGCATAGAAATCGAGCAGCACCGGCTTGCCGGCGGCAGCGGCCTGCGCCACGCGTGCATCGAGCTCCGCAACTGAGCGGACGCGCTCGAACCGTACGTCGGACGCGCCGCCGGCCGCCGCTTCCGGCGCCGAGCGCGCGGCGCTCAGGTGCGCCAGCGGCTGCAGGGGGTCCCGGCCGCCGGAGGCCAGCCCGACCAGGAGGATGGCGCCTGCCAGCGCCGCCAGCAGGCCCAGGCCCTTGCCTACCCTGGCCAGGCCATGCGCATCTGGGCCGAGTGAATCGAAGGCGCTCAGGAAGACCGCACCAACCAGCAGCAGCGCAGCCCAGCCCGCCATCAGCGCCCACGCGGGCAGCACCGGGCTCACCATCCAGAGCGCCACACCCAGCAGCAGGAAGCCGAAGAAGCGCTTGGTCGTCTCCATCCAGCGTCCGGCGCGCGGCAGCAGGTTGCCCGCTCCCACGCCCACCAGCACCAGCGGCACGCCCATGCCGAGCGCCATGGCAAACAACGCACCGCCGCCGACCACAGCATCGCCAGTGCGCGCGATATAGGCCAGCGCGCCGGCCAGTGGCGCCGTCACGCACGGCCCGACGATCAGCGCGGAGATCGCGCCCATGGCTGCGGCACCGGCAAGCTGCCCGCCCTGGCGGCGGTTGGACGATGCCGTCAGCCGGGTCTGCCAGTGCTGCGGCAGCTGCAGCTCATAGAGACCGAACATGGACAGCGACAGCGCCACCATCAGCAGCGCAAAGGCAGCCAGCACCCACGGCGCCTGCAGCGCCGCGGAGAGGCCCTCACCCAGCAGGCCCGCCGCCACGCCGATCCCCGTGTAGACCACTGCCATGCCGAGCACATAGGACAGCGATACCAGCAAGGCACGCTTGCGCGTAACGTGCTCGCCCACCACGATCGACGACAGGATGGGCACCATCGGCAACACGCACGGCGTGAAGGTCAGCAGCAGGCCCAGGCCGAAGAACAGCGCTGCGATCACGCCGAGGTTGCGGCTGGCCAGGGCGCCGGCGATGCGGTCGTTCTCGTCGGCCGTCGGGGCCAGCAGGGCGGGGGAGGGGCCGGCCGCGTCGCCGCTTGCGGCGGCCGGGTTGTTGCCGATGCTGCTGGAATCCGCCGGTGCCCGTTTGCCGAACAATCCGTCAAGCACACCACCGCCGACCTTGAACACACTTTCCTGCGGCGGATAGCACAGGCCTTTGTCGGCACAGCCCTGGGAAGTCACCACCAGCGACCATTTGCCGTCGGCCGGTGCAGACTCCACCGGCACGCGGATGGTCAGCCCGCCGTGATAGGTTTCCATCTCTTTGCCAAATGTCTCGTCGAACTTGACCTTGCCGGGCGGGAACACCGGCGCACCGAGCTTGACGGATGCAGGCTGCGCCGCAAAGGCAAAGCGATCGCGGTAGAGGTAATAGCCATCCGCCACGTCGAAGCGAACCTCGATCGTCTTCGCATCGACCTGATGGGCAGCAAACCGGAAGGCCTGTTCCGGCGGCAAGAAGTCGTCATCGGCGCCATGCGCCACGCCGGCGAGGCACAGCCAGAGTGAGGCCAGCAGCATGATCAGCAGCCGCACTGCGGCACTATGCCGCACGGCTTGCCCAGCCCCCGAACCACCCGAGGCGTTCGCGCTCACACCGAAACTCATGCCCTGCCTTTGAAATGTCATTCGTCGTATCCGCATTGCGCTCGCATCATAGCGCCGGTCACCGGCCGCAGTGCTTTATTGCCAGCATCAGTGTGAGTCGGCGCAGCGACCGCCATCCTTACGCACTGTCGCCTTCGTCTGTGGCCGTTCTGGTCTCGTGCGCCACCCAGGCCAGATAAGGCGCGAATCCCGCGACCAGCGGCATTGCCACGATCTCAGGCACCTCGTAGGGGTGCGCGAGCCGAATCGCTGCCTCCAGCGCGGCATAACGCTCCTGGGTGGTTTTGATCATCAGCGGCCACTCGCGTGCGCTTTCGATCTCACCTTGCCACCAGTACTCGGACTCGCACGGCGCCAGCCGGTTCACGCATGCCGCCAACCTCGACTCCAGCACGGCCCTTGCAACACGCCCCGCGGACTCGGCGTCCGGCAGCGATGTCATCACCAAGATTGCTTCGCTCATCAGATCGTCCTCCCAGGCCACAGCCGGCCCGGCGGCCAGACCCTGGCGCGCCAGCCCCGGAAAACAAAAGAGCCAGGCATGTAGCCTGGCTCGATTGTAAGCGGTGTCCGCGCGGCTCGCCGCGACCAACGGTCGCAAGCGGGCCGGGACGGAATCAACCTTATTCGCCTGCTTCTTCAGCCGGCGCTTCGGTGATTTCCGGGCGGTCAACCAGCTCGACCAGCGCCATCGGCGCATTGTCGCCCTGGCGGAAACCGAACTTCAGGATACGGGTGTAGCCACCCGGACGCGCGTTGTAACGCGGGCCGAGTTCGTTGAACAGCTTGGTGACCATGTCGCGGTCGCGCAGACGGGCGAAAGCCAGGCGGCGGTTGGCAACGGTGTCCTTCTTGGCCAGCGTGATCAGGGGCTCGACAACCTTGCGCAGTTCCTTGGCCTTGGGCAGGGTGGTCTTGATCAGCTCGTGCTGGAACAGCGAGTTGGACATGTTGCGCAGCATCGCGAGGCGGTGCGACGAGGTGCGGTTCAGTTTCCGCAAACCATGACGGTGACGCATGATGATTCCTTTATTGCAATGTTTGACCAGCTCTTCTATCGCTTGGCCGGAGCAATCTCCGGTTCGGCGCGGGCCGGTAGTCTATTAAGGCAGCCGGCACATGCCGGTCGCCGCGATGACCTGGCGCGGCGGCTGGGCAAGCCCGCCACCGCGCCTGGCTATTACTTCTCCAGCCCTGCGGGCGGCCAGTTCTCGAGCTTCATGCCGAGGGTCAGACCGCGCGAAGCCAGCACTTCCTTGATTTCGTTGAGCGACTTGCGACCCAGGTTCGGGGTCTTGAGCAGCTCATTCTCGGTGCGCTGGATCAGGTCGCCGATGTAGTAGATGTTTTCGGCCTTCAGGCAGTTGGCCGAACGCACGGTCAGCTCCAGGTCATCGACCGGGCGCAGCAGGATCGGATCGATCTGCGGCGTGCGGCTCGAAGCGGCTTCCGCCGACGACTCGGTGCCTTCCAGCGCGGCGAACACCGACAACTGGTCGACCAGGATGCGCGCCGATTGACGAATCGCTTCTTCGGGCGAAATCACGCCGTCGGTTTCGATGTTCATCACCAGCTTGTCGAGGTCGGTACGCTGTTCCACACGAGCCGATTCGACTGCGTACGAAACGCGGCGCACCGGCGAGAACGAAGCGTCCAGCACGATGCGGCCAATGACCTTGCCCGCTTCGTCGCCGAACTTGCGCACGTTGCCCGGCACATAACCACGGCCTTGTTCGACCTTGATCTGCATATCGAGCTTGCCGCCGGCCGACAGGTGAGCGATCACGTGGCCGGGGTTGATGATCTCGACATCGTGGGGCAGCTCGATATCGGCAGCCGTCACAACGCCTTCGCCTTCCTTGCGCAGCGAGACCGTGACTTCGTCGCGGTTGTGCAGCTTGAAGACCACACCCTTCAGATTCAGCAGCAGGTTGACTACGTCTTCCTGCACGCCATCGATGGTGGAGTACTCATGGACCACCCCAGCGATCGTGACTTCGGTCGGGGCATAACCGACCATCGACGACAGCAGCACGCGACGCAGGGCGTTACCGAGCGTATGGCCATAGCCACGCTCGAACGGCTCCATCACGACCTTCGCGTGATGGTCGCCGAGCGGCTCCACGGCAATAATTTTAGGCTTGAGTAGTGCTGTTTGCATTAGGTTGTCCTTTTCAATACCCTCGGCTCGTTACACCGATAAGGCTGACGTTTGGAACCTGAAAATCCCATCGCACGATGGGCAATAAGCCCGACGCGCGGCAGCGCGTCGGGCTGAATGTGAAGCTTGGCGGGAAACGCAAGCCCCTGGCCGTTCGATGGTGTCGGTCAGAATTCGAGTGATTAACGCGAATACAACTCGACGATCAGGCTTTCGTTGATGTCACCCGAGATATCGGCGCGATCCGGCACTTGCTTGAATGTGCCTTCGAACTTCTTCGCGTCCACGGCAACCCATGCCGGGAAACCCGATTGCTCAGCCAGCGACAGCGCTTCGGCGATACGGACTTGCTTCTTCGACTGCTCGCGGATGGTGATGATGTCACCAGCCTTGACTTGTGCCGACGGCACGTTCAGGGCTTGACCGTTCAGCAGGATCGCCTTGTGCGACACCAGCTGGCGCGCTTCAGCGCGGGTCGAGCCAAAGCCCATGCGGTACACGACGTTGTCCAGGCGCGATTCCAGCAGTTGCAGCAGCTTCTCGCCGGTGTTGCCCTTGCGGCGGTCGGCTTCAGCGAAGTAGCGGCGGAACTGGCGCTCGAGCACGCCATAGATACGCTTGACCTTCTGCTTTTCGCGCAGTTGGTTGCCGTAGTCGGAGGTACGTGCACCCGAGGTGCGGCCATGCTGGCCCGGCTTGCTGTCCAGCTTGCACTTGTCTGCAAGCGAGCGGCGTGCGCTCTTCAGGAACAGGTCGGTACCTTCACGGCGGGAGAGTTTGGCCTTCGGGCCGATATAACGTGCCACTTTATCTTCCTTCCTGATCGATCGCGGCGCCTTGTTTGACGCGCCGCGAGTCCGCCTTCTCCGCCCGTTTGAGGGACGCGTGAGTGGCAGACGGTGGGCTTATCCAGCGCATTCCCCTAAAGGACACGCGCAAAAGCATATGACTGGCTATTTGCACCAGGCGACAGACCAGCAGGCCAATCACCAGACACAAAAACGCAAAACGAAAACCTGCCGCAAAGCATATGCAGCAGGTCAACGTGCGATGCTACCACACCGGGCAGAGGGCGAGGAAGACCTCACCCGCAGCCCGGGTATCACACCGGCGCTTAGATCCGACGACGCTTGGGCGGACGGCAGCCGTTGTGCGGCACTGGCGTCACATCTTCGATAATCGAGATCTTGATGCCGAGCGCGTTCAACGCGCGCACAGCCGATTCACGGCCAGGGCCGGGGCCCTTGATGCGCACGTCCAGGTTCTTGATACCCTGGTCTTGCGCCACGCGGCCGGCGTTCTCTGCAGCAACCTGAGCTGCGAAGGGCGTCGACTTACGCGAACCCTTGAAGCCCTGGCCACCCGAGGTTGCCCATGCCAGGGCATTGCCCTGACGGTCGGTGATCGTGATGATGGTGTTGTTGAACGAAGCGTGGACGTGCGCAATGCCGTCGGCAACGTTCTTCTTGACCTTCTTACGCGCGCGCTGGGCGGCGTTATTCGGACCTTTTGCCATTAGTTTCTTCCTCTGCCTTCGGCTTTACTTCTTCAGAGCCACGCCGGCCTTACGCGGACCCTTGCGGGTACGGGCGTTGGTGCGGGTGCGCTGACCGCGCATCGGGAGACCCCTGCGGTGACGGACGCCACGATAGCAACCAAGGTCCATGAGACGCTTGATGTTCATCGTGGTTTCACGACGCAGGTCACCCTCAACCGTGGCCTTGGCTACTTCGTCACGAAGCTTTTCCAGGTCGCCGTCGGTCAGGTCCTTGACCTTCTTGTCAAAGGGAACGCCGGTGGCCACGCAAATCTTGCGGGCGCGCGAGCGGCCGATACCGTAAATAGCCGTCAGGCCAATCTCGGTATGCTTATGGTTCGGGATGTTAACCCCTGCGATACGTGCCATTCGTCAATCCTCTTTCCGATTAGCCTTGGCGTTGCTTGTGGCGGGGATCCGACGAGCAGATCACGCGCACGACACCGTTGCGCTTGATAACTTTGCAGTTGCGGCAAATGCGCTTAACAGAAGCCAGCACTTTCATGATTTTCCTCTTCCTTCAATTCCTGTTCGCTTCACTTCGTCCGAAAGACGATGCGCGCGCGTGACAGATCATATGGGGTCAGTTCAACCGTCACCCGATCACCCGGAAGAATCCGGATGTAGTTCATTCGCATCTTGCCGGAGATATGGCCCAGCACCACATGGCCGTTTTCCAGTTTGACGCGGAACGTCGCGTTGGGGAGGTTTTCCAGGACCTCCCCCTGCATCTGGATGACGTCGTCTTTTGCCATACCTAGCCTGTACCGACCCGGCTTCAGCGCAAGGTCAGATTACCCTTGAAATTCGCTTTCTTCAGCAGGGACTCATATTGCTGCGACATGACATAGGACTGGACCTGGGCCATGAAGTCCATCGTGACGACCACGATGATCAGCAACGAGGTTCCGCCAAAATAGAACGGAACGTTCCAGCGCAGTACCAGGAATTCCGGCAACAGGCAGACCAGTGTGATGTAGATCGCACCAGCCAGCGTCAGACGGACAAGAATCTTGTCGATGTAGCGCGTCGTCTGCTCGCCCGGACGAATGCCCGGAATGAAGGCACCGCTTTTCTTCAGGTTGTCCGCGACTTCCCGGCTGTTGTACACAAGAGCCGTATAGAAGAAGCAGAAAAATATAATTGCAGCAGCGTACAGCAGGATGTAGACCGGCTGTCCCGGCGAAAGCGTCGCAGCCAGGTCCTTGATGAACCGGCCGGCAGCGCTCGTCGAGTCAGACGTGAACCAGCCCGCGATGGTCGCCGGGAACAAGATGATCGACGATGCGAAGATCGGCGGAATCACCCCTGCCATGTTCAGCTTCAGCGGCAGGTGCGACGATTGACCGCCATACACCTTGTTGCCGACCTGACGCTTGGCATAGTTCACCAGGATCTTGCGCTGGCCACGCTCGACAAACACCACGGCGAAGGTAACACCGGCGATGATTGCCACGATCAGGATCGAAGCAATGATGCTCATGGAACCAGTGCGAACCAGTTCGAAGAGCCCGCCGATCGCGTTGGGCAAGCCCGCTGCGATACCGCCGAAGATGATGATCGAGATACCGTTGCCCAGACCCCGCTCGGTGATCTGCTCACCCAGCCACATCAGGAACATCGTACCGGTCACCAGCGTGATCACTGCCGTAGCCCGGAACATCAGGCCCGGATCGATCACCAGACCAGGCTGAGATTCCAGCGCGACCGCAATCGACAGCGCCTGGAAAGTGGCCAGAACCACCGTGCCGTAGCGCGTGTACTGCGTGATCTTGCGTTGACCCGCCTGCCCTTCCTTCTTCAACGACTCCAGCTGCGGCAGCACGATCGTCAGCAATTGCATGATGATCGACGCCGAGATGTACGGCATGATGCCGAGCGCGAAGACGGTAAAGCGCGACAGCGCACCGCCCGAGAACAGGTTGAACATCCCGAGGATGCCACCTGACTGACTCTGGAAAAGCTTCGCAAGCTGTTCCGGATCGATTCCCGGCACCGGAATATGCGCTCCGATGCGGTACACGATCAAGGCCAGCACCAGGAACATCAGCCGGCGCTTTAGGTCGCCGTACTTCGCCGTGTTCTTGGCTTGCGTGCTTGCATTGGGTTTCGCCGTGGCCAAACGATGCTCCGACTGTGACTCGCCTATGCTGCGAAATCTGCTGCTAAATTACGCCGCGATCTGACCGCCGGCGGCTTCGATCGCAGCCTTGGCACCAGCGGTGGCGCCCAGACCCTTGATCGTAACCTTGCGGGTCAGCTCACCAGCCTTGATGACCTTGGCGCTCTTGGCCAGCTCAGCCACCAGGCCAGCTTGCTTCAGAACCAGCAGGTCCACCTCGGTGGCTTCCAGGCGCTCGATATCACGCAGGGTCACTTCGGCGTTGAAGGCCTTCGTCAGCGACGTGAAGCCACGCTTCGGCAGGCGACGATACAGCGGCATTTGACCGCCTTCGAAGCCGACCTTGTGGAAGCCGCCCGAACGCGACTTCTGACCCTTGTGACCACGGCCGGCAGTCTTGCCCAGGCCGGAGCCGATACCGCGGCCGACGCGACGCTTGGCGTGCTTCGAACCGTCAGCCGGTTTCAGGTTGTTGAGTTGCATCTTGCTCTCCGTGTCCCGGGACTCAGGCCAGAACCTTGACCAGGTACGAGACCTTGTTGATCATGCCGCGCACGGCGGGCGTGTCCTGCAGCTCCGACACCGAATTGATACGGCGCAGGCCCAGGCCACGGACGGTGGCGCGATGATCCTCACGCGTGCCGATCAGGCTGCGCACGAGTTGCACTTTTACGGTTTGTTGCGACATTTCGTCCGACTCCTTAACCGAGGATGTCTTCAACAGACTTGCCACGCTTTGCGGCGATCTCGCCCGGCGTGCTCATCTTTTGAAGACCGTCCAGCGTGGCGCGAACCATGTTGTACGGATTGGTCGAGCCGTGCGACTTGGTCACGACGTTGGTCACGCCCATCACCTCGAAAATCGCGCGCATCGGGCCACCAGCGATCACGCCGGTACCTTCCTTGGCCGGCATCATCAGCACCTTGGCGGCGCCGTGCTTGCCAACGACTTCGTGTTGCAGCGTGCCGTTCTTCAGCGAGACCTTGACCATCTTGCGACGGGCTTCGTCCATTGCCTTCTGAACTGCAACCGGCACTTCCTTAGCCTTGCCCTTGCCCATGCCGATGCGGCCATCGCCGTCACCAACCACGGTCAGCGCAGCGAAACCGAGAATCCGGCCACCCTTCACCACCTTGGTGACACGGTTGACCGAGATCATCTTCTCGCGGAGGCCGTCGTCGCGTTCGTCCTGCTGGACTTTTGCTTGCATTTTTGCCATGACGTATCTCTCTATGTGCGCTTAGAACTTAAGGCCGGCTTCGCGTGCTGCGTCAGCCAGTGCCTTCACGCGACCATGGAAGCGGAAGCCGCCGCGATCGAACGCAACGGTTTCCACGCCAGCTGCCTTCGCCTTTTCGGCGATGCGCTTGCCAATCAGGGTCGCGGCGGCTGCGGTAGCACCGCTGCCGGTCAGTTCCTTGCGCACTTCTGCCTCGGCGGTCGAAGCCGATGCCAGCACTTGCGTGCCGCACGGCGAGTAGACCTGGGCGTAAATATGCGAATTCGTACGGAACACGGTCAGACGGTTGATCTTCAACTCCGCGATTTTGGCGCGGGTCTGACGTGCACGGCGCAAACGAGCGTCTTTCTTGTTCATGATTGCACCCCTTACTTCTTCTTGGTTTCCTTCAGGATGACGCGCTCGTCCGAGTAGCGAACGCCCTTGCCCTTATAGGGCTCAGGCGGACGGTACGCGCGGACTTCCGCAGCCACCTGACCGACTTTCTGCTTGTCCGCACCCTTGATGATGATCTCGGTCTGCGTGGGCGTTGCCGCCGTCACGCCTTCCGGCATCGCATGGATCACGTCGTGCGAGAAACCAAGCTGGAGCTTCAGCGCAGTACCTTGCAGCTGGGCACGATAGCCCACGCCGACCAGGTTAAGCTTGCGCTCGAAACCGGCGGTTACACCCTTGACCATATTGGCCACCAGGGCGCGCATGGTGCCCTGCAGTGCGTTTGCTTCGCGCGATTCATCAACCGGAGCGAAGGTCAGCGTGTCGTTTTCGACATTGACCTTGACCAGGCTGTGAATCGGCTGCGTCAGCGTGCCGAGCGGGCCCTTAACGGAGAGCACGCCAGCCGCCACATTGACTTCTGCGCCTTTGGGCAGCGCGATGGGAGCCTTACCTACACGGGACATGGTCTACTCCTTACGCGACGTAGCAAAGAACTTCGCCGCCCACGCCAGTGGCACGTGCCTTGCGATCGGTCATCAGACCCTGGGGGGTCGAGATGATTGCGACGCCGAGGCCGTTCATCACTTGGGGGATGTCGCTGCGGCCCTTGTACACACGCAGACCAGGCTTCGAGACGCGTTCAATGCGCTCGATGACCGGGCGGCCAGCGTAGTACTTCAGACCGATGCTCAGTTGTGCCTTGCCGCCTTCTTCTTTCACGGCGTAGTCGTCGATGTAGCCTTCGTCCTTAAGGACCTTGGCGATTGCCACTTTCAGCTTCGACGACGGCATGACAACCGACACTTTCTGCACGCCTTGGGCGTTGCGGATGCGCGTCAGCATATCGGCGATAGGATCGCTCATGCTCATACTGTTTCTCCTGTAGCCTGTGCGTAATTACCAGCTGGCTTTCGTCAGACCCGGGATTTCGCCACGGAAGGCGATTTCACGGATCTTATTACGCGCCAGGCCAAACTTGCGGAAGGTACCGCGGGGACGACCGGTGATCGCGCAGCGGTTACGCTGGCGAGTCGGGTTCGCGTTGCGCGGGAGCTGCTGCAGCTCGAGACGCGCGCTATAACGCTCTTCTTCCGACTTCTCTTGGTCGTCGATAATGGCCTTGAGGGTCGCACGCTTGTCGGCATACTTTGCCACGAGCCTAGCGCGCTTCTTCTCACGTTCAATCAGAGCCAATTTAGCCACGGTTACCCCTTAATTACGGAACGGGAACTTGAATGCTGCGAGGAGTGCCTTGGCTTCCTCGTCATTCTTCGCCGTCGTCGTGATGCTGATGTTCAGACCACGCAGTGCGTCGATCTTGTCGTACTCAATTTCGGGGAAAATGATCTGCTCTTTCACACCGATGTTGTAGTTGCCACGACCATCGAACGAGCGGCCCGAAACACCACGGAAGTCACGCACGCGCGGCAGGGCCACGGTCACGAGACGATCCAGGAATTCGAACATGCGTTCGCCGCGCAGCGTCACCATCGCGCCGATGGGATAACCCTGGCGGATCTTGAAGCCGGCGATTGCCTTCTTGGCCTTGGTCACCACCGGCTTTTGGCCGGCGATCTTGGTCAGGTCGCCCACGGCCAGCTCAATGACCTTCTTGTCATTGATGGCTTCGCCAAGGCCCATGTTCAGGGTGATCTTGGTGATGCGCGGCACTTCCATGACCGACTTGAAGCCGAATTGCTCGATCAGCTTCGGTACTACTTGTTCTTTGTAAAACTCTTGCAGACGTGCAGTCATGCTCAACTCCTATCTGTGCCCAGAATCAAGCTGCCACGACGGCACCGGTGGTCTTCAGCACGCGTACACGCTTGCCGTCTTCCACCTTGATACCGACGCGCGACGGCTTGCCATTGGCATCCACGAGCGCAACGTTAGAAATATGCAGCGGCATGACCTTGTCGACCACGCCACCGGTGGTGCCCAGCATGGGGTTCGGACGTGCGTGCTTCTTAGCAACGTTGACGCCTTCCACCACAACCTTCTCGCCGAGCATGGCTTGCACGGTGCCGCGCTTGCCCTTGTCTTTTCCGGTCAGGACGATGACTTCGTCGCCTTTACGAATCTTGTTCATGGCGGCTCCTTACAGCACTTCCGGCGCGAGCGACACAATCTTCATGAAGCGCTCGGTACGGAGTTCACGAGTCACCGGCCCGAAAATACGGGTGCCGATCGGCTCGAGCTTGGTGTTCAGCAAGACAGCGGCATTGCTGTCGAACTTGACGAGCGAACCATCAGCGCGACGCACGCCCTTGGCGGTGCGCACGACGACAGCGTTGTAAATATCGCCCTTCTTCACGCGACCGCGCGGCGCTGCGTCCTTAACGGTCACCTTGATGATGTCGCCCACGCTCGCATAGCGGCGCTTGGACCCACCCAGCACTTTGATGCACAGAACTTCGCGCGCACCAGTGTTATCGGCTACTTCGAGCCGGCTTTCTGTCTGAATCATGGTGTTATCTTCCCAACTTAATCCACCGGGCAACGCCCGCCGGTCAGTCTTGGTCCCGTCAGCCCCTGGCTTTGCGCCAGCAACCGTTTGGGTTGATCAACTTTGAAGTCGGTAGTTACCAGGCGGCCTGAACATGGTTAATCAGGAGCCGCTCGGCTAGGTTCGCTTCACCGATTCGCCGGGGTGATACAACTAAGGCGAATGCAACAAAGCGGAAGTCCAGGATTATAGCACATAACCCTGGACTCGCAAGTCAACCGAAAACCGTGTGGTTTTTTAGATGACGCGCGCAGCTTCGACCAGACGGGAAACCACCCAGGACTTGGTCCGCGACAGCGGACGCGTTTCCTGGATCTCGACCTTGTCGCCTTCCTTGTACTGGTTGGCTTCGTCGTGTGCGTGGTACTTCTTGGAACGCAGCACGTACTTGCCGTACAGAGGATGCTTGACGCGGTTTTCGATCAAGACCGTGACGGTCTTGTCCATCTTGTCGCTAACTACCCGACCGACCAGCGTGCGGCGAAGCGACGATTCCGTTTGTGCAGTTTCAGTCATTTCGAGGTCGCCTTTTCGTTCAGCACGGTTTGCACCCGCGCGATGTCCTTGCGCACCTTCTTCAGCTGGCTGGTGTTCTGCAGCTGTTGGGTGGCCTTTTGCATGCGCAGGCTAAATTGGGCCTTCAGCAGCTCGGAGAGCTCCTGGTTCAGCCCTGCGGCATCTTTGCCGCGAAGTTCGGATGCTTTCATCCCTGCTCTCCTTACGTCCCGACCTGGCGCACCACGAAATTGGTAGCGATCGGCAGCTTGGCGGCGGCGAGGCGGAACGCCTCACGAGCCAGCTCTTCCGTCACGCCATCCATTTCGTACAGCATCTTGCCCGGCTGGATTTCTGCCACGTAGTATTCCGGATTACCCTTACCGTTACCCATACGGACTTCGGCGGGCTTCTTCGAGATCGGCTTGTCCGGGAAAATCCGGATCCAGATGCGGCCGCCACGCTTGATGTGACGGGTCATCGCACGACGTGCCGACTCGATCTGACGAGCCGTCAGACGACCACGGCCCATCGCCTTCAGGCCGAATTCGCCGAAAGACACGGCGTTGCCACGGGTAGCCTTACCCGTGTTGCGGCCTTTCTGCTCCTTGCGGTATTTTCTGCGCTTAGGTTGCAGCATCGTTATTCTCCACTCTTCGCATCTGCGCCAGGAGCGCGGCGACCTGCACCGGCACCCGCGCCACCGCGGCGGTTGCCACCCGGACGGCCGCCTTCGCCTTCACGGCGACGACCATCAGGACGACCACCCGGGCGACGACGACGATCGTCTTGCGGCTCTTCCACCACCGGCGCATCGTTGCGGCCGAGGTGATCACCCTTGTAGACCCACACCTTGACACCGATGATGCCGTAGGTGGTTTCTGCTTCGGAGAAGCCGTAGTCGATGTCGGCGCGCAGGGTGTGCAGGGGCACACGACCTTCGCGATACCACTCGGTACGAGCGATTTCGATGCCGTTCAGACGACCGGCGCTCATGATCTTGATGCCCTGGGCACCGAGGCGCATCGCGTTCTGCATCGCGCGCTTCATTGCGCGGCGGAACATGATACGGCGCTCGAGCTGCTGGGTGATCGAGTCGGCGATCAGCTGCGCATCGGTTTCCGGCTTGCGGATTTCCTCGATGTTCACGTGCACGGGCACACCCATGCGGCGTTGCAGCTCGGCCTTGAGCAGTTCGATGTCCTCACCCTTCTTGCCGATCACCACGCCCGGACGCGAGCTATAAATGGTGAGACGTGCATTACGGGCGGGGCGCTCGATCACGACGCGGCCAACCGAAGCGTTCTTGAGCTTCTTCTTCAGAAACTCGCGAACTTCGATGTCTTCCTTCAGCATGCCGGCGAACTTCGTGTTGTTGGCGTACCAACGCGAAGCCCAGTTACGGCTGACGGCCAGACGGAAGCCAGTCGGATGAATCTTCTGTCCCATCGTGACTCCTTAGTTGCCGAGCGTCACAGTGATGTGACAAGTTTGTTTCTCGATGCGGTTGCCGCGGCCCTTTGCTCGTGCCGTGAAACGCTTGAGCGAGGTTGCCTTGTCGACGAAGATGGTCTTGACCTTCAGTTCGTCGATGTCGGCGCCTTCGTTGTGCTCGGCGTTGGCGATGGCCGATTCGACCACCTTCTTCACGATGACGGCCGCCTTTTTCGGGCTGAACGTCAGGACGTTGAGCGCGCGTTCAATCGGCAGACCGCGGATCTGGTCAGCGACCAGGCGCGTTTTCTGGGCGGAGATGCGGGCACCGCGATGAATCGCTTTCACTTCCATGATGGCACCTTACCTCTTCGCTTTCTTGTCAGCCGCGTGGCCCTTGAACGTACGCGTGAGCGCAAATTCACCGAGCTTGTGGCCAACCATGTTTTCCGAAACATACACCGGCACGTGTTGACGGCCGTTATGTACGGCGATCGTCAGGCCGATGAAGTCCGGCAGAATGGTCGAGCGACGCGACCAAGTCTTGATGGGCTTCTTGTCCTTGCCGGCTGAGGCCGCTTCCACCTTTTTCAGCAGGTGGGCGTCACAGAACGGACCCTTTTTTGCGGAACGTGTCATGTCTAGGCTCCTACCTACCGATTAACGCTTGTGGCGGCGCTGCACGATCATGCTGGCAGTGCGCTTGTTGCTGCGGGTACGGTAACCCTTAGCCGGGGTACCCCACGGCGAAACGGGGTCACGACCAGCAGCGGTCTTGCCTTCACCACCACCGTGCGGGTGGTCCACCGGGTTCATCACAACGCCGCGAACCGTCGGGCGGATACCGCGCCAACGATTTGCACCGGCCTTGCCGATGACGCGCAGGCTATGCTCTTCGTTACCGACTTCACCGATGGTGGCGCGGCATTCGATGTGAACGCGACGCACTTCACCGGAGCGCAGGCGAACCTGAGCGTAGATGCCTTCACGAGCCAGCAGCACAGCGGAGCCGCCAGCGGCGCGAGCGATCTGAGCGCCCTTGCCCGGCAGCATTTCCACGCAGTGGATGGTGGTACCAACCGGAATGTTGCGGATCGGCAGGTTGTTACCCGACTTGATCGCAGCTTCCGAGCCGTTCATCAACGCTTGGCCAACTACCATGCCCTTGGTGGCAATGATGTAGCGGCGCTCGCCGTCGGCGAACAGCACCAGCGCGATATTGGCGCTGCGGTTCGGATCGTATTCCAGGCGCTCGACCTTGGCGGCGATGCCGTCCTTGTCGTTGCGCTTGAAGTCGACCACGCGGTAATGGTGCTTATGACCACCGCCCTTGTGGCGGGTGGTGATGTGACCGTTGTTGTTACGGCCCGACTTCTGGAATTGCTTTTCCAGCAGCGGAGCGTGGGGCGCGCCCTTGTGCAGGTTGTGGTTAACAACCTTTACCATGGAGCGACGGCCCGGGGACGTCGGCTTGGTCTTGACGAGTGCCATGATTACTTGGCCTCCGCTTCAAAATTGATTTCCTGACCCGGCTTGAGCGAAACGTAAGCCTTCTTCACGTGGTTGCGACGCCCCATGAAACGGCCAAAACGCTTTTGCTTGCCCTTTTGGTTCAGGATCTGAACGGACTGCACCTCGACCTTGAACAGCAGTTCGACTGCCGCCTTCACGTCTGCCTTGTTGGCATCGCGAGCGACTTCGAACACGACTTGTTCGTTCTTGTCGGCGACCAGGGTTGCCTTTTCGGAAACCACCGGCGCGAGCAGCACCTGCATCAAACGATGATCGTTCTTGGCTACTTGCGTCATTTCAGCAACTCCTCGATCTGCGCGACGGCTGCCTTGGTCACCAGCACCTTCTTGTAGTGCACGAGCGACAGCGGGTCAGCCTGGCGCGGCTCGACAACCGCCACGTGCGGCAGATTGCGCGAAGCCAGGTAGAGGTTTTCGTCGAGGCTGTCGGTGATGATCAGCACCGAGTCCAGGCCCATGGCCTTGAACTTGTCGGCCAAGAGCTTGGTCTTGGGCGCATCGACGGTGAAACCGTCCACCACGTTGATACGACCTTCACGTGCGAGCTGCGAGTAAATCGAGCGCATGCCGGCACGGAACATCTTCTTGTTGACCTTCTGCGTGAAGTTCTCTTCCGGCGAATTCGGGAAGATACGGCCGCCCCCGCGCCACAGCGGCGAGGAAGACATACCGGCACGGGCGCGACCCGTACCCTTCTGGCGCCAAGGCTTCTTGGTCGTGTGCTTGACCTCTTCACGGTCCTTCTGCTTACGGTTACCGCTGCGAGCGTTAGCCTGGTAAGCGACGACGACCTGGTGAACGAGGGCTTCGTTGTAGTCACGGCCGAAGACTTCGGGCGAGGCGTCAACGCCTGCGCCGATCTGGCCATTGTCCTGGAGGAGCTTGAGTTCCATTGATTCGCTCCTTAAGCTTTGGCTTTGGCCTTGACGGCCGGGGTAACGATAACCTTGCCGCCCTTGGAGCCGGGAATGGCGCCCTTGACCAGCAGCAGCTTGCGCTCTGCGTCGATCTTGGCGATTTCCAGGTTCTGGACGGTGCGGGTGACGTCACCCAGATGGCCAGTCATGCGCTTGCCGGGGAACACACGGCCCGGATCCTGCGCCATACCGATGGAACCCGGCACGTTGTGCGAACGCGAGTTACCGTGGGTGGCACGACCCGATGCGAAATGGTGACGCTTGATGGTACCGGCGTAGCCCTTACCGATGGTCACGCCCTGGACGTCGATCTTTTGACCGACTTCGAACAGGTCAACCGACAGCGTGCCGCCGGGTTGCAGTTCGCCAGCCTTAGCGGCATCGATGCGGAATTCGCGGATGATTTCACCAGCTTCAACACCAGCTTTGGCAAGGTGACCTGCCAGGGGCTTGGTGACGCGGCTAGCGCGGCGTGCGCCGAAAGTGACTTGAACCGAGGTATAACCGTCGGTCTCGTCCGTCTTGATTTGTGTCACGCGGTTGTCGCCGACCTCGACCACGGTAACGGGAATTGAATCGCCGTCGTCCGTGAAAATACGGGTCATGCCAACCTTGCGACCTACAAGGCCAAGGCTCATGGTTTGCTCCATTCCCAGCTGCGATTGGCCGGGGCTGATTAATACACGAAAACAGTGTTTGCAGTGCGGGGCTTGCGCTGAAGAAGACTGCGCGCGGCCAAACTGGCCAGCCCACTACCCATAGACAAACGGGTAGCCTTACACTATATCGCGTAGATTTGGAAAGAGCAAGCGTGGATTGACAAGTATGCGGGAGCGTACGGGGCGGTGTTGTTTTGTAGCGTTTTCGCGTGCTCCTATCGCCCCAGCTGCACAAATTCCCCGCCGAAGAACACCAGCGGCTCGCCCTCCCCTATCTCAAACCCCTCCACCTGGCCCACGATCAGCAAGTGATCCCCGACGGCATCGGCGCGCTCCACCCGGCACGCCAGGGTGGCCAGGGCATCATTGAGATAAGGCACGCCACGCTGGCATCGCCGATGGGCGACTCCGGCAAACTTGTCGTCTGCGGGCTTGGCAAAGCGCCGGGCGAGCTCGCCGTGCCCCGCCCGCAGGATGCTGACGCCGAAGGGGTTCCCCGGCGTGAAACGCGCCGCGTTCGGCGAATGCAAGGCGAGGCTCCACAGGATCAGCGGCGGCGCCAGCGACAGCGAGGCAAAAGAGTTAATGGTCAGGCCGATCGGGCGGTCATCAGCACCGCAGGCCCCGATGACCGCCACGCCGGTGGCGTACCGGCCACAAGCTTGACGCAGTGCCTTGGGGTCGAGCACAGCACAGGCGGCGTCCATCTCAGGCTGCCTGCGGCAAATGCCGGTCGATCAGTTGCTGGCAGGCGGTAGGGTCAGCCCACCAGGGGAAGAAGTCCGGCGGGTTGTCGAAGCCGTTGGCGATGCGTGCGGCCAGCGCCGGCGCCTGCCCGGCCGCGCCCAGCAATGCCAGGATGTGCGGCGGCGGCGGCGTGAGCAGCGAGTTGGTCCAGTTCACGACGTCACCGGCGTAATGCCAGTAGCTGGCGAAGGTCTGCGTCATCCAGGCGGCGTCGAAGGCACGATCGCCGCGCGCGACGATCGCCTCCAGATACACCTTGCAGCATTTGGCGGCGTTGTTCGAGCCCTGTCCGGTGATGGGGTCGTTGACTACCACTGCGTCCGCCATGCCGAACACCAGCCGGCCGGACGGCAGCGTCATGACCGGGTGGCGCACGGTTGGCGTGAACCGGCCGGCGAGGATGCCCTGCTCATCGGTCAGCGTGACATTTTCACAGCGTTGCGCTTCCCATGGCAACCAGGTGCGAAGGATGCGCAGGCTTTCGGCAAGGTGCTGCTCGGGCGTACGCGCCTCAGCCCATTGGTCCATGGGTCCGCCCGGTATGCCCTCGAACACCATGATCTCGCAAGGTCCGCTCAAGGTCAGCGCGGGGAACACAAAGTACTCGCCGATGCCGGGAATCAGGTTGAAGCAAACCCGCGAATACGGCGTGCGCGGCGTCATGCCGTTCACATAGGTCAAGGCCAGCGCGCGTTGCGGCGCGCTAAAGGGACTGCGCGCGGCGTCGCGCTCGAAGCGGCTGACGATTTCGCCCTTGCCGGCGGCGAGCAGGACCAGATCGTGCTCAAGTGTCAGCGCCTCGAGCTCATCGATGCCGGCATCGGCGATGCGCAGGTCGCCGCCACGCTCTGCGAAGGCCTCCATCCAGGCTGGCATCTTGACGCGTTGGTCCACGGCCTGCGCCGGCCGCTCGAGCCGGGCGGCCCAGTCGATCAGCCTGGCACCAACCTGCTCCGGATGCGGAATCGCCAGGCCAATGCCTTCTACGGGGGGGCAGCTATCGTCCCACCAGTTCAGCCCAAGCTCGCGCTCGGCCTGCAACGCGCGATCGAACATGCATTGGCTGGACATGACCTTGCCCGCCCTGACCTGGTCCGGCGTTCGATTGGTCAGCAGTGTGACCTGATAGCCTTTGGCTTGCAGCCCGAGGGCCATCTGCAGGCCTGACTGGCCTGCCCCGATGATGGCAATGCGTTGGCTCATGGCAATCTCCTACTGGATGTTCAGGATGAAAATCGAAGCCCCGGATTTGGGGGATGCTCGATGCCGGCGTCAATCGGCCAGCCTGGGAATGGCGGGCACGTTCTGCTCGGGCCCCATCGCCGAGTAGCCGCCGTCCACCGCATAGTCCGCGCCGGTCACAAAGCTGGCGTGGTCGGAACAGAGGAACAACACGACCTGCGCCACTTCGTCGGGCTCGCCAACGCGGCCAAGGAGGTGGAAGTCCGCCGCCACGCGATCGGTGCGCTCGCGGTTGCCACCGCTGACCTCGTCCATCAGCCGGCACCAGGTCCAGCCGGGAGATACGGCGTTGACCCGGATGCCATCGGGCGCGAGATCCATCGCCATGCTGCGGGTAAGTTGCCGGATGGCAGCCTTGGAGGCCGGATAGAGCCAGCGGCCCGTCTGCCCCACATTGGCGGAAATACTGGTGAAGTTGACGATGGCGCCACCGCCGCGTGCCCGCATGGCCGGGTGCACGGCCTGCGCCAGCATCACCCCGGAAACCACGTTGACGTCCAGCGCCGCAAGCCAGTCGCGCCGTCCTGATTTGAAGCCGTCGTCCAGATAGGTGCACGCCAGGTTGACCAGGTAGTCAACGCCACCGAAGTGCTGGCTCACCCGGGCAACCGCCGCGGCCACCTGGGCATCGTCGGTGATGTCCGTGTGGACGAACAACGCCCGCTCGCCCAACGCGGCAGCTGCCCGCTCGCCGCCGCTGGCATCGATGTCGAGAATGGCCACTCGCGTGCCGGCCTCGACGAAGGCGCTGGCCACGCCCGCGCCGATCAACGTAGCACCACCGCTGATGATGGCCACTTTGTCCCGCAGTCCTTTCATGACGCTGTCTCCTGGTTGTCTTGGACGCTGCCCGGCTGCCGCCTTGCGACAGCACGTGCCGGGTGCGGCCTTTTGCTTTTCTGTGATGCGTGGTACTTGCCCTTATGGGCTCTTACTTGCCTTCGCTCTCCTGCCAGCGCGCCATCAGCGTGTTGGAGGGCAGCGTTTCGTCGAGCAGCTTGCGCGCGGTCTCCACACCTGCCACGGGCAGGCCGGCCGGATCGAGCATGCCGATCTGCACCAGCACGCTCGCCTGGTCCCAGTAGATATGCTCGTGGTAGAGCTTATCGCCGCGGAACTTGACGATGGCGATGAGGGGAATCTCCACCCGCTTGCCAGTGGGCGCCACGCCAGGCAGCATCCAGTCGACCTCGCAGGTATGCGTAAAGCAGAACAGCATCTCGTCGACGATCTGGCTGGCACCCACGGTGCGCGACAGCGGAATCAGGCTGGTATCGGGCGGATTGCTGTTGACGAAATGGTTCTGGTAGAAGCGTTTGAGCTGCCGGTGGCCGACGCCGCCTGTCATGGTCGGGATATGGTTCACGTAGGGTTCCGACACCATCGTCGCCATCGTGGCGTCGACATCGCGGGTGGCGAACTCGTATTCGCAGTGCTTGTCCCACAGGGCTGAGAAATCGTAGTGCGGACCCATCTCTGCGCGCAGCGCGGCTATCGAGCGCTGATGCGCCATCAGCGCCGATGGGTGGTCGAAATGCTCGCCGCCGGTGCGCGCGAACGCGTGGTCCACACCTGGATAAACGTACAACTCGATGCCGTCCTTGCCGCCCAAGCCTGCGCGGATCTTCGCCTGCGCCTCCGGTGGGCAGAAGCCGTCATGCTCGGCCACATGCAGCACCAGCCGCCCCTGGATATTGACCGCCTCGTCCAGCGCGCGCTCGATGCCGACGCCGTAGTACGCCACGGCGCAGGCCACGCCATCCAGGCGGCAAGCAGCCAGATAGGCGAGCTTCCCGCCCAGGCAAAAACCGAGCACCCCGGTCTGGCCCACGCATTCAGGACGGGCCCGCAGCGCATCCAGCGCCGCACCGACATCCTTGACGCCGAGTGCCTCATCGAAGCGCTGATACAAGCCCAGGGCGCGCTGAAAGTCCTCACCGCGATCGCCCAGTTCGATGCCGGGGGCGATACGCCAGAACAAGTCCGGCACCAGCACCGTGTAGCCTTCCTCGGCGTAGTAGTCCGCCACCGCGCGCATGGTGGCATTGACGCCGAAGATTTCCTGGCACAACACGATGCCGGGTCCCTTGCCCGATGGGGGCGTGGCAAGGTAGGCGTTGAATGCGCCGTCGGCGGCGTGGATCTGGATAGTCTGGCCCATGGGCTGCGCTCCTTTGTCTTTGGGGGTTGGGGCTGCCGTGCTGGATTCCATCATGGGCGATCCGCACCGCAGCAAACTAGCCGCGGGCTGCAGCGGCTATCCGATTAGTGCAGGAAAATGCCGGCATGGGCAAGGGGCGCCGGGAAGCGATCCACTATAGTGGTGTGAAGGAATCCGCCCGCAGGCTGGCCGGGCCCAATGTACTAAGCGGCGCGCCAATGACGCCGAGGAGCGAGACAATGCCTCAGCCCCCCGCGGCCACGGCCACCGAGCCGCTGGCACGCACCCTGCTATCCGACCCCACCCGGCTGGTCTTCGCCTCGACCGACCAGGCCCAGACGCGCGCAGCGGTGGGTACGGTTTTCAAGCCGCACAAGCTCACCATCGGTGGCACGACGCTGGCTGCCCGCATGCATCATGCGCCGCTTGGCGCCGTGTCCTTCAACCGGCTGGCCTATGGCGCGGAGGCCCAGATCGAGCCGGGACCGCTCGATGATTTCCTGCTGGTGCAGATGCCGCTGGCGGGCCATGCCCAGATCCATTGCGGCCCGCAGCAGATCCTCTCCGACCGCGACATGGCCTCGGTGCTCACGCCGAGCGACCCCGTGCGGATGCGCTGGAGCCACGACAGCGACCAGTTGATCGTGCGCGTGGAGCGCGGTGCGCTGGAGCGGGTATGTGCGGCGCACCTCGGCCATCGGCCACAGGCACCGCTGCGCTTTGAGCTTGGGATGGGTTGGCGCCGCCTGGCGGCCTGGTACCAGCTGATGCACTACGTGGCCGACCTGCTGGCGCTGGCGCCGGACGCGGCGCGGCATCCGCTGACCGCCTGCCAGCTGGAGCAGTTGGTGATCGGCACGTTGTTGACAGTGCAGCCCCACAGCCTGGCGGAGGCAATGCGGGCACGGGGCAAACCGCTGGCGCCGCGCCACGTGAAGCAGGTTGAGGAGTACATCCATGCCCACGCGCAGGCGCCGCTGACCCCCGCCCTGCTGGCGGAAATCGCCGGTGTGAGCCTGCGCGGGCTCTATGCTGGCTTTCGGGAGCACCGCGGCATCAGCCCGATGGCCTACCTGCGCGCGGTGCGACTGGAGCGTGTTCGCCATGACCTGCTGAACGACCCGGCGATCGACTCGGTCACGGCTGCGGCCCTGCGCTGGGGCTTCAGCCATCTGGGGCGCTTCAGCGTGGAATACCGCAAAAGTTTTGGCGAACCGCCGGGGCAAACACTGCGCCGACGCGGACCCGCTTAGGCCGCATTCATTCAGGTGGGAACACAAAAACAAAAACGGCGAACCGAAGTTCGCCGTTTTTGTTTGCGCAAAACCGCTTGGGGCGGTCTTGTGCCGAATACCTTACACCTTGATTTCGACGTCGACGCCGGCCGGCAGGTCGAGCTTCATCAGTGCGTCAACGGTCTTGTCGGTAGGATCGACGATGTCCATCAGGCGCTGGTGAGTACGGATCTCGAACTGATCACGGCTCGTCTTGTTGACGTGCGGCGAACGCAGGATGTCGAAGCGCTGGATACGGGTCGGCAGGGGCACCGGGCCCTTGACGATCGCGCCGGTGCGCTTGGCGGTATCCACGATTTCGGCTGCCGACTGGTCGATCAGGCGATAGTCGAAAGCCTTCAGGCGGATACGGATCTTCTGGTTCTGCATGATATTTCCTTAAAAGAGCGATGGGCGGCGTGCGCCCTGGAACATGGGAACAAGCCGACGGTATTGTACCGCCAGCCTGCTCCAGGAAGTTTGCTTAGTCGAGGATCTTTGCCACGACGCCGGCGCCGACGGTACGACCGCCTTCACGGATGGCGAAACGCAGGCCTTCTTCCATGGCGATCGGGGCAATCAGCTTGACCGTGATCGACACGTTGTCACCCGGCATGACCATTTCCTTGTCCTTCGGCAGCTCGATCGAGCCAGTCACGTCGGTCGTACGGAAGTAGAACTGCGGGCGGTAGTTGTTGAAGAACGGGGTGTGGCGGCCGCCTTCGTCCTTCGACAAGATGTAGACCTCGCCGGTGAAGTGCGTGTGCGGCTTGATCGAACCCGGCTTGCACAGCACTTGGCCGCGCTCGACGTCTTCGCGCTTCGTGCCGCGCAGCAGCAGACCCACGTTGTCGCCTGCTTGACCTTGGTCCAGCAGCTTGCGGAACATTTCCACGCCGGTGCAGATGGTCTTGACCGTCGGCTTGATACCAACGATTTCGATTTCTTCACCAACCTTGATGATGCCGCGCTCGATACGACCGGTCACAACCGTGCCACGGCCCGAGATCGAGAACACGTCTTCCACCGGCATCAGGAAGGTACCGTCGATGGCACGTTCCGGCGTCGGGATGTAGCTGTCCAGCTGTTCGGCCAGGGCCAGAATGGCTTGCTCGCCCAGTTCGCCCTTGTCGCCTTCCAGTGCCAGCTTGGCCGAACCCTTGATGATCGGGGTGTCGTCGCCGGGGAATTCGTACTTGGACAAGAGCTCGCGCACTTCCATTTCGACCAGCTCGAGCAGCTCGGCGTCGTCGACCATGTCGCACTTGTTCAGGAACACGATGATGTAAGGCACGCCAACCTGGCGGGCCAGCAGGATGTGTTCGCGGGTCTGGGGCATGGGGCCGTCAGCGGCCGAGCACACCAGGATCGCGCCGTCCATCTGTGCGGCGCCCGTGATCATGTTCTTCACATAGTCAGCGTGGCCCGGGCAGTCAACGTGTGCGTAGTGGCGGTTAGCCGTTTCGTACTCGACGTGGGCGGTGTTGATGGTAATACCGCGTGCCTTTTCTTCCGGCGCTGCGTCGATTTCGTCGTACTTCTTGGCCGAACCGCCAAACTTGGCTGCCAGCACCGTGGCAATTGCTGCCGTCAGGGTGGTCTTGCCGTGGTCAACGTGACCGATCGTGCCAACGTTCACGTGCGGCTTAGTCCGCGAGAACTTTTCCTTTGCCATTTTTCAGCTCCTAATCGAAACCAGTATGTCGTGTTCATAGTGCCGCCGCGCACAACGCGCGGCGGCGGATTTTTTTACTTACTTGCCACGTGCCGTGATCACGGCGTCGGCTACGTTCTTCGGAGCTTCAGCGTAGTGCTTGAACTCCATCGTGTACGTAGCACGGCCTTGCGTGGCCGAACGCAGCGAGGTCGAGTAGCCGAACATCTCTGCCAGCGGAACTTCCGCGCGCAGGATCTTGCCACCGCCGACCATGTCGTCCATGCCCTGGATAATGCCGCGACGCGACGACAGATCGCCCATCACGTTACCCATGAAGTCTTCGGGCGTTTCCACTTCCACGGCCATCATCGGCTCGAGCAGCACGGGGCTTGCGCGACGCATGCCTTCCTTGAAGCCCATGGAGCCGGCCATCTTGAACGCGTTTTCGTTCGAGTCCACATCGTGGTACGAACCGAAGAACAGCGTGACCTTGACGTCGACCACCGGGAAGCCTGCCAGGACGCCGGAGTTCAGGGTGTCCTGAATGCCCTTGTCCACTGCGGGGATGTACTCGCGCGGAACCACGCCGCCCTTGATGGCGTCGACGAATTCGTAGCCCTTGCCCGGTTCTTGCGGCTCGAGCTTCAGCACCACGTGACCGTACTGGCCACGGCCGCCCGACTGCTTGACGAACTTGCCTTCCACTTCGTCGCAGGTCTTGCGGATGGTTTCGCGGTACGCAACCTGGGGCTTGCCCACGGTGGCTTCCACGCCGAACTCGCGCTTCATGCGGTCAACCAGAATTTCGAGGTGGAGCTCGCCCATGCCCGAAATGATGGTCTGGCCGGATTCTTCGTCGGTCTTCACGCGGAACGACGGATCTTCCTGTGCCAGGCGGTTCAGGGCGATGCCCATCTTTTCCTGGTCAGCCTTGGTCTTCGGCTCGACAGCCTGCGAAATCACCGGCTCCGGGAACACCATGCGTTCCAGGATGATGATGTGGTCCGGATCGCACAGCGTGTCGCCCGTGGTGGCTTCTTTCAGGCCAACCGCGGCGGCGATGTCGCCTGCCAGCACTTCCTTGATTTCTTCGCGCTGGTTGGCGTGCATCTGCAGAATCCGGCCCAGGCGTTCCTTCTTGCTCTTGACCGGGTTGTAGATGGTGTCGCCCGAATTGACCTTGCCCGAATAGACGCGGAAGAAGATCAGCTGGCCGACGAACGGGTCGGTCATGATCTTGAACGCCAGAGCGGAGAACTTTTCGTCGTCCGCAGCACGGCGCGACACTTCCTTGTCGTCATCGTCCACGCCGGTGACCGGCGGGATGTCGACCGGCGACGGCAGGAAGTCGATCACGGCGTCCAGCATACGCTGCACGCCCTTGTTCTTGAACGCGGTGCCGCACAGCATCGGCTGGATTTCGCAGGCGATGGTACGGTCGCGCAGGCCCTTGATGATCTCGGCTTCGGACAGTTCGCCCTCTTCCAGATACTTGTTCATCAGCTCTTCGTTCGACTCGGCAGCTGCCTCGACCATCTTCTCGCGCCATTCGTTGCACGAGTCGGCCAGTTCAGCCGGGATGTCCACGTAGTCGAACTTGGTGCCTTGGCTGGCCTCGTCCCAGATGATCGCTTTCATCTTGATGAGGTCGACCACACCCTTGAAGGTGTCTTCGGCGCCGATGGGCACAACGACGGGAACCGGGCTAGCCTTCAGGCGGGTCTTCAGCTGGTCGTAGACCTTGAAGAAATTCGCGCCGGTACGGTCCATCTTGTTGACGAAGGCCAAGCGCGGCACGCCGTACTTGTTAGCCTGGCGCCAAACGGTTTCCGACTGGGGCTGCACGCCACCCACTGCGCAGTAGACCATGCATGCGCCGTCCAGCACGCGCATGGAGCGCTCCACCTCGATGGTGAAGTCCACGTGGCCCGGGGTGTCGATGATGTTGATGCGGTGTTCCGGGTAATTGCCGGCCATGCCCTTCCAGAAGGCGGTGGTCGCAGCGGAGGTGATCGTGATGCCACGCTCCTGTTCCTGCTCCATCCAGTCCATCGTGGCGGCGCCATCATGCACTTCACCGATCTTGTGGTTCACACCGGTGTAGAACAGGATACGCTCGGTCGTGGTGGTTTTACCCGCGTCAATGTGAGCCGAGATACCGATATTGCGGTAGCGCTCAATGGGAGTCTTACGAGCCACTTTAATCCTCTATTCGTCCGTGAGACGCCGGCATCTCATTGCCAACGCCCGTAACACAAACGGGCGAGCGTGTGAAAACACAGCCCGCCCGGCAACCAACGGCGTATAACTCGCGCGCTTTAGAAGCGGAAGTGCGAGAACGCCTTGTTGGCTTCGGCCATGCGGTGCACTTCGTCGCGCTTCTTCATCGCGCCGCCGCGGCCTTCCGCAGCTTCCAGCAACTCACCTGCCAGGCGCAGCGCCATCGACTTCTCGCTGCGTTTTTTCGCGGCCTCGCGCAACCAACGCATCGCCAATGCCAAACGACGCGACGGACGGACTTCGACCGGAACCTGATAGTTGGCGCCGCCCACGCGACGGCTCTTCACTTCGACCACCGGCTTCACGTTGTTGATCGCAACGGAAAACACTTCAACGGGGGCCTTGCCTGCCTTCTTTTCGATCTGGTCGAACGCGCCATAAACGATACGTTCGGCAACCGACTTCTTGCCGTCCAGCATCAGGACGTTCATGAACTTGGCAACTTCAACGTTACCGAACTTCGGATCGGGCAGGATATCCCGCTTGGGGACTTCACGACGACGTGGCATCTTCTTTCCTTTAGATTCAGTTGAGAGCGCGGCAATGATTTCCCGCTCTCCGGCCACCAACTAGCTTGCCTTCCATCGAGGCAAATTCGCCGGGTGACCACTTACTCGACGGCACGGCGCATAAACGCTCCGTTGTACCGCCGCCTGGTGACAGCACCATGACGCAACCGCCACAGGCCATCGTTTGTTGCTTCGGGCTTTGTGCCCAGCTTGCCTGGCGTTAGCCTTAAGCAGCCTTCGGACGCTTCGCGCCGTACTTCGAACGTGCCTGGCGACGATCCTTCACGCCTTGCAAGTCCAGCGAGCCACGGACGATGTGGTAACGCACACCCGGCAAGTCCTTCACACGGCCGCCGCGGATCAGCACGACCGAGTGTTCTTGCAGGTTGTGGCCTTCACCGCCGATGTACGAGATGACCTCGAAACCGTTGGTCAGGCGCACCTTGGCGACCTTACGCAGTGCCGAGTTCGGCTTCTTCGGCGTCGTGGTGTACACACGGGTGCACACGCCGCGACGCTGGGGGCAGTTCTCAAGCGCCGGGCTCTTGCTCTTGACGACTTCAGAGACACGCGGCTTGCGAACCAGTTGGTTGATAGTTGGCATTGTTCAATCCAGCTTGGTTTTACGGAAAAACACCCCTGGGGCCACAAGCAATGGGCCGAAGAGGCAACGACGGGTTTTGGGCGGGAAAAGTGAGCGAGCGCTCTTGAGACGGACCTGTGGAGGAACAGACTGGCCAAAGAGCGCGAGCTCGCCTGGGATCCCGCTGCGACCACACCACCAGAGCATCACACGATCCCCTGGCAGGCTTGCCGATTGCGAACCGAGGGCCACAATTACGACAGGCGAGCGAAATCCAAAGCCAAAAACTCGAATCTGACATGCTAGCAGCGACTACGTAAACCGTCAAGCAGCTTCTGACAGAAGCGTGCTGCTCGGCTTAGGCCCGGGCAGGGCCTCAAAAGTCCTCCACGGCGCCCAGCGCTTCCAGGATGGCATCACCGTAGCGCTCCAGCTTGGCGGCGCCGATGCCGGGGACTTCAGCCATTGCCGTCAACGAATCCGGCGCGCTGCGCGCCAGTTCGGCCAGCGTGGCGTCATGGAAGATCACATAGGCGGGCACACCGTGCTCGCGTGCCGTCTCAGTGCGCCACTTGCGCAGCGCTTCCCAGTTGGCCAATGCCTCGGTGTCCATGCCGGCGGTATGGTCGGTGCGCGTGCCGGCGGAGCCGCGCGCGCCACGCTCGCCGCTCTTGGCTGGCTTGCTGACCTGGCGGCGCAGGGTGATCGACGTCTCGCCCTTGAGCACCGCGCGGGCAGCGTCGCCCAGCAGCAGGGCGCCGTGACCGCCATGGTCGATCACCAGCAGGCCGTGAGCGATCAACTGGCGGAAAATGGCGTGCCACTCGGAGACCGAACGGTCCGCGCCGATGCCAAACGTGGAGACCTTGTCGTGGCCCCATTGACGGATTTTTTCCGACGCGTTGCCGCGCAGCACATCGACCATATGGGTTGCGCCGAAATGAACGCGGCTGGCCTGTGCCGTGCGGTAGACGCAGGACAGCGCCATCTGCGCTTCACGCGTGCCGTCCCAGGTAGCGGGCGGTTCCAGGCAGGTGTCGCAGTTGCCGCAGGGCTCGCTGGCTTCATCGAAATAGCCAAGGATGCGCACGCGGCGGCAGCCGGCTGTCTCGCACAGCCCGAGCAGGGCATCGAGCTTGGCGGACGAGACGCGCTTGTGCGCATCGTCTGCCTCGGACTCGTCGATCATGCGCTTTTGCTGAACCACGTCGCCGAGGCCGTAGGCCATCCAGGCGTTGGCCGGCAGCCCGTCGCGGCCGGCACGGCCCGTTTCCTGATAATAGCCCTCCATGCTCTTGGGCAAGTCCAGGTGCGCCACAAAGCGCACGTCCGGCTTGTCAATGCCCATGCCAAAAGCGATGGTGGCCACCATGATCACGCCCTCTTCCTCGCGGAAACGCGCCTGATGGTGCTGGCGCACGCCCGCATCCATACCGGCGTGGTACGCCAGCGCGTTGAGGCCCTGGGCGCTGAGGTAGCTGGCGGTGTCCTCCACCTTCTTGCGCGACAAGCAATAGACGATACCGCTGTCGTGCGTGCCGTCGGCGGCCAGATGCTCGGCCTTGATAAAGGCCAGCAACTGCTGGCGCGCATTGTCCTTCTCGACGATGCGATAGCGGATATTGGGGCGGTCGAAGCTGGAGACGAAAACGCGAGCGTCGTGCAGCGCGAGACGCTCGACGATTTCCTCGCGCGTAACGGAATCCGCGGTGGCCGTCAGGGCAATGCGCGGCACGTCCGGGAAGCGCTCGTGCAGCACCGAGAGCTGGATGTATTCCGGTCGGAAGTCATGGCCCCACTGCGATACACAGTGCGCCTCGTCGATGGCAAACACGCCGATACGGGTACGCTGGAGCAGGTCCTGGAAGCGCGGCGTCATCAGCCGCTCGGGTGCCACATAAAGGATTTCCAGCCGGCCGGCGAGCAGATCGCGCTCCACCGCGGAGGCCTCGGCCCCGCTGAGCGTCGAGTTCAGCACTGCCGCGCGCACGCCCGCCTCGGACAGCGCCGCGACCTGGTCCTGCATCAGCGCGATCAGCGGTGACACCACGATGCCGGTGCCCTGCCCGGCCCGCTGCCGCAGCAGCGCGGGGATCTGGTAGCACAGCGACTTGCCGCCGCCGGTTGGCATCAGGACCAGGCAATCGCCACCATCGGCCACATGGTCGATGATCTCCCCCTGCCGGCCGCGGAAGGCGTGGTAGCCAAAAACATCCTTGAGAATCGCCAGGGCGCGCGACATAGCAACAGCTTAAAAAAAGGGGTGGGACCGCGAAAGGCGTAACCATACCACCAAGGGCGCGGCTAACTACTTCGGCCTGTAACGAATGTTCCCGGATTTCTTTCGTCTGGCGGCGCATGGAGCACGGGTCCGTGCCCCTGCGGCAAAGCATAAGCACGACGAATAAAAATAACCGAAGAGGCCTAAAGAAATAAAACTGGCTATATACCTACAGGCCAAAAAAAACCCGGCCACCAGGGCCGGGCTTCTTCATGCAGCTTGCTTGCAGGTTCAGGCTGGCAGTCTTAGACCGCGTCGCCCTCGCCTTCGGTCGTCGCCGGCACCACAGGCGGCTCGATGAAGAGCGACTGCTCTTCGTCGGAGATCGCCTGGGCACGTTCGCGCTCGGCCGCCTCGCGCGCCTTGCGGGCACGGTGGTAGGCCAGACCCGTACCAGCGGGGATCAGTCGGCCAACGATCACGTTTTCCTTCAGACCACGCAGGTCGTCGGTCTTGCCCATGATCGCGGCTTCCGTCAGCACGCGGGTGGTTTCCTGGAACGATGCCGCCGAGATGAAGCTGTCGGTGGACAGCGACGCCTTGGTGATACCGAGCAGCAGGTTTTCGTACGTGGCCGGACGCTTGCCTTCGGCGATCACGCGATCGTTCTCGTCGAGCAGTTCCGAACGCTCCACCTGTTCACCCGGGATGAACTTGGTGTCGCCCACATCCGCGATCTGCACGCGGCGCAGCATCTGGCGCACGATCACTTCGATGTGCTTGTCGTTGATCTTCACGCCCTGCAGACGGTACACATCCTGCACTTCGTCGACGATGTAGTGCGCCAGCTCCTCGATGCCCTTCAGGCGCAGGATGTCGTGCGGGTCCGCCGGACCTTCCACGATCATTTCGCCCTTGTTCACCACCTGGCCATCGTGCACCAGGACTTGCTTTTCCTTGGTGATCAGGAACTCATGGGCGTTGCCGTCCAGGTCCGTAATCACCAGGCGTTGCTTGCCCTTGGTGTCCTTGCCGAACGACGTGGTGCCGGTGACTTCCGCCAGCACGGCGGCATCCTTCGGCGAACGCGCTTCGAACAGCTCGGCCACACGCGGCAGACCCCCGGTAATGTCGCGGGTCTTTTGCGATTCGGTCGGGATACGTGCAAGCACTTCGCCCACATGCACCTGCTGGCCGTCCTTCACGGTGATCAGCGCGCCGACCTGGAAGCCGATGGTCACGGAGTGGTCCGTGCCCGGGATCTTCACTTCCTGGCCGTTGGCGTCGAGCAGCTTCACCTGCGGGCGCAGGCCCTTGGTGGCAGCCGTACGGCGCTTGGCATCAATCACCACGAGGGTCGACAGGCCGGTGACCTCGTCCATCTGCTTGGCGACGGTCACGCCCTCTTCGACGTTCTCGAACTTGGTCGTGCCGGTGTACTCCGACACGATCGGGCGCGTCAGCGCGTCCCACGTGGCCAGCTGCGTGCCAGCCTTGATGGCCTGGCCGTCCTGCACCAGCAGCGTGGCGCCGTACGGGATCTTGTGGCGCTCGCGCTCGCGGCCGTGGTCGTCGGTGATCAGCGCTTCGCCCGAACGCGAGATGACGATCAGCTCGCCCTTCGCATTGGTGACGTAACGCATGGTCGCCGTGAAACGCACGGTACCGGTTGCCTTCGCTTCCACGCTCGATGCCACGGCCGAACGCGATGCCGCGCCGCCGATGTGGAACGTACGCATGGTCAGCTGGGTGCCCGGCTCGCCAATCGACTGAGCGGCGATCACGCCAACCGCTTCGCCGGAGTTCACCAGCACGCCGCGGCCGAGGTCGCGGCCATAGCACATGCCGCACAGGCCGTAGCGCGTGTCGCACGACAGCGGCGTGCGCACCTTCACTTCGTCCACGCCGATGGCGTCGATCATGTCGACCAGGTCTTCGTCCAGCAGGGTGCCGGCCTCGATCGCGGTTTCCTGGGTCTCAGGGTTCACCACGTCGGACACCGTCACACGGCCGAGAATCCGGTCGCGCAGGGCTTCGATCACTTCACCGCCTTCGACCAGGGCCTTCATGGCCACGCCGTTGGTCGTGCCGCAATCGTCTTCCACCACCACCAGATCCTGCGTCACGTCGACCAGACGACGGGTCAGGTAACCCGAGTTCGCGGTCTTCAGTGCCGTATCCGCCAGGCCCTTACGCGCGCCGTGGGTGGAGATGAAGTACTGCAGAACGTTCAGGCCTTCACGGAAGTTCGCCGTAATCGGCGTTTCAATGATCGAGCCATCCGGCTTGGCCATCAGGCCACGCATGCCAGCCAGCTGACGGATCTGCGCAGCGGAACCGCGCGCGCCCGAGTCGGCCATCATGTAAATCGAGTTGAAGGAGTCTTGCTTCACGGTGTTGCCGTGACGGTCGACCACGTCTTCGTGCTGGAGCTGCTCCATCATCGCCTTGCCCACCTGGTCGCCGGCAGCACCCCAGATGTCCACGACGTTGTTGTAGCGTTCCTGGTCGGTCACCAGGCCCGACATGTACTGCTTGTCGTATTCCTTCACCTTGGCAGCCGCGTCGGAAATGATCTTTTCCTTTTGCGGCGGCACCAGCATGTCGTCGATGGCGATCGAGATACCAGCGCGCGTTGCCAGGCGGAAGCCCGACTGCAGCAGCTTGTCAGCGAAGATCACGGTCTCGCGCAGGCCGCACTTACGGAACGCGGTGTTGATCAGGCGCGAGATTTCCTTCTTCTTCAGCGGCTTGTTCAGCACCGAGAAAGGCAGGCCCTTCGGCAGGATCTCGGACATGATCGCGCGGCCGACCGTGGTGGCCTGCAGCGTGATCTTGGGCGCGAAGCGGGCGTCGCCCACTGCATCCTTGTCGACCAGTTCATACTCGGTGATACGCACGTTCACGCGCGAAGCCAGTTCGACTTCCTTGTTCTCGTAGGCGCGGATCACTTCGCTGATGTCAGCGAACGTCAGGCCTTCGCCCTTGCCGTTGATCTTGTCGCGGGTCGTGTAGTACAGACCCAGCACCACGTCTTGCGACGGGACGATCGACGGATCGCCGTTGGCCGGGAACAGCACGTTGTTGGAGGCCAGCATCAGCGTGCGGGCTTCCATCTGCGCTTCCAGCGACAGCGGGACGTGAACAGCCATCTGGTCACCGTCGAAGTCGGCGTTGAACGCCGCGCAGACCAGCGGGTGCAGCTGGATGGCCTTGCCTTCGATCAGCACCGGCTCGAACGCCTGGATACCCAGGCGGTGCAGCGTCGGCGCGCGGTTCAGCATGACCGGATGCTCGCGGATCACCTCTTCGAGGATGTCCCACACCACCGCGGTCTGGCTTTCCACTTCCTTCTTCGCCGCCTTGATGGTGGTGGCGATGCCCATCGTTTCCAGCTTGTGGAAAATGAAAGGCTTGAACAGCTCGAGCGCCATCAGCTTGGGCAGGCCGCACTGATGCAGCTTCAGGGTCGGGCCCACCACAATGACCGAACGGCCGGAGTAGTCGACGCGCTTGCCCAGCAAGTTCTGACGGAAACGGCCGCCCTTGCCCTTGATCATTTCGGCCAGCGACTTCAGCGGACGCTTGTTGGCGCCCGTCATGGCCTTGCCGCGACGACCGTTGTCCAGCAGCGAGTCAACCGCTTCCTGCAGCATGCGCTTTTCGTTGCGCACGATGATTTCAGGCGCCTTCAGTTCGAGCAGGCGCTTCAGGCGGTTGTTACGGTTGATGACGCGGCGATACAGGTCGTTCAGGTCCGAAGTGGCGAAACGGCCACCATCCAGCGGAACCAGCGGACGCAGTTCGGGCGGCAGCACCGGCAGCACTTCCAGGATCATCCATTCCGGCTTGATGCCCGAACGCTGGAACGCCTCGAGCACCTTCAGGCGCTTGGCGAACTTCTTGATCTTGGCTTCGGAGCCGGTGGTCTGCAGCTCGGCGCGGATCGTTTCGATCTGCTTTTCGATGTCGATGCCGCGCAGCAATTCACGGATGCCTTCGGCACCCATCATGGCCACGAATTCGCCTTCGCCATACTCTTCGCACTTGGCGATGTAGTCGTCCTCGGACATGATCTGGCTCTTCTTGAGCGGGGTCATGCCGGGTTCGAGCACCACGAATGCTTCGAAGTACAGGACGCGTTCGATATCGCGCAGCGTCATGTCGAGCACCATGCCCAGACGCGACGGCAGCGACTTCAGGAACCAGATGTGCGCGGTCGGCGCAGCCAGTTCGATGTGGCCCATGCGCTCGCGGCGCACCTTGGCCAGCGTCACTTCAACGCCGCACTTCTCGCAGATCACGCCACGATGCTTCAGGCGCTTGTACTTGCCGCACAGGCACTCGTAGTCCTTGATCGGGCCAAAGATCTTGGCGCAGAACAGACCATCGCGCTCGGGCTTGAACGTCCGATAGTTGATGGTTTCCGGCTTCTTCACTTCACCGTACGACCACGAACGGATCTTCTCTGGCGATGCCAGGCCGATCTTGATCGCGTCGAACTGCTCTTCCTGCTGAACCTGCTTAAAGAGATCGAGCAATGCTTTCATTGCAACTCCTTGTTTCGCCGCCAGCCCGACAGCATGTCGGGCCCGCGGCATTCATCCTGTGGGAAAACCGTAGCGGGCATTCGGCGGTAGGCGGGCCATTCACGGCCGGCCTACCGCGCACTCTCGATCCAAATCAATAGCGATCGAGGTCGATGTCGATACCCAGCGAACGGATTTCCTTCACCAGCACGTTGAACGATTCCGGCATGCCGGCATCGATCGAGTGCTCGCCCTTGACGATGTTCTCGTAGACCTTGGTCCGGCCGTTCACGTCATCGGACTTGACCGTCAGCATTTCCTGCAGCACGTAGGAGGCGCCATATGCTTCCAGCGCCCACACTTCCATTTCACCGAAACGCTGGCCACCGAACTGCGCCTTACCACCCAGCGGCTGCTGGGTCACCAGCGAGTACGGGCCGGTCGAACGCGCGTGCATCTTGTCGTCGACCAAGTGGTGCAGCTTCAGCATGTGCATCACGCCCAGCGTAACCGGACGCTCGAACGCTTCGCCGGTGCGGCCGTCGTGCAGCGTGACCTGTTGCTTGGAGGCGGTCAGGCCCATGTCGCGGGCGATCTCTTCCGGGTACGCCAGGTCCAGCATGCGGCGGATCTCGTCTTCATGCGCACCGTCGAACACCGGCGTGGCGAACGGGACACCCTTCTTCAGGTTGGTCGCCAGTTCCAGCACTTCAGCGTCCGACAGGCTGTCGAGGTCTTCCGGCTTGCCGCTCTCGTTGTAGATCTGGGCAAGCAGCGGACGCAGTTCCTGCGCCTTCGCCTGTGCCTTGAGCATGGAGCCGATACGCTGGCCCAGGCCGCGCGCGGCCCAGCCCAGGTGGGTTTCCAGAATCTGGCCCACGTTCATCCGCGACGGCACGCCGAGCGGGTTCAGCACGATGTCGGCGGGCGTGCCGTCGGCCATGTAGGGCATGTCTTCGATCGGGACGATCTTGGACACAACACCCTTGTTGCCGTGACGGCCTGCCATCTTGTCGCCAGGCTGCAGGCGGCGCTTGACCGCCAGGTACACCTTGACCATCTTGATCACGCCCGGCGGCAGTTCGTCGCCTTGCGTGAGCTTCTTGCGCTTTTCTTCAAAGGCCAGGTCGAACTCGTGACGCTTCTGCTCGATGGCTTCCTTGACGGCTTCCAGCTGGGCAGCCACTTCTTCGTCGGCCGGGCGGATGTCGAACCAGTGGTACTTGTCCAGATCGGCCAGGTACTCGCGGGTCAGCTTGGCGCCCTTGGACAGCTTCTTCGGACCGCCATTGACGGTCTTGTCGAGCAGCAGGCGTTCCAGACGCTGGAAGGCATCGCCTTCCACGATACGCAGCTGGTCGTTCAGGTCCAGGCGGTAGCGCTTGAGTTCATCGTCGATGATGGACTGGGCACGCTTGTCGCGGGTCACGCCTTCGCGGGTAAAGACCTGAACGTCGATCACGATACCGCTCATCCCCGAGGGGACGCGCAGCGAGGTGTCCTTCACGTCCGAAGCCTTCTCACCGAAGATCGCGCGCAGCAGCTTTTCTTCCGGGGTCAGCTGGGTCTCGCCCTTGGGCGTGACCTTGCCGACCAGCACGTCACCGGCTTCCACTTCGGCACCGATGTAGGTGATGCCGGACTCGTCCAGACGCGCGAGCTGCGCTTCGGCGAGGTTGGAAATGTCGCGGGTGATTTCTTCCGGTCCCAGCTTGGTGTCACGCGCGACGACCGACAGTTCCTCGATGTGGATCGAGGTGTAGCGGTCTTCGGCAACCACACGTTCGGAGATCAGGATCGAATCTTCGAAGTTGTAGCCGTTCCACGGCATGAACGCCACCAGCATGTTCTGGCCAAGCGCGAGCTCGCCCAGGTCGGTCGATGCGCCGTCGGCGATCACGTCGCCACGGGCGACGAAATCCCCAACCTTGACCATCGGACGCTGGTTGATGTTGGTGTTCTGGTTCGAGCGGGTGTACTTGATCAGGTTGTAGATGTCGACGCCGACTTCACCGGCGACAGCTTCCTCATCGTTCACGCGAATCACGATACGCATGGCGTCGACGTAGTCCACCACGCCGCCACGGGTTGCCTGGACGGCAGTACCCGAGTCGACCGCAACGGTACGCTCGATGCCGGTACCCACCAGCGGCTTGTCCGGACGCAGGCAAGGCACGGCCTGACGCTGCATGTTGGCGCCCATCAGTGCACGGTTCGCATCATCGTGCTCGAGGAACGGCACCAGCGATGCCGCGGCCGAGACGATCTGCGAAGGCGCCACGTCGATGTACTGGACGCGGTCCGGCGTGACCATACGGGTTTCCCGCTCGCTACCTTCACGCGACGACACCAGTTCGTCGATCAGGGTACCGTCGGCGTCAACCGTCGCGTTGGCCTGCGCCACCACGTACTTGCCTTCTTCAATGGCGGACAGGTAGTCGACCTGGTCGGTCAGCTTGCTGTCGACCACCTTGCGGTACGGCGTTTCCAGGAAGCCGTACTCGTTCAGGCGTGCATACAGTGCCAGCGAGTTGATCAGGCCAATGTTCGGGCCTTCCGGCGTTTCGATCGGGCACACGCGGCCGTAGTGGGTCGGGTGCACGTCGCGCACTTCAAAGCCTGCGCGCTCACGGGTCAAACCGCCCGGGCCCAGTGCGGAGACACGACGCTTGTGCGTGATCTCGGACAGCGGGTTGGTCTGGTCCATGAACTGCGACAGCTGCGACGAACCGAAGAACTCGCGGATGGCCGACGAAATCGGCTTCGAGTTGATCAGGTCATGCGGCATCAGGTTTTCGGTCTCGGCCTGGCCCAGACGTTCCTTCACGGCGCGCTCGACGCGCGACAAGCCGGCACGGAACTGGTTTTCGGCCAGTTCGCCAACGCAGCGAACGCGACGATTGCCCAGGTGATCGATGTCATCGACCTCACCCTTGCCGTTGCGCAGGTTGACCAGGATCTTGATGGTCTCGAGGATGTCCTCGTCCTGCAGCACCATGCTGCCTTCACCGCTCGGGCGGCCCAGGCGGCTGTTGACCTTCATGCGGCCAACGCGCGACAGGTCGTACGACTCTTCGCTGTAGAACAGGCGCTGGAACAGTGCCTCCACCGCGTCTTCAGTCGGCGGCTCGCCGGGACGCATCATGCGGTAGATCGCGATACGCGCAGCGGTCTGGTCGGCGGTGTCGTCCACGCGCAGCGTCTGCGACATGTACGGACCTTGGTCCAGATCGTTGGTGTACAGGGTCTGGATCTGCTTGACACCGGCTTCGCGCAGATTTTCCAGCACGGTTTCAGTCAGCTCGTCGTTAGCGTTGGCAATCACCTCACCGGTATCCGGGTCGATGATGTTCTTCGCCAGCACGCGGCCGAGCAGGTAGTCTTCCGGCACGCTGATCAGCTTGGTACCGGCGGAATCCAGGTCGCGGATATGCTTTGCGTTGATCCGCTTGTCCTTCTCCACGACGACACGGCCGTCCTTGTCGGCGATGTCGAAGCGCGCGACTTCACCACGCAGACGTTCGGGCACGAATTCCATCTGCGCGCCTTCCGACTGCAGGGTGAAATTGTCAAACACGAAGAAGTGCGCGAGGATTTGCTCAGGCGTCAGGCCGATCGACTTCAGCAGGATCGTGACCGGCATCTTGCGGCGACGGTCAACGCGGAAGTACAGGATGTCCTTCGGGTCGAACTCGAAGTCGAGCCACGAGCCGCGGTAAGGAATAATCCGTGCCGAGAACAGCAGCTTGCCCGAGCTGTGGGTCTTGCCCTTGTCGTGTTCGAAGAACACGCCAGGCGAACGGTGGAGCTGCGAAACAATCACACGCTCGGTACCGTTGATGACGAAGGAGCCGGTCGACGTCATGAGCGGAATTTCGCCCATGTAGACTTCCTGTTCCTTGACTTCCTTGACCTTGCCCGGATTTTCCCGATCGTTGATGATCAGGCGTACCTTGGCACGCAGAGCCGAGTGGAAGGTCAGGCCACGCTGTTGACATTCCTTGACGTCGAACGGCGGGTTGGAGAGGTGGTAGGAGACGAACTCCATACGGGCGAGCCCGTTGTGCGACACAATCGGGAAGATTGCACTGAAAGCCGCTTGCAGGCCCTCGGTTTTGCGACGTGAGGGTGGCGCACCCTCTTGCAGAAACTGAGCGTAGGATTCAATCTGGGTGGCAAGCAGGAAAGGAACCTGATGAACCGTCGCGCGCTTCGCAAAACTTTTGCGAATGCGCTTCTTTTCGGTGAAGCTGTACGCCATGGGATCTCCGAATCATCGCAGGGCTGGCTGGACCTGGCGCAGCACCTGAGGTGTTCAGCGACTGGGAGGGGATTTGGCGGTTGGCCGCTACCAACCTCTGGCTGACGGTGTCCGCACGCTGCGAGCCGGCAGAAACGACGCAATGCGTCATACCGGCCCGGGGGACACCCGACCAAACTTGTCTTCTGCAGTCGGTTCAGAAGACAAACATCAGCAACCACCTAGTGTGCCACTGATGTTTGGCCTCTGCTCAAGCTTAGGCATACGCCCAGCTCTCAAGCATCGCTTGCGCCATTTGTTCACGCTTCCGAGTGCACAGTAAAACACACATCGCAGAAGCGCAAAAAGGCTGGCGCCGGGAATCTCCCTTTGCCAGCCCCATTCGCGTGCCAAAAGGCACGCGAGTACAGCTTACTTGACTTCGACCTTTGCGCCGGCGTCTTCCAGCTTCTTCTTGGCGTCGGCTGCAGCAGCCTTGTCCACGCCTTCCTTGACAGCCTTCGGTGCGCCGTCAACCAGATCCTTGGCTTCCTTCAGGCCCAGGCCGGTGATTTCGCGAACAGCCTTAATCACGCCAACCTTGTTTGCGCCGATTTCCGACAGGATAACGTTGAACTCGGTTTGCTCTTCAGCGGCAGCAGCGCCTGCGCCCGGGGCAGCAGCCACGGCCATCGAAGCGGCGGACACGCCAAACTTTTCTTCGAACGCCTTGACCAGGTCGTTCAGTTCCATCACGGACATCGAGCCTACGGCTTCGAGGATGTCGTCTTTGCTGATTGCCATTTGGAATACTCCTGCTAAATGTGATTCGGTATCGGTAATGCGATCTTGATGAGCCAGGCTGCGAAAAGGCTTACGCCTTAAGCAGCTGCGCCTTCGCTCTCGGCGGCGGCAGCAGCGCCTTCGCCTTCGGCAGGGGCGCCTTCGCTCTTCTTGGCGGCCAGTGCAGCCAGCAGACGGGCGAAGCCCGACACCGGTGCCTGCATCACGCCAAGCAGCTGAGCAATCAGTTCGTCACGGCTCGGGATCGAGGCCAGTGCCTTGACGGCAGCAGCATCGAGCACATTGCCGTCATACGACGCTGCGCGCAGAACCAACTTGTCGTTGGTCTTGGCAAAGTCGTTCAGAACCTTGGCCGACGACACTGCATCTTCGGAAATACCGTAGATCAGCGGACCGGTCATTTGCTCTGCGAGGCCGGCAAACGGCGTGCCTTCCACGGCGCGGCGCGCCAGCGTGTTCTTCAGAACGCGCAGGTACACGCCTTGCTCGCGGGCCTTGGCGCGCAGCTTGGTCAGATCGCCAACCGCAATGCCGCGATATTCGGCTACGACGATGGTCTGGGCTTTAGCGACTTGCGCCGAAACCTCAGCAACGACGGCCTTCTTATCTTCAATATTAAGTGGCACGGTTAAGCTCCAAAACGATGCTTGTCCCCCGGATCGTCCGAGGCACGCACATCAGTCCAAACGAACGGCGTCCGATTTGGCCCGAATCACCCGGGTCATTGCCCGGATTCTTCAATCCCTCGGGTGCGCCATCTGCGCTGGTGGGCCGGGAGGCGTCGCGGCAGGCCGAAGCCACGCTGCGTACGTTCCGTCCGATTAAGGCGAGGCAGCCAACCTACGGCCGCACCCGCCACCAGCGGTCTTTGATAACCAGCGGTGCCTGCTCCGCGCTTGCGCGCCGGCGGGCACCACTGCCCAAAGCCTTGCTCCTCCATCCTGCGGTGTCCTATCGGGCACCGCCTGACTCGGGAGACGATCCCGGCCTGGGCCAGGATCCTCAATTCTTTACGCTGGGCGACGTTATCGGGTCCGCCCTGCGGTTGCCGCCAGCCTTAGGCCGACAGCGAAGCCTGTTCCACGCGAACGCCAACGCCCATGGTGGACGAAACAGCGATCTTGCGCAGGTACACGCCCTTGCTGGTAGCCGGCTTCGACTTCACCAGGGCTTCGATCAGCGCGCTCAGGTTGCGCTTCAGATCGGCGTCCTGGAACGAACGGCGGCCAATGGTGGCGTGGATGATACCGGCCTTGTCGACACGGTATTGCACCTGACCGGCCTTGGCGTTCTTCACAGCCTGGGCGACGTCGGGGGTAACCGTACCGACCTTCGGGTTCGGCATCAGGCCGCGCGGGCCCAGGATCTGGCCCAGCGTACCAACGATACGCATCGTGTCCGGCGAAGCGATCACGACGTCGAAGTTCAGGTTGCCGGCCTTGACTTGTTCAGCCAGGTCTTCCATACCGACGATTTCGGCGCCAGCTGCCTTCGCGGCTTCAGCCTTTTCGCCTTGGGCGAACACAGCCACGCGAACCGACTTGCCGGTACCGGCAGGCAGCACGACGGAGCCACGAACCACCTGGTCCGACTTCTTCGCATCGATGCCGAGTTGCACGGCAACGTCGATGGATTCGTCGAACTTGGCCGATGCGCAACCCTTCACCAGGCCCAGGGCCTCGTCGATCGGGTAGAACTTGGTGCGCTCGATCTTCGCCTTGTTCGCGGCGGTGCGCTTGGAAACCTTAGCCATTTACAGACCCTCCACGGTGATGCCCATCGAGCGAGCCGAACCGGCGATCGTACGGACAGCAGCGTCCAGATCGGCAGCGGTCAGGTCAGCGTTCTTTGCCTTGGCGATTTCTTCAGCCTGGGCACGCGTGATCTTGCCAACCTTGTCGGTGTGCGGCTTGGCCGAACCCTTGGTCAGGCCAGCTGCCTTCTTGATCAGAACGGTCGCCGGGGGCGACTTCATCACGAAGGTGAAGCTCTTGTCGGCGAAGGCGGTAATCACCACCGGCACCGGCAGGCCGGGTTCCATGCCTTGGGTCTGCGCGTTGAACGCCTTGCAGAACTCCATGATGTTCAGACCGCGTTGACCCAGTGCGGGGCCCACGGGCGGGGAGGGATTTGCCTTACCAGCCGGAATTTGCAGCTTGATAAAGCCAATGATCTTCTTGGCCATATTTACTCCAATCCGGACCGCTTCCTGACGGAATGCGATCCTGTTGAGTCGTAGCGCGCTATCGCTGCAGGGATGGTTCATCCACCCCAGCCAGCCTCACGCTCCTCTTGTGGCCAGCCCCTTTCGAGACTGGCCGCTGCATTTTTCGCTGGCCTTGCGACCAGCATAAAACGCGAAAACCTGAACCGCTTAAACCACTTAGACCTTCTCGACCTGGCCGAACTCGAGCTCGACCGGAGTGGCGCGCCCGAAGATGGTGACCGAGACTCGCAAGCGCGATTTCTCGTAGTTCACTTCCTCGACGTTGCCGTTGAAGTCGGTGAAAGGACCGTCCTTGACGCGAACCATTTCGCCCACTTCGAAGAGCGTCTTGGGACGCGGCTTCTCGACCCCTTCCTGCATCTGGGTCATGATCTTGTCGACTTCCTTCTGGGAAATCGGGCTCGGGCGATTGCGCGCACCGCCGACGAAGCCAGTGACCTTGCTGGTGTTCTTCACCAGGTGCCAGGTCTCGTCGGTCATTTCCATCTCGACCAGCACGTACCCCGGGAAGAAGCGACGTTCGGTGACAGACTTCTGCCCACCCTTGATTTCAACGACTTCTTCGGACGGGACCAGGATGCGGCCAAACTTATCCTGCATTTCGGCGCGCTCAATGCGCTCCTGCAGCGCGCGCTGCACACTCTTTTCCATGCCGGAATAGGCGTGCACCACATACCAGCGCTTCTTCGACGAAGGCGATTCAGCTGCGGGGACTTCCTGTTGTGCGTTATCCGTCATGTTCTATCCTTCATTTCCAGCCCAGCACGAGCGAAAAGATGACCCACTCGATGAGCTTGTCCGCAGACCACAGGAACACGGCCATGATCACGACAAAGACAAACACCAGGCCCGTCATCTGCCCGGCTTCCTTGCGGGTGGGCCAAACGACCTTACGGACTTCGCGATACGATTCCTTGGAGAAACCGATGAAGTCCTTGCCTGGCGCCGATACCAGCGCGACCACCACGCCCAGCGCAATGCCGCCGAACAGCGCAGCGCCACGCACGTAGGACGGTTGCTGTGCCAGGGCATAGAAACCGATGACGCCGGCAACCACCAGTAGCACCGCGGCGCCAAGCAACCACTTACCACTGGCGGCGTTGACGGTTTCGACGTTGGGATTGGCCATGTTTCGCAAACGAGACTAAGCCGCGTCACGATACTCTCTATCGCGACGCGGCTGATTGAATTGGCAGGGGCAGAGGGAATCGAACCCCCAACCTTCGGTTTTGGAGACCGACGCTCTGCCAGTTGAGCTATACCCCTAAAACAACTGTGGGGTCGGCGATTAGGCCAACCCCTCTGGCAACGAATACGGCCGGTTGGTGCCGTATTCGCTGTTCGACCTTATCAGTCGAGGATCTTTGCCACGACGCCGGCGCCGACGGTACGACCGCCTTCACGGATGGCGAAACGCAGGCCTTCTTCCATGGCGATCGGGGCAATCAGCTTGACCGTGATCGACACGTTGTCACCCGGCATGACCATTTCCTTGTCCTTCGGCAGCTCGATCGAGCCAGTCACGTCGGTCGTACGGAAGTAGAACTGCGGGCGGTAGTTGTTGAAGAACGGGGTGTGGCGGCCGCCTTCGTCCTTCGACAAGATGTAGACCTCGCCGGTGAAGTGCGTGTGCGGCTTGATCGAACCCGGCTTGCACAGCACTTGGCCGCGCTCGACGTCTTCGCGCTTCGTGCCGCGCAGCAGCAGACCCACGTTGTCGCCTGCTTGACCTTGGTCCAGCAGCTTGCGGAACATTTCCACGCCGGTGCAGATGGTCTTGACCGTCGGCTTGATACCAACGATTTCGATTTCTTCACCAACCTTGATGATGCCGCGCTCGATACGACCGGTCACAACCGTGCCACGGCCCGAGATCGAGAACACGTCTTCCACCGGCATCAGGAAGGTACCGTCGATGGCACGTTCCGGCGTCGGGATGTAGCTGTCCAGCTGTTCGGCCAGGGCCAGAATGGCTTGCTCGCCCAGTTCGCCCTTGTCGCCTTCCAGTGCCAGCTTGGCCGAACCCTTGATGATCGGGGTGTCGTCGCCGGGGAATTCGTACTTGGACAAGAGCTCGCGCACTTCCATTTCGACCAGCTCGAGCAGCTCGGCGTCGTCGACCATGTCGCACTTGTTCAGGAACACGATGATGTAAGGCACGCCAACCTGGCGGGCCAGCAGGATGTGTTCGCGGGTCTGGGGCATGGGGCCGTCAGCGGCCGAGCACACCAGGATCGCGCCGTCCATCTGTGCGGCGCCCGTGATCATGTTCTTCACATAGTCAGCGTGGCCCGGGCAGTCAACGTGTGCGTAGTGGCGGTTAGCCGTTTCGTACTCGACGTGGGCGGTGTTGATGGTAATACCGCGTGCCTTTTCTTCCGGCGCTGCGTCGATTTCGTCGTACTTCTTGGCCGAACCGCCAAACTTGGCTGCCAGCACCGTAGCAATTGCTGCCGTCAGGGTGGTCTTACCATGGTCAACGTGACCGATCGTACCAACGTTCACGTGCGGTTTAGTCCGCGAGAACTTTTCCTTTGCCATTTCGCGACTCCTGTGTCGGTAGCGATATTGCTAGTGCGGTATTTGGTGCCCATGGGCAGGATCGAACTGCCGACCTCTCCCTTACCAAGGGAGTGCTCTACCACTGAGCCACATGGGCGAAACTTGAATGCTGCTTTTTAGAACTGCAAGAACCCGGGCAATCTGGAGCGGGTGAAGGGAATCGAACCCTCGTCGTAAGCTTGGAAGGCTTCTGCTCTACCATTGAGCTACACCCGCCGGGTTACCACGCTTTCTGCTTCACCGACACCTGCCGGGTACTCACTACTGCTTTGCAATTCTTGGTGGAGAGGGTTGGATTCGAACCAACGTAGGCGTAAGCCAACAGATTTACAGTCTGCCCCCTTTAGCCACTCGGGCACCTCTCCGCAGTGAACTTCTGATTATGGTGTAACTTTCCTTGGCTGTCAAGCACTTTCCGTACTATGCAAAGTAGGGAAGGACAGACTTCGGAGCGTTGACCTGGCACCAGCTAAGCTGCCCGATCGCACCATCATCGTCGGCGTTCAATAAAGAACACCTTCACCCTATAGGGGCTCGCCAGAGGCTCTAAAACGGCGTCTGGCGGCCTCTCGGGCCTTGCTTTGATGTCGATTTCGGCCAACTGGCTCGCCAGGCTGGCGGCTTGGACGCTGCTAGAGCCTGATCGCGCAAAACCGCAGCCGCAAAAGCAAAACCCCCCAGTACTTTCGTACTGGGGGGTTTCAAGGGAGAGCCTGGCGATTACCTACTTT